>JAFEEH010000163.1 GCA_018241185.1 Pseudomonadota bacterium | reverse complement strand
TCATGTACGGCCAGATGACCGCCGGCAGCTGGATCTACATCGGCAGCCAGGGCATCGTGCAGGGCACCTTCGAGACCTTCGTCGAAGCCGGACGCCAGCACTACGGCAACGACCTCGGCGGCAAGTGGATCCTCACCGCCGGCCTCGGCGGCATGGGCGGCGCGCAGCCGCTGGCCGCCACGCTGGCCGGCGCGGTGTCGCTCAACATCGAATGCCAGCAGTCCAGCATCGACTTCCGCCTGCGCACACGCTACGTCGACAAGCAGGCCAAGGACATCGACGACGCGATCGAACTCATCAAGCACCACACCGCGAAGAAGGAAGCGGTCTCGATCGCGCTGCTTGGCAACGCGGCCGAGATCCTGCCCGAGCTGGTGAAGCGCGCGAAGGCCGGCGGCATCCAACCCGACCTCGTGACCGACCAGACCTCGGCGCACGACCTCATCAATGGCTACCTGCCGATCGGCTGGACCGTCGCGCAATGGAAGGCCGCGCAGCAGGATCCGGCAGAGCACGCACGCCTGACGCAGGACGCCGCCAAGTCGTGCGCGGTGCACGTGCAGGCCATGCTGGACTTCCAGGCGATGGGCATCCCGACGGTCGACTATGGCAACAACATCCGCCAGGTCGCCTTCGATGAAGGCGTGAAGAACGCCTTCGACTTCCCGGGCTTCGTGCCGGCCTACATCCGGCCGCTGTTCTGCGAAGGCAAGGGGCCGTTCCGCTGGGTCGCGCTTTCGGGCGATCCGGAAGACATCTACAAGACCGACGCGAAGATCAAGGAGCTGTTCCCCGAGAACAAGCACACGCACCGCTGGCTCGACATGGCGCGCGACCGCATCGCGTTCCAGGGCCTGCCGGCGCGCATCTGCTGGCTGGGCCTCGGAGAGCGCCACAAGGCGGGTCTCGCGTTCAACGAGATGGTGAAGAGCGGTGAGCTCAAGGGGCCGATCGTGATCGGCCGCGACCACCTCGACACCGGCTCGGTCGCCAGTCCCAACCGCGAGACCGAGGCGATGAAGGACGGCACCGATGCCGTGAGCGACTGGCCCCTGCTCAATGCGCTGCTCAACACCGCGGGGGGCGCGACCTGGGTCAGCCTGCACCACGGTGGCGGCGTCGGCATGGGCTACTCGCAGCACTCGGGCGTGGTCATCGTCTGCGACGGCACCGACGCGGCGGCCCGGCGCATCGAGCGCGTGCTGTTCAACGACCCGGCCACCGGGGTGATGCGCCACGCCGATGCCGGCTACGACATCGCGGTCGCCACCGCGAAGAAGCAGGGCCTGAACCTGCCGATGGTCAAGTAAGCGCAGCCGGAGAAGTCCGCATGGCACGGTCTCGTTCGGGTGCATGACGCCATGAGCATCTCCAAGCTTCCCTCGGCCGACGGCGTCTGGGATCGCCTGCGCCTGGCACCGGATGCGCTGGCGGATGGCGGTGAGGTCGACGGCGACGCAGCCGTCGTTGTCGCCGGCGGCGTGATCCGCTGGATCGGCGGGCGCGACAGCCTGCCATCCGCTTTCGGCGGCCTCCCGCGCTTCGATGGCGGCGGGGCGCTCGTCACGCCCGGACTCGTCGATTGCCACACGCACCTCGTGTACGGCGGCCAGCGGGCCAACGAGTTCGCCATGCGCCTCGCGGGCGCGACCTACGAGGAGGTCGCGAAAGCCGGCGGCGGCATCGTCTCGTCGGTGCGCGCGACGCGTGAAGCCGATGAAGATGCGCTCTACGCGCAATCGGCTGTGCGTCTCGAACAGCTGCTGGCCGATGGCGTATGTGCCATCGAGATCAAGTCGGGCTACGGCCTTTCGCTCGAACACGAGCGCAAGCAGCTGCGCGTCGCACGCCGGCTGGGCCAGGAGCATGGCGTGACCGTGCGCACCACCTTTCTCGGCGCACACGCACTGCCGCCCGAGTACGCGGGCCGCAGCGGCGACTACATCGACCTCGTGTGCAACGAGATGATGCCCGCGCTGGCCGAGGAGGGCCTGGTCGATGCCGTCGACGTGTTCTGCGAGCACATCGCGTTCTCGCTGGAAGAAACGGAGCGCGTCTTCGAGGCCGCGCGCGCACTGGGCCTGCCGGTCAAGCTGCATGCCGAACAGCTTTCCGACATGGGCGGTGCCGCACTGGCCGCGCGCTACGGTGCGCTGTCCTGTGATCACATCGAACACCTGTCGGCCGAAGGCATCGCTGCGATGCGTGAGGCCGGCACCGTGGCCGTGTTGCTGCCCGGCGCGTACTACACGCTGCGCGACACGCACCTGCCGCCCATCGAGGCCCTGCGCGCCGCCGGCGTGCCCATGGCCGTGTCGACCGATCACAACCCCGGCACCTCGCCGGCACTGAGCCTGCTGCTGATGGCCAACATGGCCTGCACGCTGTTCCGGCTCACCGTGCCCGAAGCGCTGGCCGGCATCACACGCCACGCGGCGCGTGCGCTGGGGCTGCAGGACACGCATGGCGCGCTCGGTGTCGGCCGGCCCGCCGACTTCGTGCTCTGGTCGCTGCGCGATGCTGCCGAGCTGGCCTACTGGTTCGGCCAGCAGCCGCCACGCACCATCGTGCGGCAAGGGCGGATCGCGTCCGGGCTGCTGGAGCAAGCCGTTGCCTGATTCCGTTTCTCCGTTGGCCGGCAGCCTGTTTGCTGCCGACGCCTTGCTGCCCACGGGCTGGGCGCGCCAGGTCCTGTTCGAATGGAACGCCGCTGGCCAACTCACGGCCGTGACGCCCGGTAGCGCCCCGGCGAGCACGACGCCACGCGCCGTCGGACCCGTGCTCCCCGGCGTCCCGAACCTGCATTCGCACGCCTTCCAGCGCGCCTTCGGCGGCCTGACCGAATTCCGCGGTGCCGCACAGGACAGCTTCTGGAGCTGGCGTACGCTGATGTACCGCTTCGCCGGGAAGATCTCGCCCGCGCAGGTCGAGGCGATCGCGACCTGGCTCTACGTCGAGATGCTGGAGGCGGGCTACACCTCGGTGTGCGAATTCCACTACCTGCACCACGATGTCGACGGCAAGCCCTACGCCGACGATGCCGAACTCGCGCTCGCGCTGCTGCGCGCGGCGAAGCGCACCGGCATCGGCCTCACGCTTCTTCCTGTGCTTTACCAGACCAGCGGCTTCGGCGGGCCTGCGCCGCGCGAAGGCCAGCGGCGCTTCATCCGCCCGACCGAGTCCATGCTGCGGCTGCTAGAGCGCCTGCGCCCGCTGTGCGAAGCGCAGGGCGCGCGGCTCGGCCTCGCGCCGCATTCGCTGCGCGCGGTGCCGGCCGATGCGCTGCGCGATGCGCTGGCGGGGCTCGACGCGATCGACGCGGCGGCGCCGGTCCACATCCACATCGCGGAGCAGACCGGCGAGGTCGATGCCTGCCTCGCCTGGAGCGGCCAGCGGCCGGTCGCGTGGCTGCTCGACCATGCCCCGGTCGATGCGCGCTGGTGCCTCGTCCACGCCACACACATGGACGCCGACGAATACCGGCGCGCGGCGGCCAGCGGCGCGGTCGCGGGGCTGTGCCTGACCACCGAGGCGAACCTCGGGGACGGCGTCTTCGACTTCAACGCCTGGCGAGCGGCCGGCGGTCGCTGGGGTGTGGGCTCCGACAGCCATGCCTGCGTGAACGCGGCTGAAGAACTCATGATGCTGGAGTACGGCCAGCGCCTGGTCACGCGCCAGCGCAATGTGGGCGCCGACGCCGCGCACCGCGAGGTCGCCACCGCGTTGACGCTCGCGGCCGTGCAGGGCGGCGCGCAGGCTGCGGGCCGCACCATCGGCGGGCTTGCGGTGGGCCAGCAGGCCGACTTCGTGGTGCTCGATGCATCGCACGTCGCGCTGCAGGGGCTCCCCGCGCCGGAAATGCTCTCGTCACATGTGTTCGCGAGCCATCGCAGCTCCGCGCTCGACGCGGTGTATGTCGCGGGGCAGGTGCGCGTGGGCGCCGCCCGACACGCCTTGCACCGCGAGGCCTCAGCGGCCTTCGTGGCCGCGCGCAGCCAACTTCTCGCCAAGGACTGACCCATGTCTTTCACCACCACCGAGCCGCCGTTCCGCTTCCGCCGCGGGACACGGCCCTTGCTGATCTCGATGCCGCACGTCGGCACCCATGTGCCATCGCAGCTCGCGGCGCGGCTGACCGACGAGGCGCGGCAGGTGCCCGACACCGACTGGCACCTCGAACGCCTGTATGACTTCGCGGACGCACTCGGTGCGTCGGTGCTGGTCGCGACGCACTCGCGCTATGTCGTCGACCTCAACCGTCCGCCGGACGGCGCCAGCCTGTACCCGGGGCAGAGCGTCACCGGGCTGTGCCCGGTCGACACCTTCGACCACACCCCGGTCTACGCCGACGGCGCCGGCCCCGAAGAGGCCGAGATCGCCGCGCGCCGCGAGGCCATCTGGCAGCCCTACCACCAGCAGTTGGCCAACGAACTGGCGCGCATCAAGGCGCAGCACGGCGTCGCCGCGCTGTGGGATGCGCATTCGATCCGCTCGGTGCTGCCGCGCTTCTTCGAGGGCCGGCTGCCCGACCTGAACCTGGGCACCGCACAGGGCGCGAGCTGCGATCCGGCGCTGGCGCAGACGCTGCTCGGCATCGCAAAGCAGGCGAGCGGCTTCACCAGTGTGCTCAACGGCCGCTTCACCGGCGGCTACATCACGCGCCACCATGGCCAGCCCGCGCAGGGCGTGCACGCGGTGCAGCTCGAGATGACGCAGAGCAGCTACATGCAGGAAGCCCTGCCCTTCGACTACCTGCCGGAGGTCGCGGTGCGCATCCAGCCGCACCTGCGGCGCATGCTCGAAGCGGTGCTGCAGTTCGTCGAATCGCGCAAGGGTTGAGGCGCGTGGCGCTGCTCGACGCCCTGTCCCGCGAGATCGGGCCCGACCGCGTGCAGACGGGCGACGCGATCCCCGTGCGGCACCGCACCGACTGGAGCGGCATGGCACCGGTGCAGCCGCTCGCGCTGGTGCGTCCGCGTTCGACGCGAGAGGTGTCGGCGGTGCTGCGCCTGTGCAGCGCACACCGCGTGCCGGTCGTGCCGCAGGGTGGGCTCACCGGCCTGGCCGGCGCGGCGGTGCCCTGCGCCGACGGCATCGCGCTGTCGCTGGACCGGATGAACGCCGTCGAGTCGCTGGATGCTGCGGCTGCCACCGTCACGGTGCAGGCCGGCGCCACGCTGGAGGCGGTGCAGCAGGCTGCCGCCGCGCAGGGCCTGCAGTTCGGCGTCGATCTGGGCGCGCGAGGGTCCTGCCAGATCGGCGGCAACCTGGCGACCAACGCGGGCGGCAACGGCGTGCTGCAGTTCGGGATGATGCGCGAGCAGACGCTGGGCCTCGAGGTGGTGCTGGCCGATGGCAGTGTGCTGCCGATGCTGCGGCCGATGATCAAGAACAACACCGGCTACGACCTCAAGCAGCTCTTCATCGGCGCCGAAGGCACGCTGGGCGTGATCACGCGCGCGGTGCTGCGCCTGCACCCGGCGCCCCGCGCACGTGCGACCACGCTGGTGGCCCTGCCGGACTTCGATGCGGCGCTGGCGCTGCTCGGGCGGCTGCAGGCGCGGTTCCCCGGTGCCGTGGCGGCCTTCGAGCTCATGTGGCGCGACTTCGTCGAGACCTCGCTGCGGTGGCAGATGCTGCGCGAGCCCTTCGAGTCGGCGCACCCGTTCGTCGCACTGGTCGATGTGGTTGGCGATGCCGAGGCGCCGCTGCGCGACGCGCTCGAAGAGGCGCTGGCCGGCGCCATGGAGGACGGCTTCGCCGTCGATGCGGCCTTCGCGCAGTCTCAGTCCCAGGCGCAGTCGTTCTGGAAGATCCGCGAGGCCACGGCGGAACTGCCGGTGCACATGCATCCGCCGATCAACCTCGACGTGAGCCTGCCGATGCGCGACATCGGCCGCTTCGCCGAGGTATGCCGCACCGCCCTCGACGCGCGCTGGCCATCGCATCACTCCCTGTTCTTCGGCCATGTCGGCGACAGCAACCTGCACATCACGACCGACGGCCGTTCGATCGGCGGCGAAGCCGGCGAGTTCGAGCGCATCGTGTACGCGCAGGTGGCCGCGTTCGGCGGCAGCGTCTCGGCCGAGCACGGCATCGGCCTGCACAAGAAGCCGCACCTCGGTGCCAGCCGCACGCCCGCCGAGCTCGCCGCCATGCGTGCGATCAAGCACGCGCTCGATCCTCATCGACTGCTCAATCCAGGGAAGGTCTTCGATCTATGAATGCATCCGCCATCCGCGAACTCGTGCGCCCCGAGGTGCCCGGCCTTCCGGCCTACAACGCGGGCCTGTCGTCCGATGCCGTGCGGCGCCGCTACGGGGTCGAGCACATCGCGCGGCTCGCCAGCAACGAGAACCCCTATGGCGCGAGCCCCGCCGTGGCGAATGCACTGGCGGACCTGGCACGGCGCGCCGGCACCTACCCGGACGCCAACTGCACCGCGCTGCGCGCCGCCATCGCCGAGCGCACCGGCGCCCAGGCGGAGCAGATCGTGATCGGCAACGGCTCCGAATCCATCCTGCAGATGCTTTGCCAGGCCTTCCTGTCGCCCGGCGACCGCGTGCTCACCCAGCGGCCGGCCTTCGGTCTGCACGAGATCTACCCCCGCATGATGGGCGCGCAGGTCGAGCTGCTGGCACTGACGCCCACGCTCGAGTTCGATGCCGATGCCTGGTGCGAGGCGCTGGCGCGCGGGCCGAAGATGGCGATGCTGGCCAATCCCTCCAACCCGGTGGGGTGCATGTTCGACGCGCGGTCCTTCGCCCGCCTGGTGGACGCCACGCCCGCCGGCACGCTGCTGGTGATCGACGAGGCTTACTACGAATACGCGCGCCTGGCGCACGGCTTTCCGGATGCGCTGGCCGTGCTGCGCGCGCAGCAGCGGCCCTGGATCGTGCTGCGCACCTTCTCGAAGGCGTGGGGGCTGGCTGCCTTGCGCGTCGGGTATGGCGTCGCGTCGGACGCGTCGCTCATCCAGTGGCTGGACCGTGTGCGCACCCCCTTCCACGTCAACGAGGCTGCGCAGGCGGCCGCCCTGGCTGCGTGGGCCGACGAAGCCTTCATGGAGAAGGCCGTCGAAGAGACCGTGGTCCAGCGCGAGGTGCTCGCGCGACAGCTGCTGGCAATGGGGGTGCCCGGCCTGCGCATCGCGCCATCGGCCGCCAACTTCCTGTTCATCGACCTGGCGCGGCCGAACGGCCCGGTCAACGAGGCGCTCCTCGCGCGCGGCATCATCGTCAAGCCCTGGAAGGAGCCGGGCTTCGAGACCTTCATCCGCGTGTCGGTCGGCACCTCGGACGACAACGCGCATTTCGTGGGCGCACTGCGCGAGATTCTGGGCGCTTGACGCGCCCGCCCGAGGCCTTTTCTCACCGCGGCGGGGGTGTATTGCACGCCGGCTGGTGCCCCGGCGCGGCTGCTGCGACATTTGGCAGTGCGACGCCGCCGGGAGGGCCGGCGCGCTGAAGGCACGCACCGGGAGAGACGCCATGGCCTATGAACGCTTCAAGCTCGACGAACTGCCCGTCAGCCCGTGGAAGAACGGCGGCGGCAGCACGCGCGAGATCCTGTGCTGGCCGCCAAGCGCCGACATGCACGGTTTCGACTGGCGCGTGAGCGTGGCCAGCATCGCCGCGCCCGGGCCCTTCTCGGCCTTCCCGGGCGTGGACCGCACCATCGTGCTGCTGGACGGCGACGGCGTCTGGCTGGAGGGCGAGGGCGTGCGCCAACGCCTCGACACGCTGCACGACCCCTTCGCCTTCAGCGGCGACGTGGCGCTACGCTGCGAACTGCTCGGCGGCCCGTCCACCGACTTCAACGTGATGGCGCGGCGCGAAGGCGGCAAGGCGACCGTCTCGGTGTTCAGCCAGGCACACGCCCTGCCGCGCTGCGCCTATGGCCTGCTGTTCAGCGTGCAGGGGCACTACCACCTGCGCGGCGCCGGCCTGCTCAAGACCTGGGATGGCCTCTGGTGGGCCGAGCAACCGCAGAGCTGGGAGCTGACGCCGGCCAGCCGTGATGCACGGCTGATCGCGGTCCGCTGGGATCCGGCGGATTCTTGAGCCAAAAAGGGCTCCAGCGCCCGCCCTGCCTGCGTCGGCCGCTATCAAAAGACGAGCGCTTCCCGGCGGACACGCAGCGCCGTACCATCGCGGCCTCGTCCACAGAAAGAAGAGGGAGCACCGCATGCGCAGTCCGAGCCGATCCGCCTTGCTGGCCGCCGCCGTGGTGGCCGCCGGCCTGACCCACCTCGGTGCCGGCGCCCAGCAGCAACAACAACAACCCGTCGACGCCGACCTGCGCGCCGGCAGCGTGCTGCGGGCCGGGCCGTCCACCCGCGATGCGGTCACGCAGCGCGTGCCGCGCACGGTGCCTGCCTGGGTCTACGGCTGCACCGAGCAGCGTGGCTGGTGCGAGGTCGAACTCGAGAGCGGCGCCCGCGGCTGGGTGGCCGAGAGCCGCCTGCAGGCGGTGCAGGAGCAGGACAGCCTCGACCACCGCACCAGCACGCCGCTGCCGCAGCGCGGCGTCATCAACAACGGCGCCGTCACCGGCGTCTACCTGGTGCAGCCCTGGGGCTATGGCTACTACGGTGGCGCCACGGTCATCGAGCTCGCACCGCGCGGCGGCCCGGGCGAGCCGATGTTCCCGATGCGCCCCGGCTGGGCGCGCGGGCAGCCGATGCCGCGCTGAGCGGCCTTCTCCCAATTTGCTATCGAATCGATAGCTGCTCGCGCCCGACTGGCGGGCGTTGCAGGCCGATTTGGCTTGAAAAAACCAATTGGCCGGATCAGGCCGCCGCGAGCGGCAACGGCGCCGGCTCGCTGGTCGCGCGGCCCTGGAAGTCGGTCCAGCAGCGGCGCGTGAAGTCGTACAGCTTGCAGCGGCGCGCCGTGCCGAAGTACCAGCGCCACGAGAAGCGCTGGATCACGATGCGCCCGGGCAGCAGTTCCTCGATGCGCGCCTGCGCAGCCTTGAGCTTGTAGAGCGGGATGCTCATGTCCACGTGGTGCGCGGTGTGCTCCATGATGTGGTGCATCAGGCTGCCGATGCGCCAGGGGAAGGTCAGGTGCACGGTGGTCGACACGAAAGGCTGTGCGCGCTGCCAGGCGGCGCGGTCGTCGTGCCACGACACCTTGACGTGCGTGTGGTGCACGTACACCACGAAGCCGATCATCGCGAACCAGAACAGCACCGGCAGCACGAAGGCGAAGCCCAGCATCGGCAGCAGCGCACGCCCGGTGGCGAAGGACACCCCCGCCAGCACCGCCAGCCACAGCGTGGCGAAGCCCAGCACCAGGGCGCAGTCGCGCGAGAACACCGGCCGCTCGGCGTTGGCCGTGCGGTCGCGCGCGATCATGCGGCGCCACCAGATCTCGACCATGTAGTACACGCCGGGCGCCCAGCCGCTGCGGTACAGGCGCTCCATCAGCCGCCGGCCGGGCGGCAGCGCCTCGTACTCGCTCTGCGTGAGCGGCGCCCAGACGAAGTCCACGCCCTTGAGGTTGGTGAAGCCGTGGTGCACCGTGTTGTGCCCCATGTCCCACAGGCTGTAGGGCGTGAGCGAGGGCAGGAAGGCGATGCGGCCCAGCCACCGGTTCAGGCGTCGGTGCGGCGTCAGGCTCTGGTGGCAGGCGTCGTGGCCGATGATGAACAGCCGCCCGATCACGAAGCCGCAAGCCAGCCCGGCCAGGGCGCGGGCCCAGCCGGCCTCCAGCAGCACGGCGGCGGCGGCCAGGGCGAAGAAGAGCAGGTAGTCCAGCACCAGCAGCAGGACGGGGCGCAGCGTGCTGCGCTGGACGAGCGGCAGCAGCCAGCCGCGGATGGTCTTGCGGTGCGGCAACGGCACCTCGGGGGGCAGCGGGCGGGGCGCCGGCTGGAGAGTCGATTCGGACATGAAGCTGAAGAGGCGCGACCTGCGCGCACGGTGACGAAGAGGACGAGGGAGAAAGAGGGCGATCCGGCCGCGGCCCGGCGGGCAGCGGCATGCAACCCTAACCGAGGCCTGTGGACGGTGTCATGACAGCGGTCAAACACCGGCGGGGCGCCCAGAAAGTTGGCAGGGCCAGCCGGAAGTGCGGGGCGGCGCCGAGGCCGCGATTCCTACAATCGCCGCATGACGCTGCCCGCCTACACCCGTGCCCGTGAGCTGCCCGGCATTCTCGCCCAACGCATCGCCATCCTCGACGGCGCCATGGGCACGATGATCCAGCGCTTCAAGCTCGGCGAGGCGCAGTACCGCGGCGAGCGCTTCAAGGATTTCCACAAGGACGTGAAGGGCAACAACGAACTGCTGTCGCTCACGCGCCCCGACGTCATCCGCGACATCCACGAGGGCTACCTGGCCGCGGGCGCCGACCTGATCGAGACCAACACCTTCGGCGCGACCACCGTGGCGCAGGAGGATTACGACATGGCGCACCTGGCGCGCGAGATGAACCTCGAATCCGCCAAGCTCGCCCGCGCCGCCTGCGACAAGTTCAGCACGCCGGACAAGCCGCGCTTCGTGGCCGGCGCCCTCGGCCCCACGCCCAAGACCGCCAGCATCAGCCCCGACGTGAACGACCCGGGCGCGCGCAACGTCGACTTCGAGACCCTGCGCGCCGCCTACTACGAGCAGACCGAGGCGCTGGTGCAGGGCGGGGCGGACGTGATCCTGGTCGAGACCATCTTCGACACGCTCAACGCCAAGGCGGCGCTGTTCGCCGTCGACGAGTACTTCGAGGCCAGCGGCGAGCGCCTGCCGATCATCATCAGCGGCACCGTGACCGACGCCTCGGGCCGCATCCTGTCGGGCCAGACCGTCACCGCCTTCTGGCACAGCGTGCGCCATGCGCAGCCGCTGGCCATCGGCCTGAACTGTGCGCTGGGCGCGGCCCTGATGCGGCCCTACGTGCAGGAACTCAACCGCGTGGCGGGCGACACCTTCATCAGCTGCTACCCCAACGCCGGCCTGCCCAACCCGATGAGCGACACCGGCTTCGACGAGACACCCGAAGTCACCTCGCGCCTCATCCACGAGTTCGCGGCCGAGGGGCTGGTCAACATCGTCGGCGGCTGCTGCGGCACCACGCCCGACCACATCGCCGCCATCGGCCGCGCCGTCGCGCCCCTGCGCGGGCGGGCACTGCCGCCGGCATATCGCGTAGCGGCCTGAACGGTCCCATGGCCGCCGGCGCCACATGTGAAGCGCCGATGAAGCCGGTAGCCAAAGGTAGACCCTGTGCACCCGGGTGGATGCCGGGACGTTGGCAGGGAGCGGGCCGATGGCCGGTCGGCACCACGTCGATGCACGGCCGCTCCCGCCCGAACAAGGACTGCCCATGACCAAGCACTCTTTCCCAGCCCGTTGGCTCGGCGTCGCCGCCGTGGCGCTGGCCCTGCCGCTGGCCGCTGCGGCGCAGGAGGCCTACACCCGGGGCTCCCCGACGCTGTTTGCCGGCCCGTCCCCCGACTACCCGGCCGTGGCACGGCTGGCACCGGGCCAGCCGCTGAACGTGGTGGGCTGCACCGACGGCTACGGCTGGTGCGACGTGGTGCTGCCCGACGGCTTGCGTGGCTGGGTGGCCGCCAACCGGCTCGAGTACGACTACGCCGGCGACACCGTGCCGCTGGCCAGCTACGGGGCCGCCATCGGGGTGCCGATCATCGGCTTCACCCTGGGCAACTACTGGAGCAACTACTACCGCGACCGGCCCTGGTACCGCGAGCCGCGCTGGTGGGGCAACCGCCCCCCGCCACCGCCCGTGCCGGGTTGGCGCCCGCCACCACCGCCCGCGCTCGGCTGGGCGCCGCGCCCGCCGGGCCCGGGCTGGAACGCGCCGCCGCCCCGTCCGGGCTGGTCCGGCCCGCCGCCGCGGCCGGAGTGGAATGGTCCGCCGCCGCATGCGCGCCCCGAGTGGAACGGCCCGCCCCCGCGTCCGGGCTGGAATGCCCCGCCGCCGCGCCCCGAATGGAACGGCCGTCCGCCAGCCGCCACCGTGCAGCCGCCGCCGGTCGCCATGCCGCGGCCCCAGCCGCAGCCCCAGTTCCCGATGCAGGGGCCGCAGCACCCGCGGATGGCTGCGCCGCAACCGCAACCGCAGCCGCCCCAGCCCGTGCAGGTGGCACCGCAGCCCCGTTTCCCGATGGGGCCCATGCCGCGGCCGCGCGGCGGCGCACCCTTCGACGGCAGCAACGCGGACCGGCCCTGAGCGCCGCGGCGCCGGCCGCCCTCAACCGGGCGTGCGCCCCATCAATGCCACGAAGCGGCGCGCGCCGAGCCCCAGCGGGCGTTCCTTGGACCAGACGACGTCGACCCACAGGTTCAGGCCGTTGCTGAGGTTCTCGAAGGGAATTTCCACCAGCGTTCCGGCCGCCACGTGCGGCCGAACGACGTTGCGCGGCAGCCAGCCCCAGCCCAGGCCGGCGCTCACCATGTTCAGCGCCGCCAGCGCGTTGTCGGTGCGCCAGACCTGCCGCGCGAAGACGAAGCGCGGGTCGGCGGTGGGCACGTCGCGGCCCGCGACGACGATCTGCCGAGTGGCCGCCAGGTGCTGCTCGCGCAGCCGCCCGCCGGCGGCGGCGAGTACCGGGTGGCCGGGCGCGATCACCAGCACCAGCGTCTCGCGCGCCACTTCCTGAAAGCCCTCGCGCCCGTCCATGCCGGGCCGCTCGAAGACCAGCGCGAGCTGCGCGCGCCCGCTGTGCAGCATGGCCAGCGCGTCGGCCTGCGGGGCGGCGAGCACCTCCATCTCGAGCGCCGGGAACTCCCCGGCCAGGGTGGCGAGGGCCGGACCCCAGGCCGCGCCGAGCAACTCGGGCGCAATCGCCAGCGTGAGCCGGTGCTCCAGGCCCTGTGTGAGTGCCAGGGCCTGCACCTGCAGCTGCGTGAGCTGGTCGGCCATGAGCCGCGCCTGCGGCTCCAGCGAGCGCGCGGCGGGCGTGGGCCGCGGCTCACGCCCGCCGCGGTCGAACAGCGGCAGGTCGAGTTCGGCCTCCAGCTGGGCGATGGCCATGCTCACGGCCGACGGCACCTTGCCCAAAGCGCGGGCGGCGGCCGAGAAGGAGCCGTGGTCCAGCACCGCCAGGAACACCGCCACGCTGCCGCTGTCGAAGGCCATGTCCGATCTATCAATTAATCTGAAAGAAGATGACTTTTTATGTCAACAAGAAAGACATAAATTCTGCCCCATGCAAGGAATCCAGCGCAAGATCGTCTACATCAGCCTCTATGAAGGCCTCGCCATCGTCTGCGCCACGTTCGGACTGGCCATGCTTTCCGACAACGGCATCGGGCACTCGGGGGTCGCCGCGGTCATGGCCTCGGCCATCGCCATCGTGTGGAACCTGGGCTACAACAGCGCCTTCGAGTGGTGGGAGGCGCGCCAGGCCGTGCGCGGGCGCAGCGTGGCGCGGCGCGTTATGCACGCCATCGGCTTCGAACTCGGCCTGGCCGTGGTGCTCATCCCGGTGTTCGCGTGGTGGCTGGGCGTGAGCCTGTGGCACGCGCTGGTGATGGACGCCGGGCTGATGGTGTTCTTCCTCGTCTATACCTTCTGCTTCAACTGGGGCTTCGACCGCATCTTCGGCCTGCCGGCCTCGGCGCAGCCCGCATGACCCCGGCGCGAAGCCGCCTGGCCCACGCTCATTAAAATCCGCGCTCGCCCAAGGAGCGTTGCAGCGCCGGGGCCGCGCCCGCATGGCGCCGGCCGCCGCGTCAGGCTTGGGACCCGCAACGACGCTCGCCTGTTTCTCCCGTGTCCCCTGCAGGTGAGCCCATGTCCTCCGTCCCGCGCGATCTTCCTCCTCCGCCCATGAAGCTGTCCGGCCTCGAGCCGGTGCTCATCGGCGAGGG
>JAFEEH010000162.1 GCA_018241185.1 Pseudomonadota bacterium | reverse complement strand
TGATCGAGTGCGACAGCGTCCCGGGCCGAACGGATTTCAAGATCACCATTCCATTGCCATAGCGAGAAGGACCACAAGGAGCTGCATGAAGCCGATCTGGATAGTGGATGACGACCAATCGATACGCTTCGTGCTCGAGAAGGCTCTCCTGCGTGAAGACCTGCCCACGCGCAGCTTCACCAACACGCGCGAGGTGCTGGCCGCACTCGACGCGGCGAACGACGACGAGATGCAAGGCCCGCAGGTCCTGGTGAGCGACATCCGCATGCCGGGTGGCTCGGGCCTCGACCTGCTGGACAAGATCAAGCAGAAACATCCCGGCCTGCCGGTCATCATCATGACGGCCTTCAGCGACCTGGACAGCGCCGTGTCGGCCTTCCAGGGCGGCGCCTTCGAGTACCTGCCCAAGCCCTTCGACCTGCCGCGCGCGGTCGAACTCATCCGCCGCGCCGTCGACGAGAGCCAGCGCGAGGAAGTCGCGGAGGAACGCATGCAGGCCGCGCCCGAGATGCTCGGCCAGGCGCCTGCGATGCAGGACGTGTTCCGCGCCATCGGCCGGCTGTCGCAGAGCAACGTCACGGTGCTCATCACTGGCGAGTCGGGCTCGGGCAAGGAGCTGGTCGCGCGTGCGCTGCACAAGCACTCGCCGCGCGCCAACGGCCCCTTCGTCGCCATCAACACGGCGGCCATTCCCAAGGACCTGCTCGAGAGCGAACTTTTCGGCCACGAGCGCGGCGCCTTCACCGGCGCGCAGACCATGCGCCGCGGGCGCTTCGAGCAGGCCGAGGGCGGCACGCTCTTCCTCGACGAGATCGGCGACATGCCGTTCGACCTGCAGACGCGCCTGCTGCGCGTGCTGAGCGACGGGCATTTCTACCGCGTGGGCGGGCACAACGCCGTCAAGGCGAACGTGCGCGTGATTGCCGCGACCCACCAGGACCTGGAGCAGCGCGTCAAGCAGGGCGCCTTCCGCGAAGACCTGTTCCATCGCCTCAACGTGATCCGCCTGCGCCTGCCGGCCCTGCGCGAGCGCAAGGAGGACGTGCCCTCGCTCACGCGCCACTTCCTGCAGCAAAGCGCCAAGCAGCTGGGCGTGGAGCCCAAGCGCATCTCCGATGCCGCGCTGTCGCAGCTCTCGGGATTCAATTTCCCGGGCAACGTGCGGCAGCTGGAGAACATCTGCCACTGGCTCACCGTCATGGCCCCGGCCCAGCTCATCGAACCCAAGGACCTGCCGCCCGAGGTGATGAGCAATGCGCCGGTCGAAGGCTCGTTCGGTGCTGCGGCGCCCACGCCGGCGGTGCCGGTGATGCCGTCGGGCGAGGCGCTCGAGGCGACGCCCGCCGCGGTCCATGTGGCGGCGGCGCCGGCAGCCTTGCCTGCACCCGCCGCGCCGCAGTCCGCCAATTGGGAAAACGGCCTGGAGCACGAGGCGCAGGCCCTTCTGGCCGAAGGCCGCACCGACGTGTGGGACGTGCTCTCTCGCCGCTTCGAGTCGCGCCTGATCCTCACCGCGCTCGGCTTCACGCGCGGCCGCCGCATCGAGGCGGCGCAGAAGCTGGGCATCGGGCGCAACACCATCACGCGCAAGATCGCCGAGCTCGACCTGGACCGCGACGGCGCCTGAAAGCGCGGGTTCAGGGCGCTGCAGCCGCCGAAATCGCAAAGTGCAATCGGCCTGCGGCGCCCGTCTGGCGGGCGCTGCGGCCGAATTCGTCACAAACGTGACGATCTGGCGATGGTGGCTCCGGCCGCCGCCGTCACCGGCTGCGTTGCCCCTTGGTGAGCGTGTCGAGCTGGAAGTTGCCGCTCTTGTCCCACAGCCAGGTGTCGACGTAGGTGTGCGCACCGAGCTTGCCGGGGTTGGGCAGCGGCGAGGCGGCACGGACCAGTTCGGCAATCTTCGGCGGCACCTCCGGTGCGTGGCTGGGCACGCGGCTGAAGGTCACGTTGGTCACGTTGCCCTGCGCGTCGATGTCCGTTTCCACCACCACCACGGCATACACCAGCGGCGGGATGCGGCCGCGGTAGATGCGCTTGGGGTATTTCTTGTAGATCGCCTCGGCACCCAGCTTGCGGTAGGCGCGCACGGCCGGCGTCTGCGCGGTGATCAGGCGGACCGAGGCCACCGGGTTCGACGGTGCGGCCGCCTCGGGGGCGGGCGTCTGCGGCTTCGCGGGTTCGTCGGTCTTGGGTTTGTCCATCAGGGCGCAGCCGCCCAGGGTCAGCGCGATCAAGGCGGGCGCCAGGGTCCGGCGCAGGCGGTCGAAGGAGGGGAGCGTCATCGCGAAGGGGTGCTTTCGTTTCAGGCCGCGGGGCCGAGCTCGAGCACCACGGGCGCGTGGTCGCTCGGCTTTTCCCATTTGCGCGGCACACGGTCGATGGTGCTGCTGCGAACGCGCGGCACCAGCGGCTGGCTGACGAGGATGTGGTCGATGCGCAGGCCGCGGTTCTTCTGGTAGCCCAGCATGCGGTAGTCCCACCAGGAATAGCTCTTCTCGGGCTGGTCGAAGAGCCGGAAGCTGTCGGTCAATCCGAGTTCGAGCAGCGCCTTGAAATGCGCGCGCTCCTCGCTCGTGTGGTGGATGGTTTCGGCCAGGCCCACCGGGTCGAAGCTGTCGCGGTCCTCTGGTGCTATGTTGAAGTCGCCCAGCAGCACGAGGTTCGGGTGCGCCGCGATCTCGGCGCGCAGCCATTCGCGCAGCGCCGTCAGCCAGTTCATCTTGTAGGCGAACTTGTCGGAGCCCGGCGCCTGGCCATTGACGAAATAGCCGTTGACCACCCGCAGCGGGCCTTCGGCGGTGTCGACGGTGGCGCTGATCACGCGCGAATGCTCGTCGGTGAAGCCGCCGATGTTGCGCGCCACGTCGCGCACCGGCTGCAGGCTCAGGATCGCCACGCCGTTGTAGGTCTTCTGTCCGAACACCGCCGCGTGGTAGCCGGCCGACTGCAGCACCTCGAGCGGGAACTTGTCGTCGCTCATCTTCAGTTCCTGCAGGCACAGCACGTCGACCGGGTTGGCGATGAGCCAGTCCAGCACGTGCTGGAGGCGGGCGGTGAGGGAGTTGACGTTCCAGGTGGCGATGCGCATGTCGGATCTGTGGGGCGAGGAAAACGGAAGGCCGGCCGGCGGCTGGCGCGCAGCCGGGTTTATAGCCTGCCGTGCCTGACCCGCCCGCGACGGTGCGCCCGGCACCACTGGGGCGGCGCATCACGGGGGGCGCCGGTCAGGGCCGGGCGAAGCCGCGCGACAGCAGGGGCGTCAGCGCCTCCATGCCGCTCAGCGTCGCAGCGGGTGGCGTGAGCCCGGGCGTGAAGCCGGCGTCCGTGAAGCGGCGCAGCAGGGCCGGATCGCTGGCCACGATGTGCACCGGCACGTCCCAGGGGGCACCGTTGCCGCTCACGCGCGCCCAGGGCTGGTGGTCGCCCAGCAGCACCAGCACCAGGCCGCGTGGCGCCTGCTCGCGCAGGTAGTCGCCCAGCCATTGCCAGGTGAGCGCGATCGATGCCACGTACGCCGGCACCGGATCGCGCCACGACACCGTTTGCGCCAGTGCCTGCGCCTGCTGTTGCGGCGTGTACGCCTGCGGGCCGGTCAGGCGCGCCCAGTCGGCCACGAACGGTGGCAGCGGGTGGAAGGGCGCATGGCTGTTGACGGTGGGAAAGACGATGAAGCGCGGAGCGCGCGTGCCGGGCGGTGCCGACAGTTCCTGGGCGTGCAGCAGCGCCATCGCGGCCTGATCGGGAATCCGCCAGGCGCCGAAGGGCAGGCCGGTGTAGCCCATCGTCGGTGCGTCCACGTAGCGCTCGAAGCCGTAGAAGCGGCCCTCGGGCCAGGGGCGCTGCAGGCCCGGCGCCCAGTGGACAGTGCGGTAGCCGTGGGCGCCGAAGTGCCGTGCGAGCGTGGGCCGCTGCGTGCTCAGCAGCAAATCGTGGTCCAGCGGATCGCGCGTGTCGATGCCGGTCAGCAGCGCGGCATGGGCCAGCCAGGAGCCGCCGCCGAAGGTCGGGGAGCGCACGCGGGCCGACACCACCTGGCGGCCGCTGGCGGCGATGGCCGCCGCCAGCGCCGCGCGCGGTCCGTCCAGCGCCTGGGACTGCACCGGGTCGTCGAAGGTGCACACGCCATAGGACTCGGAGAACAGCACCAGCACGTCCGCGCCCTGCAGGCCATCGACGTTCGTGCCGAAGGCCGGACTCGGCGCCAGCCGGGAGGTCGAGCGATCCGCCTGCGACTGCGCCACCAGCAGACGCGCCTGGCGCAGCACCACGGGCGCCACCGGCTCGGAAAAGGCGCGCCAGGTGTCCAGGCCGGCGGCGCCGTCGATGGCGCGAACGCCCACCAGCAGGCCGCACAGCACCAGCACGGCGAGGCGGCCGGGCCGCCAGGCCAGCCCGCGGCCCAGCGCGCGCCAGCACAGGGCCACCCCAACGGCCACGCCCGCCAGCGCCAGCAGCACCAGCAGGCCGCCGGCCACCAGCTGCCAGCGCGGCAGTTCGCTCATCGCCAGCACACTGCCGATGTGGCGGCCATCCCAGTACAGATTGAGCGGCCGGCCGAACAGGCCGAGGGCCGTGACGTCGACAAGCCGCACCACCACCAGCACGGCGAAGACGCCGGCCAGCACGCGAGCGACCCACCGGGCCGCCGCGGCGCGCCAGCCGACCGATGCCGCGAGCAGCGCCGCGCCTGCACACAGCTCGAGCGAGACGCGGGCGGTCGGGTGCGGCCACGGCTCGGGCCCCGGGCTGCCCAGCGCCAGCACGACGTCGAGCAGCAGCAGCGGCAGCGCGATGCGCAACCAGCGCAGGCCGTCGTTCACCGGCGGATGGCCTCGAACTCGATGATGAGTTGCACCTCGTCGCCGACCCAGCCGTTGCCCACGGCATAGTTCATGCCGTAGGCGCTGCGCCTGAAGCTGCCGCGTGCGGAAACGCCCATCACGTAGTTCGACTTGGCGATCGGCGAGAAGGCGCTCTTGTTCCAGTTGGCCTGAAGCACGAGCGGCTGTGTGCGGCCCAGCAGTTCCAGCGTGCCGCCGATCTCGAAGGTGCGCTCGGCGCTGCGCCGGGCGCCTGCCGATGTGAACACCATGCGCGGGAACTCCGCGGCGTTGAGGAAGTCCGCGCTCTTCAGGTGTTGGTCGCGCTTGATGTGGTTGCTGAACACGCTGTTCGTGTCGACCTCGATGCGGATGTCCTTGAGCTCGCCGGTCGCCTCGTCGAAGCGGTAGCTGCCGCGCGCGGCGCGGAACAAGCCCAGAACCTTCGCGTAGCCGATGTGCTCCACCAGGAACCCCACGCTGAGGTGCTCGGGATCGATCTCGTAGCGCGCCGGGTCGGCCCGCGCCGGCAGCGCGGCGAGCGCAGCCCAGCCGGTCAGGCCGGTGGCAAGACGGCGGCGCAGCGCCGATGCGAGGGGCGGAACGGTCATGCGTGGACCTCCGGTGGGTCGAGGCGGTGGCGGGCCAGCCAGACGAGGTCCAGCAGGAAGGACACGGTCAGCGCCGCCAGGCCCGTCGCCGCCGTGGCCACGGCGAGCGTGGGGGGAAGCAGCGGGCACAGGCAGGCGATCAGCGTCACGATCTGCAGCACGCAGACCGCCTTGCGGCGCCAGCTCGGTGGCAGAGGTCGGTCGATCCAGGGCCATGCCTTGCCGGCTGCCACGAAGGCATAGCGCATGGCGCCTGCCGCCAGCACCCAGACTCCCGCGCGGTCGAGGTGCCAGGCCAGCGCGCTGAGCACCCCGACCAGCAGCGCGTCGGTCTCCATGTCGAAGCGGGCGCCGAACGCGCTGGCCTCTCGGCGTGCGCGTGCGACGGGCCCATCGACCGCATCGAGCAGTGCCGCCACGCTGGCCAGGGCCACCGCGGTCCACCCGAAAGTCTGCGGTTCGGTCACTTCCTCGCCGATGCCCGCAGCCAGCAGAGCGATGAGCGCCAGCCTGGCCAGCGTGATGGCGTTGGCTGCACCGAACTTCGCCTGCGGTGCATGCGCGGCCAGGCCGGACCACACCAGCGCGGCGGCGCTGCCGAAGACCAGCAAGGCCTTCGGAACCAGCCAGGCGCTCGCAAGCGGCGCCGCCAGAGCCGCCGAGATCGATGCCGCCGCCAACAGCGCGGCCACACCGGCGATGGCCTTCGCCGCGCCGCGGCGCAAGGCCGCCGCGGGGTCATCGGAAGCGGGTGTGAGGAGCATCGTCTTAAGATCGTTCATTGCCGGATTGCCCGCCACTCGGAGCGCAGCGGCGGTGGACACGAAAGAGCATGCCAGCAATCGGCCCCGCCGGGGCTTCCGACACCTTCGATGCGCTGTGGACCGAGGCGCCGTGCCGGGCGGGGCTGCGGTCCGGCACGCTCGCCCCACCGGGGGTGGACCACGTGCGGGTGCGCACGCTGCACAGCGCCGTGAGCCGCGGCACAGAACTGCTGGTGTTCCGCGGCGAGGTGCCGGCCAGCGAGCACGACCGCATGCGTGCGCCTTTTCAGGAGGGCGATTTCCCGTTCCCGGTCAAATACGGCTATGCGAACGTCGGCGTCGTCGAAGCCGGGCCGCCCGCACTGGCCGGCCGCACCGTTTTCTGCCTGCACCCGCACCAGACCCGCTACGTGGTGCCGGCGGCGGCCGTCCACGTGCTGCCCGAGCACCTGCCGCCGGCGCGCGCCGTGCTGGCCGCCAACATGGAAACGGCCGTGAACGCCCTGTGGGACGCGGCGCCGCGCGTGGGCGATCGCATCGCGGTCGTCGGAGGTGGGGTGGTGGGGCTGCTGGTGGCCTGGCTGGCTGCGCGCCTGCCGGGCTGTGCCGTCGAGCTCGTCGATGTGCGTGGCGAACGCGGCGCGGTGGCGGCGGCCCTGGGCTTGGCGTTCGCGCGTCCCGACGCAGCGCGCCGGGACGCCGACCTGGTCGTGCACGCGAGTGGCCAGCCGGCCGGGCTGGCGACGGCGCTGGCGCTGGCCGGCTTCGAGTCCACGGTGCTCGAACTGAGCTGGTACGGCCAGCGCGCCGTGAGCGTGCCGCTGGGCGAAGCCTTCCATGCGCGGCGGCTCACCTTGCGCAGCTCGCAGGTCGGCCAAGTGGCCACGGCCCAGCGCGCGCGCTGGGACCATCGTCGTCGCATGGCGCTCGCGCTGTCCCTGCTGGCGGCGCCCGAACTCGACGCGCTGGTCACCGACCATGCGCCATTCGCCGACCTCCCGGCCGTGCTGGCGCGTCTGGCAGCCGGCGCGCCCGACACGTTGTGCCAGCGCATCGACTACCCCTGATCCTTCCACTTCAGCGACCCTTGCCCATGTACAGCGTCAACGTCCGCGACCACTTCATGATCGCCCACAGCTTCCGCGGCGAGGCCTTCGGCCCGGCGCAGCGCCTGCATGGCGCCACCTACGTTGTCGACGCGGAATTCCGCCGCAGCGCGCTCGATGCGGATGGCATGGTCGTCGACATCGCCCGCGCCACCGACGTGCTGCGCACCGTGGTGGGTGCACTCAACCTGCGCAACCTGGACGACGACGAGGCCTTCGCCGGCCAGAACACCACCACAGAGTTCCTCGCCCGCGTCATCTTCGACCGCATTGCAGATTGCATCGAGGCGGGCGAGCTCGGTCCCCACGCGGGCGGCATCGAGCATCTGCGCGTGCGGCTCAACGAATCGCACGTGGCCTGGGCCGCCTACGACGGTGCCCTGCCGCGCGGGCGCGGCGCGGGCTGACCTCGGCACAGGGCCTTGCGCATGGACCGCGCCTGCACCTTCCTGGTCCCTGGCGACTGGAACAGCCTCACCGGCGGCTACATCTATGACCGCCAGATCGTGACGGGCCTGCGCGCCCGAGGCTGGAGAGTGACGGTGGCATCGCCGGGCGACGGCTTCCCCTGGCCCGATGCGGCGGCCCTGCAGCATGCTCGCGAGGTGGTCGACGCCCTTCCCGACGGCGCCCTCGTCGTGGCCGACGGCCTGGCCTTCGGTGTGCTGCCCGAAATGGCGCGGGCGCAGGCCCGGCGGCTGCGCTGGGTCGCACTGGTGCATCACCCGCTGGCCCTCGAATCGGGTCTGACAGCCGCGCAGCAGACGCAACTGCGCGCCAGCGAGCGCGAGGCGCTCGCCCAGGCCCGGCGCGTGGTCGTGACCAGTCCGTCGACGGCGCGCGCGCTGTCCGACTACGGCGTGTCGCCCGAGCACGTCGACGTCGTCATGCCCGGCACCGCGCGAATGCCGGTGTCCACCGGCGGCGGCGCGGGCGCCGATGCGCTGGCGCTGCTGTGCGTGGCGACGGTCACGTCGCGCAAGGGCCATGCGGTGCTGGTCGACGCGCTGGCCGCGCTGCGCGACCGCGCCTGGCACCTGCACTGCGTGGGCAGCCTGACGCGCGACCCGGCGGCGGTGGCGGCCGCACAGGCTGCGGCCGACCGCCAGGGACTGCACGGCCGCATCACCTGGCACGGGGAGTTCGACGCGGCGCGGCTCGCCGCCTGCTACGCGGAGGCCGACCTGTTCGTGCTGCCGTCCTTCCACGAAGGCTATGGCATGGCACTGGCCGAGGCGCTGGCCTGCGGGTTGCCGGTGATCAGCTGCGCGGCCGGTGCCATCGTGGACACGGTCCCGGCCGATGCCGGCGTGCTGGTGCCGCCCGGCGACGCCGCGGCCCTGGGCGCGGCGCTGGCTCGGGCGATAGACATGCCCGGTTGGCGCGCACAGCTCGCAGCAGGTGCACGCCGCGCAGCGCGCACGCTGCCGTGCTGGTCCGATGCGACCGAGCGCTTCGAAGCGGCCTTGCTGCAGGCCCTGCAGGCGCCGCCGCCATGAGCGGGTTCGATCCGGCCTGGCTGGCGCTGCGCGAGCCCTTCGATCGCGCTGCACGGGCTGCTTCGGCGTCGCAACTCGACTGGCCGGCCTTCGCTGCGCGGCTGCATGGAAGTTGCGCTTTCGGCGAACCCGTGCAGGTGACGGACCTCGGCTGCGGCACGGGAGCCAGCCTGCGCGAAGTGGCGCCGCGCCTGGGTGGGTCACAGCATTGGCACCTCATCGACCACGACATGCGGCTTCTGTCTGCGCTGCCGGACGTGCTCTCGGCCTGGGCGATGGCGCAGGGGTGGCGCGCGACCGTCGACCGGGACCGCCTGCACATCGACGCGCCGACGCTGCGCCTGTGCGTCGAGTGGCGGTGCGCCGACCTGTCGGCCGTGCCCGATGCGGCGCTGCTGGCCGGCGCACAACTGGTTGCGGCCTCCGCGCTGCTCGACCTCGTGTCGGCCTCCTGGACCGATGCGCTGGTGGCGCGGTGCCATGCGGCACGCGCTGCGGTGTGCTGGGCGCTCAGCGTCGACGACCGCGTGCAGTGGCATCCCGCGGACCCTGCCGATGCGGCGGTGCACCGGCATTTCCGTGCTCACCAGCGGCGCGACAAGGGCTTCGGTGCCGCGCTCGGCGGGGATGCCGGCGTGGTGGCGGCGGCTGCATTGCGGCGGGCCGGATATGACGTCGCCGTCGCGCGCAGCGACTGGGCGGTGGACGGTAGCCGGTCGATGGCCGATCGCGCCCTGCTGCGCGAGATGGTCGATGGGCTGGCCGGCGCGGCGCGTGAGCAGGCGCCCGACGACGCTGCGGTGGAGACCTGGGCGGCGCGCCGAAGGGCACAGATCGCCGACCCTGAGCAGGCCGCGGCCCTGCGCCTCCAGGTCGGCCACACGGACGTGCTCGGCTGGCTCGGCTGAGGCTCAACCGGCCGCCGCCGGCGCCCGCAGGTCCAGGTCCCAAAGCAGGTCGCTGCCCAGCGCGAAGGTGCGGGCTGCGGGCCGCAGCGCCTCGCGCATCGCGTCGGACCGGCGCACCTGCAAGCCCGGCTGGCCCGCGCCGATCACCAGCGGCGCGACGATCAGGTGCAGGCGGTCCAGGCAGCCCTGGTGGACGAACTGCGACACCGTCAGTCCGCCACCTTCGACGAAGAGTCGCCGCAGGCCATGCGCACGCAGGGCCGCGACCACCTCGACCAGCGGCATCTGGCCGCCGAACGCGGCGCTGCGTGCCACGGCGACCACCCGCTGCGCGCCCAGGCGTTTCACGGCGCGAGCAGCGTGTTCGGGGTCGCACACCACCAGCGTGGGGGCTTGCCCGTCGTTGAAGACGCGCGCCGCCGCCGGCACACGCAGGCCGGGATCGATCACCACGCGCGTGGGATGGGGCCCGGCCACGCGGCGCGTGGTGAGTTGGGGGTTGTCCAGGCACGCGGTGCCGGCACCGACGATGACCGCGTCGCACAGCGCGCGCAGGCGGTGCACATGCACCAGGCCCTCGGGGCCGTTAACGAAGCACGAGTCGCCGTTGTGGGTGGCGATGCAGCCGTCCAGGCTCTGGCCCAGTTGCCCGATCACCCAGTCGGTGCCCTCGGCGCATCGGTCCAGCAGCGGCTTGAGCAGCGCGAAGAGTGCGTGGGCTTCGGTGTCCCAGTCGCCTTGCAGCGCCAGGCCCACGCCCGGCTGCCAGGCCAGCGGTGCGCGCGCGTCGATGGCGGCACCGCGTTGCGCGACGCTGAGGCACAGTGGCCACAGCGATGCGACGCCACCGCGAGCGAGCGGCTCGGTGGCGTGTGCGGTGGACGCGGCAGGCAGGGCGCTCAGGGGGGACTCCCGTGGGATGGACGGGCCGAGCCGGGAGGGCCAGGCGCAGCGCGCGGCCATGCTAGCAGCGCCTACCAGCGCGGCGTGTAGTACGGGTACGAATCGCTTTCGCCCGGCGGCACCGGCGTACCGGTCGCGCCACCAGATCCTGCCAGCGTGCTGGCGACCGCCGCCGCGGCGCAGGCTGCGGCCCCCGCAGCGCGCCAGAGCGGCCGCGCCCAGGCTGGGTGAGCGGCGCGCGGCCAGCGGTCGAGCACGGGGCCGGCCGCGAAGCCCAGGGCCAGGAGCAGCAGCGCTGCCGGCGATGCCTGCGTGAGGCGCGCCGTCGCATAGGCCAGCGCCAGCCAGGCCAGCGTTGCGGTGACGCGCCCGAGCGGGCCGAAGGCGATGCGCGTGCGCGGCCACAGCCACGGCGCGGTGCCGGCCAGCGCCAGCGCGCCGCCCAGGGCCAGCTCGAGCAGCAGCAGCGAGGCCGAGAGCATCGCCACGCCGGCCAGGCCCAGTGCGGCAACGGCCAGGAGGGCCGGCGCGTCCGCCGTGTCGGCACGGGCCCCGAGCACGGCACCGAGAACGGCCGCGCCGACGATCCAGGCGAGCCCGGCTGCCAGCGGCGTGGTGACGCCCAGGGCCAGGAGAGCCAAGGCCCAGACGGCGGTCGCCGACAGCCACTGCACGGCCGGGCGGGCGCGCGCCGCCTCGAGCACGGCGCCGAGCAGCGCGGCGGCCAGCACGGTCCAGGGCAGCTTGCCGACCAGGCTTGCGCCGCGCGGCGGCCATCCGACCACCCAGGTGCAGGCCACAAGCAGCGCGAACGCCGTGCCAGCGGCGGCCCAGCGCGGACCCGCCAGGCGACGCAGCACCCCGCACAGCACCAGCGCGAGGAGCGCAGGCGCCAGCACGCTGCGAACGAGGGGATGGTGGACGTCCATGAGGCGGGCGGGAACAGGCTGGCGCATTGCAGCATGCCGGGCGCCGCCGGTAAAGGCAGCCGCATCGGCACGGTCGGGCGGCCGCGCCACCGGCCCGCGCCCGCGCGCTCAGGGCAGCGGCAGGGGCCAGCGACTGCCGTCGCGTGGCAGCAGGTGCCAGCGACCGGGCGCCACGCCCTCGAAGGCACTCTGGTAGCGCACCGCGTCGCGGCCTTCGCCGGTCACATCGCGAATCACGACCGCTTCGACGCGCGCGGCGTGGTCGCGCGCCACCTGGCCATAGATTTCCGGGTCGGCTTCGCCCGAGTCGCCGACGAGCAGGAACCGACGCAAGGGGAAGTCGGCCAGCAGCCGCTCGATCGTGCCCAGCTTGTGTCGGCGCGAATCCTGTTCCCCCGGCACCAGCGTGCGCCAGGTCGTGCTTTCACGCAGATGCATGCTGCCGGGCGGGAAGCCGGCACTGCGCACGAAATCCGCCAACGCGGGAAAGAGCTGGATCGGGCTGGCCGACAGGTAGTGGAACCGGGTGTCCGTCACGCGCGCCAGGCGCCGGTAGTGCGCCGCCATGCCGGGTGCGGCCTCGAAGGGCCGGGCAAAGGTGTTGAGCAGCATCTCGCGGCGGCTGCGCACGGCCGTGTGCTTGATCGTGTCGTCGATGTCCGAGACGACCGACAGGCCCTCGTGGGGCACCAGCAGCACGCGCCCTTCCGAACGCCGCAGGTCGCCGCGCGGCATCTCGGCACGAAAGCGCAGCCACGGCGCGTCGGCCAGCGCGTCGGGCGCGGGCGTCACCACGACGCGAGCCTGGGTGCGGCCGGCGCGGTCGGTGGGCGGCAGCCGGAGCGGCGCCTGCCCGCGGCCGAAGACCACGTCGATCTGCTTGCCGTCCTCGGATTCGGCATGAAAGAGCGCCGCGCGCTGGCGAAAGCGCAGTTGCGCCGCGGGGCTCATCTTCGAGAGGCGCAGGCCGAGGTAGCGCGCGAAGGCGGTGTTCAGGCCGCGCAGGTGATCGGGCTCGTAGACCCAGGCGTGCACCTCGGCCTCGATGCGGCCGTCGTCGAGCAGGCGTGCCGTGCTGGGCAGGAACATCACGCGCTCGTCGGGCTCCAGCGGCTCGGCCGCGCGCACGCGCGAACGCGGCCACCCGAGGGCCATCAGCGCAAGGCCCGCCGTGGCCGCCAGCTGGCGCCGCCGGGGCGGATATGCCCCCGGGGCGCCATGCTCAGGCGTCACGCTCGTAGACGACGAAGGCGAAGGGCAGCGCGTCCTTGGCCGACACGTGCGTCTCGCGCGCGGTCTCGCGCCACGCAGGCCCGAGCGTGGGGGCGTGCGCGTCGCCGTCGAAGGCGCGGTCGATTTCAGTGACCACGGCACGCTGTGCGAGCGGCTCGGCCGCAGCGTAGATCTGTGCGCCGCCGATCACCCACACCTCGGGCGATTGCTCACAAATCGATAGCGCCTCCCGCAGGCTGGACGCGCGCTGCGCCCCGATTTCGCTCCAATCTTCCTGTCGCGTGACGACGATGTTCCGGCGCCCCGGCAGCGGCCGGAAGCGCACCGGCAGCGAGTCCCAGGTCTTGCGGCCCATCACCACCGGGCTGTCGGCGGTCATCCGCTTGAAATGCGCCATATCCTCGGGCAGGTGCCAGGGCAGCGTGCCGTTGACTCCGATCACGCCGTTGGCGGCGCGGGCATAGATCAGGTTGACGCGCATCGGCGACCTCAGACGGCGACGGGCGCCTTGATGGCCGGATGGGGGTCGTAGCCCTCGAAGTGGAAATCCTCGTACTGGTAGTCGAAGATCGAGGGCGGCCGGCGCGCGATGTGCAGTGTCGGGTAGGGGCGCGGCTCGCGGCTCAGCTGCAGCGCCACCTGCTCGGCATGGTTGCTGTAGATGTGGCAGTCGCCGCCGGTCCAGATGAAGTCGCCCACCTGCAGGTCGCACTGCTGCGCCACCATGTGCGTGAGCAGCGCGTAGCTCGCGATGTTGAACGGCACGCCCAGGAAGATGTCCGCGCTGCGCTGGTACAGCTGGCACGAGAGCTTGCCGTCGGCCACGTAGAACTGGAAGAAGGCGTGGCAGGGCATCAGCGCCATCTTGTCCAGTTCGGCCACGTTCCAGGCGCTCACGATGATGCGCCGCGAGTCGGGGTTGGTCTTGAGCGTCTGGATCACCTGCGCGATCTGGTCGATGTGGCCGCCGTCGGGCGTGGGCCAGCTGCGCCACTGCACGCCATACACCGGGCCCAAGTCGCCGTTCTCGCGTGCCCATTCGTCCCAGATCGTCACGCCGCGCTCGCGCAGCCAGTTGTTGTCCGACGAGCCCTGCAGGAACCACAGCAGCTCGTGGATGATGGACTTGACGTGCACCTTCTTGGTCGTGACCAGCGGAAAGCCCTCGTTCAGGTCGAAGCGCATCTGGTAGCCGAACACGCTCTTCGTGCCGGTGCCGGTGCGGTCGCTCTTGAACACGCCCGTCTGGTCGACGTGGCGCATGAAGTCTTCGTACTGGTGGCGGATGGGGCGATCGATGGGCATGGGTGTGAGCCAGTCTGGGTCAATAAGCGCCGAAAACGGCGTCGAGCGCCTCTTGCACGGCTTGCTGTTGTGCGCGGAGATTGCTCACCGGGGCGCGGAGCCACTCGCGCGGGAAGGTGGCGATGGTGGGCGTGTCCAGCACCACCTCGCGTTCGTCGATGCAAAAGGCCGGGTGCACGCGCTCGAGGCGCTTGCCATGCAGGCGCGCGTCGCGCAGCGGAATGACGATGCGCGTCTGCACGCCGTCGATGTGGTCGTTCTGCACGTCCAGCACGAAGGGGGTGTGACGGTGCTCGGTCCTGTCCGGATTGGCGTAGACGTCGAAGCGTGCCATCGATCAGGCCGCCTTGCGCCCGGCGGCCGTCGACGCCTCCTCGGGCGAGGGCGCCTCACGGCCGTCGCCCAGGCCGCGTGCGAAGGTGCGGTACTGTGCGCCCCAGATGCCGTCGCGCCGGATGCGCTCGTTGTAGGCGTCTATGGCTTCCTTGTTGCGCTCGTTCCATCCTTCCCAGTAGCGGCGCTCGACCTCCTTGGCCAGCAGTGCGTCGACGGTCTGAGACACGTTCATGCCCAGTTCGCGCGCCATTTCGAGCACCTTCGCGTTGAGCGACAGGTTGGTGGCTTTCTTGGGGGCGTTGTCGAAGCGGGGCACGGGGTCCTCCTGAAGGGGGGCGATGCGCAGATCTTATGCGCATTCTCCATGCGTCGAAACGCCCGCGCTGATGTCCATGCTCCAATCGTGCGATGTCGACCTTCGCGCCGGCCTGCCGCAGCGGCTGCGCCGCCTGCTGCATCGCGCCCTCCATCAGCTCGCCCATTCCCGGCATGCCCGACGGCAAGCCGGCGGGCGTGCCCTGCGTGCAGCTCGACGAGGCGTTGCGCTGCCGTCTGTTCGGCCGGCCCGAGCGGCCGGCCGTCTGCAGCGGCCTGCAGCCCGCGGTCGATATGTGCGGCGCGGACCGCGGCGCGGCGCTGGCCTGGCTGGGCCGGCTGGAGCGCGAGACCGCGCCCACCGTCTGAATCGATAGCGCTCAGCGATCTGTTGCGCGACTGGGCCCGCCGCGTCAAGCGCGACGGCGTGACGCTGTGGTTCGCCGGCCGGCACCCGGGCACGCCCTGGCTCGCCAAGGCCCTCGGCGTGTTCGTGGTCGCCTATGCGCTGAGCCCGATCGACCTGGTGCTCGACTTCATCCCGGTGCTGGGCTACCTCGACGACGTGCTGCTGCTGCCGGCCCTCATCTGGCTGGCGATCCGCCTGCTGCCGCCCGAGGTGCTGACCGAATGCCGCGCGCAGGCCGAGACCTGGATGGCGGCGCAGGGCGCCAAGCCGCGCAGCCGCATGGGCGCGGTGCTCGTCATCGGCGTGTGGATCGCCATCGCCGCGGCGCTCGGCTACTGGCTGGCGCCGCGCTTCGCGGCGGGCTAAGGCCGTGCCTCAGGCGCGCAGCACGCGCCCGGGATTCAGCAGGTTGTGTGGATCGAGCGCGCCCTTGATGGCGCGCATCATGCCCAGTGCCACCGGCGACTTGTGCTTCTCGAGCTTGTGGACCTTGAGCTCGCCGATGCCGTGCTCGGCCGAGAACGATCCCCCGAATTTCTCCACCTGGTCGTAGACCAGCGTGTTCACGCGTTCCTCCTGTTCGCGCAGGAACACCTTCGCATCGCCGTCGACCGGCGCCTGCACGTTGTAGTGCAGGTTGCCGTCGCCCAGGTGGCCGAAGTTGACCAGGCGCACGCCGGCGATCTCCTTTTGCAGCAGCGCATCCGTCTCGGCCACGAAGGCCGGGATGCGCGAGACGCCGATGGAGATGTCGTGCTTGATGTTCAGGCCCTCTTCCGCCTGCGCGAGCGGGATGCTCTCGCGGATGTGCCAGAGCTGGTGCGCCTGCGTCAGGTTCTCGGCGATCACCGCATCGGTCACGCAGCCGTCCTCGAAGGCGGTCTCCAGCAACGCCTCGAAGCGCGCGCGGGCGTGGTCTTCGGATTCGCTGTCCGAGTTCTCCAAAAGAACGCAGTACGGCGTCGCCTCGTCACCCAGGAAGGGGACGCGCAGCTGCGGCATGTGCTTGCCCACCAGGCTCAGTGCGAATTGGCCCATCACCTCGAAGCCGGTGAGGCCGGCGCCCAGCTTCTGGTGCGCCAGGCCCAGCAGCGTGACGGCGTGGTCGAGCGAGGGCACTGCGGCCCAGGCCGTGAGCTGCGCCGCCGGCAGCGGGTACAGCTTCATCGTGGCGGCGGTGATGATGCCCAGCGTGCCTTCGCTGCCGACCAGCAGGTCGCGCAGGTCGTAGCCGGTGTTGTCCTTGCGCAGGCCGCTGGTGCCGTGCCACACCTCACCCTGTGCGGTGACCACTTCCAGGCCCAGGCACAGCTCGCGCGCATTGCCGTAGCGCACCACCTGCGTGCCGCCGGCGTTCGTTGCCAGGTTGCCGCCGATGGTGCAACTGCCTTCCGCGGCGAGGCTGAGCGGGAACAGGAAGCCGGCTTTCTCGGCCGCCTCCTGCAGCACCTGCAGCACGCAGCCGGCCTCGACGGTCACGGTGAGGTTGGCCGCATCGATCTCGCGGATGGCGTTCATGCGCGTGAGGCTCAACACGACCTGCGTGCCGGACCCGTCGGGCACCGAGCCCACGGCCAGCCCGGTGTTGCCGCCCTGTGGGACGATCGAAGTGCCGGCCGCTGCGCAGGCCTTGACGATGCGCGCCACCTCGTCGGTGCTGCCCGGCCGCACCACCGCCAGGGCCTTGCCGCGGGCGCGCTTGCGCCAGTCCTGTTCCCAGGCGCTCAGGTCGCCGTCGGTCAGCACATGGGGGGCGCCGACGATGGCGCGCAGGTCGTCGATCAGGGAAGTGCTCATGAGGACGGGGCGGTGGCAGGAGGAGTCGCAGGGGCGGCGGCCCGCAGCCGCAGGCGCACATGCCAGGCGCAGGCCGCGAACAGCGTGAGGCACAGCAGGATCTCGAGTCCCGCCAGCGTACGGCTGATTGCCGTGGTGTCGCTCCACGCGCGTACCACGCCTTCGGTGAAATAGATCCAGACCAGCAGGCTGACCCAGCGGTAGGTGTACATGCGGTTCTTGAGCAGCCCGGCCAGCGGCAGGACCAGCGGCAGCACCTTCAGGGCCAGCCACGAGCCGCCCGGGCGCAAGGGCGCCAGCCACATCTCCCATGCCAGGCCCAGCACGATCAGGCCGACCAGGCTGCCCACGGCCAGGCGCCGCGTGGCGAGCACGGCGGGCGACGGGGCGTGGTGGAGGGGAGCGTTCACGGAAGACGGGCGAGGCGAGCCGAGGGGTGGAGGGCGCCTTGGGCCCGGTGGCGCGCGCAGGGCGAATGGCATGATACCGGCCATGAATCGTCGGCAGCTCTGGAGGGACCTTTCTCACTTTCCGTGGCGCAACACGGCGGCGGTGCTGGGGGAGCGCTTCCGGGAGGACCGCCTGGGCCTGACGGCCAGCAGCCTGACCTTCACCACCACCATCGCGATGGTGCCCTTCTTCACGGTGGCGCTCGCCCTGTTCACCGTGTTCCCGATGTTCCAGGCCATGCAGGGCCGGCTGCAGCGCTGGCTGGTCGAGAGCCTGATTCCCGAGAACATCGCGCGCCAGGTGCTGGGCTACCTCACGCAGTTCGCCAGCAAGGCGAGCGGGCTGGGCATCGCGGGGCTGGGCGTGCTGCTGGTCACGGCGATCGCGCTCATCCTGACCATCGACAAGACGCTCAACAACATCTGGCGCGTGCCCAACCCACGTCCCTTCGCGCAGCGCGTGCTGATCTACTGGGCCGCCATCACGCTGGGGCCGCTGGTGCTGGCGGCCAGCCTCTCGACGACCGCCTACGTGTTCTCGGCCTCGCGCGGCGTGGTGCACGACAACGACCTGCTCAAGTTCCTCTTCGACGCGTTCGAGTTCATGCTGCTGGCCGCGGGCATGGGCGCCCTCTACCACTACGTGCCCAACACGCACGTGAAGTGGTCGCATGCCTGGACGGGTGGCTTCTTCGTCGCCGCCGCCATCGAGGTCGCCAAGCGCGTGCTGGGCTGGTACCTGGGGCAGGTGCCGACGTATTCGGTGATGTACGGCGCCTTCGCCACGGTGCCCATCCTGCTGGTGTGGATCTACGTGGCCTGGGTCATCGTGCTGCTGGGGGCGGTGATTGCGGCCTACCTGCCCAGCCTGCTCACGGGCGTGGCGCGCCGCGGCGGCGCGCCGGGCTGGCCGATGCAGCTCGCGGTGGAGGTCCTGCAGCACCTGGACCGCGCGCGGGCGCAGCCGTACAAGGGCGTGGGCGCGCGCGAGCTGGTGGTGCGCATGCGCGTCGATGCGCTGCAGCTGGCGGCGGTGCTCGAAACGCTGGTGGCGATCGACTGGGTGGGCGAGATCGCCGAGGTCGACGACAGCGACGATCCGCGCTACGTGCTGCTGGCGGATCCGGACTGCACCCCGCTCGAAGCGCTGGCCGTGGCCCTCATGGTGCCGCGCGCGCCCGCGCTCGCAAATCTATGGCAAAAAGGCCCTCTGGCCGCGCTGCGCCTGCGCGACGTGCTATCGAATCAGGAGCAATCCGAGGCGGCGCCCGCGCCGGCGGATGCGAATGCCGGCCTTCAGAGCTTGATGCGGCCCAGCCAGATGTCGCGGTACATCGCCCAGTCGCCCATGAAGCTGTAGAGCGGGCGCTTGAACGAGGCGGGCCTGTTCTTCTCGAAGCCGAAATGCCCGATCCAGGCGAAGGCGTAGCCGGCCACCAGGCCCGCCAGCAGCCACCAGGGGTTTCCGGTGACGACCAGCAGCGCCAGGCAGACCAAGCCGAGGCTGGAGCCGACGAAATGCAGGCGCCGGCAGGTGCGGTCGGCGTGCTCGCTCAGGTAGAAGGGGTAGAACTGCGCGAAGCTCGTGAACTGCCGCGGATCGACGGCGGCGGGCGCGGTGGTCGTGGTGCTGTTCATCGCGGTCTCTCCTATGCATCTCTCAGGGGGGCGGACGCGGGAATGGCAGGCGCGCTGCCCGCCGGCGGGTGCTTGCCCATAATAGCGACGGGCTTTGGTCCCAGCCACCCCCCACCTCCGAACCCTCCGATCCCAAGCGCCGTGCCGCAGCCATCATCGAACGCTACCCTTGCGCCCCCGTCCGCCGCCCAGGCGCCGTGGGTCGTGTGCCTGTGCGCCGAGTGGTGCGGCACCTGCCGGGAGTACCGGCCGCTGTTCGAGGACATCGCGCGTGCGCACCCGGGCCTGCGCTTCGCCTGGGTCGACATCGAGGACCACGCCGACATCGCCGACGACTTCGACGTCGAGACCTTTCCCACAGTGCTGGTTGCCAGCGCCGCCGGGACCCATTTCCTCGGTCCGCTGCTGCCGCATGCCGAGACCCTGCGCCGCATGCTCGGCGCACTGCCAGCCGCCCAGCCGTCCGACGCGGCCGTGGCTACGCTGATCGCCGCGCTGGAGCACGCCCCGGCCGGCGCCTTCGACCCGGCCGCGGGCGACTGAACTCAGCCTACGGGCGCCTGCAGGAAGTCGCGCAGCGCGAAGAGCGTTTCGTCCGGCGTCTCGGTCATCTGGTGGTGGCCCACCGGCAGCGACGCGATCCGCACCGTCTTGCCCGCAGCGCGGGCCTTCTCGATCAGGCCCTGCGCGGCGCGAGGCTGCGTCATCTGGTCCTGCGCACCGAGCACGAAGAGCACCGGGCAGCCGACCTGCGCGATCGCCTGCTCGCCGTTGGCATAGCGGTCGCAGGCCAGGAAGCCACGGTGGAACACGTTCACCTTCGGGTTGCTGCGCAGCACGCGCCGCCCCAGTGCCATGCTGGCGCCGTACACCCAGGTGCCCGGCCCCAGGGCCGAGGGCGGTGCGGCCAGGGTGGAGCGCGAGAACACATTGACCATGCGCAGCGCGGCCTCCGGGTCGTTCTGCGACGCATCGAGCAGTGCCTGCGACACCTTCATCGGGAAGGCCGTGCCCACCAGCACCAGATGCGTGATGCGCTCGCGCAGCCGGCTCGCAGCCTCCAGCGCGATGAGCGATCCCCAGCTGTGCCCGACCAGGGCGGCGCGCTGCACGCCGGCGGCGTCGAGCAGGGCGCCGATGAAGTCGGCCGCGTCTTCGACCGAGGCCGGCGCCTCGCCGCCGCTGCGACAGTGGCCGGGCAGATCGACCGCCAGCACGTTGAAGCCGTGGTTCGCCAGGTAGCGGCTCTGCAGGATCCACACGCTGTGGTCGTTGAGCACGCCGTGGATGAAGACCACCGTAGGCCTGGCCGCATCGAAGGGCTTGCCGCCGGTGTAGCAGTACGTGGGATGGCCGTGGACGGTGAGGATCATCGCGCGCCCGCCTTCTCCGCCGCCTTGAGCGCGCGCTTGAGGTCGTCGATCAGGTCGTCGGGGTCTTCCAGCCCGATCGACAGGCGGATCGTGCCCTGGCCGATGCCCGCGCCGGCCAGTGCTTCGTCCGTCATGCGGAAGTGCGTGGTGCTGGCCGGGTGGATCACCAGGCTGCGGCAGTCGCCCACGTTCGCCAGGTGGCTGAAGAGCTTGAGCGCCTCGATGAAGGCCTTGCCCTGCGCGCGGTTGCCCTTGAGGTCGAAGCTGAACACCGCGCCCGCGCCCCGGGCGCCGTGCTTGAGCAGTTGGTTCGCGAGCGCATGGCTCGGATGCGATTCGAGCAGCGGATGCCCCACGCGCGAGACGAAGGGGTGCGCGGCCAGGAACCGCACCACCTTCTCGGTGTTGGAAATGTGCCGCTCCATGCGCAGCGGCAAGGTCTCGATGCCCTGCAGGATCAGCCACGCGGTGTGCGGGCTCATGGCGGCGCCGAAATCGCGCAGCCCTTCGCGCCGTGCGCGCAGCAGGAAGGCGCCGACGGTGGACTCCTCGCTGAACACCATGTTGTGGAAGCCGTCGTAGGCCTGCGTCAGCTCGGCGAACTTGCCCGACGCCTCCCAGTCGAAGCTGCCGCCGTCGACCACCACGCCGCCGATGACGGTACCGTGGCCCGACAGGAACTTGGTGGCCGAGTGGTAGACCAGGTCGGCGCCGTGTTCGAAGGGTCGGATGAGGTAGGGCGAGGTGAGTGTCGAATCGACCAGCAGCGGCACGCCGGCTTCGTGCGCGATGGCGCTCACGGTGGGGATGTCGAGCACGTCCAGGCCCGGGTTGCCGACCGTCTCGCCGAAGAACAGCTTCGTCTCGGGGCGGACCGCCGCGCGCCAGCCGTCGATGTCGCCGGGCTTGACGAAGGTGGTCTCGATGCCGAAGCGGCGCATCGTGTAGTGCAAAAGGTTCTGCGAGCCGCCGTACAGCGCCGTGCTGGCGACGATGTGCGAGCCCGCGCCCATCAGCGTCGCGACCGCCAGGTGCAGCGCCGCCTGGCCGCTGGCCGTGGCGATGGCGCCGATCCCGCCCTCGAGCGCGGCCATGCGCTGTTCGAACACCGCGTTGGTCGGGTTGCTGATGCGGCTGTAGACATGGCCCGCCCGCTCGAGGTTGAAGAGCGCCGCCGCGTGATCGCTCGACTCGAAGACGAAGGAAGTCGTCAGGTGGATCGGCACGGCGCGCGCGCCGGTGGCCGGGTAGGGCGCGGCACCGGCGTGCAGCGCCAGGGTGTCGAAGCCGGGGTCGGAATAGCCGCTCATGGTTCAGTGGGTTCAGAGTGGATGGAAGGGAGCCGCGCGCGATCCGGGTGGTCCATGCTGTCTCCTTGGTAACGCCCGGTCACGTTGCGGCGTGCGCCTGACGCGTCGGGTCTTGTCAATCGCCGGCGATTGTGGGCTATATTCAATTCGCCCCGCTGCCACGGGCCCCAGGCGCCATCCAGAAAGTAAGAGGAGCATCCCGATGAAAGTCAGCGACATCCTGCGCGTGAAAGGCAACACCCTGTACACGATCACGCCCGACCAGCCGCTGGCCGAAGCCGTGGCCGTGATGGCCGACAAGGACATCGGCTCGCTCGTCGTCATGGAGCAGGGCGAGTTGGTGGGCATGCTCACTTTCCGTGAAGTGATCCTCGCCATTCAGGCCAACGGCGGCAGTGTCGGCAACGCGGTCGTACGCAAGGCGATCGATACGCACCCCGTCACGTGCACCATGGACACCGACCTCGACGAGGTGCGTCGCCTGATGCTCGAGCGCCATGCGCGCTACCTGCCTGTGATGGACAAGCGCATGCTCATGGGCGTGATCAGCTTCTACGACGTGGCCAAGGCCGTGGTCGACAGCCAGAACTTCGAGAACAAGATGCTCAAGGCCTACATCCGTGACTGGCCGGCCGAGGAAGAGCCCGGGCGCTGAGCGGATCGTCAGGCGTCGAAAAAAGAAAAGCGCAGCCTGGCTGCGCTTTTTTTGTTGGGCGGGCGATTCAGTGCAACTCGGCCGCCGCGTGGATCGTGTCGCGCACCCGCGGGTAGATCTGCGCGTTCCACTTGCTGCCGCTGAACACCCCGTAATGGCCCACGCCCGCCTGCAGGTGGTGCGCCTTGAGGTAGGGGCGGATGCTGGCGCACAGGTCCTGGGCGGCCACGGTCTGGCCGACGGCGCAGATGTCGTCGCGCTCGCCCTCCACCGTGAGCAGGGCGGTGCGGCGGATCGCGGCGGGGTTCACCGTGCGGCCGGCGACGGTGAGCTCGCCGCGGGGCAGGTCGTAGGTCTGGAACACGCGCTCCACCGTCTCCAGGTAGAACTCGGCCGGCAGGTCGTTGACGGCCAGGTACTCGTCGTAGAAGGTCTTGATGGTCGCGGCCTGCTCCACCTCGCCCTCGACGAGGTGCTGGTAGAGCTTGCGGAACTGCTCCTTGTGCCGGTCCATGTTCATGCTCATGAAAGCCGTGAGCTGCAGGAAGCCCGGGTACACCCGCCGCATGAAGCCGGGGTGCGGCCAGGGCACGCGGCTGATGAGGTTGCGCTCGAACCAGCCGATGGGCCGGTCGGTGGCCAGGCGGTTGACCTGGGTGGGGTTGATGCGGCAATCGACCGGGCCGGCCATGAGCGTCAGGCTGCGCGGCGCGGCGGGGTCGTCGTCCTCCGCCATCAGGGCGGTGGCCGCCAGCGCCGCCACGCAGGGCTGGCACACGGCCACCATGTGCACGCCGGGGCCGATGGCGCGCAGGAACTCGATCACCTGCAGGGTGTACTCGTCCAGCCCGAAGCGGCCGCTGCCCAGGGGCACGTCGCGTGCGTTGTGCCAGTCGGTGATGTAGACGTCGTGGTCGCGCAGCAGGGTGCGCACCGTTTCGCGCAGCAGCGTGGCGAAATGGCCCGACAGCGGTGCGGCCAGCAGCACAGGTGGGTGGGGTGCCGTGCCTGCCGGCAGCGCCTTGCGGAAATGCAGCAGCGTGCCGAAGGGTGCCACCAGTGCCGCCTCCTCGTGCACAGCGACCGGCTGGCCGTCGACCAGCACCTCGGCGATGCCGTAGGCCGGCCGCGCGTGGGTCAGTCGCATGCGCGAGAACACCTCCAGCGCCGAGGCCGTGCGCCGCCGCGCACTGCGGTCGTCGCCGGGCGACCAGAGCGCCGCGCTGGCGAACTGCGACATCAGCCGCCATGGCGACAGGAAGTCGGCCTGGGTTTGGTACGCCTGGTACAGCATGGCCGGGTGGCAGGCAAGTTGCGGGCCAAGTCGCCGCCCGCCGGTGCGGCGGCCGGGTCGCACCGTTCTGGCACAGGCTTTGCACGCGGTGCTCTGCCGCCGCGGCGCGCACGCGCGCCATCCCCCCAGTTGGACCCCGGAGCGAGGAGCACCCCATGGCCAAGGCCGTTCTCACGATCAGCAGCAAGAACTACGGTGCCTGGGCCCTGCGCGGCTGGCTGATGTGCAAGTTCGCCGGCCTGGACTTCACCGAAATGGTGATCCCGCCCGACGACCCGGCCATGAAGGCCGAGATGCTGCTGCTGTCGTCGTCGATGCTGGTGCCGGCGCTGGAGCACGAGGGCATCGAGGTGTGGGACACGCTGGCCATCGGCGAATACCTGAACGAGATCAAGCCCAAGGCCGGGCTGCTGCCCGCCGACCGCAAGGCGCGCGCGCATTGCCGTGCCGTGTGCGGCGAGATGCACTCGGGCTTCGCGTCGATGCGCGGCGCGCTGCCGATGAACATCAAGGCCCGCTTCAAGGGCTTCAAGGTGTGGTCGCGCGCGCAGGCCGACATCGACCGCGTCGTCGCCATCTGGCGCGAATGCCTGGGCACCTACGGCGGCCCGTTCCTCTTCGGCAAGCAGCCCACGCTGGCCGATGCGATGTACGCGCCGGTCGTCACCCGCTTCCTCAGCTACGACGTGGCGCTCGATTCGCTGTGCGCCGCGTACTGCAAGCGGGTCATGGAACTGCCCGCGATGCAGGAATGGGTGCAGGCTGCCCTCAAGGAGCCCGACGAGATCGACGAACTCGACGCCGAGTTCTGATTGCTATCGAAAAGATAGCTGCTCGCGCAGCGGCGGCGGTCGCTGCAGGCTGATTTCATTCAAATCCACGATCGCGCAAGGCGAGGTCCATCCCGCCGTGCCGCCGGCTCGCGGCCGCCCCGGCGGCACCGCGCCTGCCCGCTTTACCAGCCGTTAACGGTTGCTACTACATGCCGCTACGATTCCCGGCTCTACTCGCACCACTTCTGTGCTTGCCGCCAGGCGCCGCGCCGTCCCATGGACCATCCCGATCCCGTCACCCCACCCCCCCACGCACCCAATGCGCCTCCACCGATGCGGCCCCCATCCCGCCGCCGTCGCTGGGTCGGCGCGCTGGTCGCGGTGCTGGTGCTCGGCGCGCTCGTCGGCGGCAGCTACTACCTGATCAAGCGGCCGGCGCCCGATGCCCGTGGCGGTTTCGCCGGCGGTCCGCGGGGACCCGGCGGCCCTGGCGGCCCGGGTGGAGCCGGTGGCGGGTTCGGCCTGGTCACCGTGGGCCATGCGGCCGTCGCCCAGGCCGAACTGCCGATCACCATCGACGCCCTCGGCACCGTCACGCCGCTGGCCACCATCACGCTCAAGCCTCAGGTCGGCGGCGTGCTCACCGATGTGCTGTTCACCGAAGGGCAGACAGTGAAGAAGGGCCAGCTCCTGGCCCGCATCGACCCGCGGCCCTACGAACAGGCGCTGGAGCAGGCGCGCGGCACGCGCATGCGCGACGAGGCGCAGCTGGAGGCGGCGCGTGTCACGCTGGGCCGCTACCGCACGCTGCTGGGCCAGGACTCGATCGCGCGGCAGGACGTGGACACGCAGGCCGCGCTGGTCAAGCAGCTTGAAGGCACGGTCGTCACGGACAAGGCCTCCGAAGCGGCCGCCCGGGTGAACCTGGAGTTCACCCGCATCACCGCGCCGGTCACGGGGCGCATCGGCCTGCGCGCCGTCGACCCCGGCAACACAGTCACGGCCGGTTCGACCACGGGCATCGCCGTCATCACGCAGATGAACCCCATCGACGTGCAGTTCGCGGTGCCGCAGGACCGCGTGCCCGAGATCCAGGCCGCCGCGGCAGCCGGCCGCAAGCTGGCCGTGGCCGCGCTGGACCGCACCCGCAGCGACCGTCTCGACAGCGGCACCTTCTCGACGCTGGACAACGTGGTCGACACCACCACCGGCACTGTCAAGGCCAAGGCCCGCTTCGACAACTTGGAAGCCAAGCTCTTCCCCAGCCAGTTCGTGAACGTGCGGCTCACGCTGCGCACCATCAGCGCACTGGTGGTGCCGGTGACGGCCGTGCGCACCGGCCCCAACGGCCCTTACGTCTACGTCATCGGCGATGACCGCACGGTGTCGATGCGCAACGTCAAGCGCGGAGAGTCGACCGTCGACGTGACCGCCATCACCGACGGCCTGAAGGCCGGCGAACTGGTCGTGACCGAGGGCGGCGACCGCCTCAGCGAAGGCTCGCGGGTGCAGTTGCAGGGCGAGCGCCCGGCGGCCGGCCCGCGCCAGGGCAACGGCCAGGGTCGCCGGCGCGGCCAGCAGGGGGCGGGTGGCCAGGGGTCCGGTGGCCCGGGCGCTGCGCCTGCGCCGCAGGGCGCAGCTTCGGCGCCCGTGGTGGGCGCGCCCGGCCCGGCGCC
>JAFEEH010000161.1 GCA_018241185.1 Pseudomonadota bacterium | reverse complement strand
TCGGGGCACGTGCCGCTCGAAATCCCGACCACCCGCGGCAGCATCGCCCGCGCGAGCGAACCTGCGACGCTGTGGGACCAGCTCGGCGAAACACAGGACGGCGACGCCGTCGTGGTGGACGAGCAGCCGCGCATCCACATCCGCTACCTCGACATCTACGGCAAGTACGCCGAACGCACGATCCACGTCGAGCGCCTCGATCTGCACCGCCAGGCCATCATCGCCAAGGGCGACGCGCTGCACGACCCGAAGATCTTCCCGCTCGAGCGCATCGCCGCGGCGCGCAACGCCAACTCGGGCAAGCCCTTCAACGTCGGCCTGTGGGTCGACGCGGTGCGGGTGGCACGCCGCAAGCGAGAGATGCACGAGGAATCGCAGATGGGTGCGCTGGCCTGACGACCGGCGACATCGCTCCCGACACACAGGCCGCATCCGCGGCCTGTTTTCATTGAGCGGCCGAAGCACTCGCCGGCCTTCGGATAATGCGCGCTGCGAACGGCACCGGCCCCCTTGGCCGGCCTCGGCCCGATGCCGCAGCGCCGTCGCACCGCTCACGCCTGGACCCCAGATTGGACCTTTCCGCCCACACCCCCATGATGGCGCGGCGTCTTCCCCAATGAAAATCAGTCCATCTGCACGCGACCTACACTGAAAGCTACACCCATCAACACTGTATGCTTTCACAGTGCTTTTCGACCTCATCTACACGCGCGAGGAAGGGATGGTCATCCCCCAGTGGCGCCACGCCTTCCCGGCCACCAGGCGTCGCGGCGTGGCGGTGCACATGCGCGAGGTGGTGAAGCCCGAGCTCGGCAACCGGGTCGTGGCCATGGCCACCGCGGTGTGGCCAGGCGGCACGATGGAGCTGTGGGACGCCAGGGTGATCGAGCTGACCTCGAGCAGGCTGGTGATCGGCGGCTTCGAGCGCATCGACAAGCTGGGCGTGGCCTACGACTACGCGCAGTCGTGGGTGCTGATGCCCACCGCCGCAGAGTAGGCGCCACCCAAACGACGAAAGGCCCCCACCGCCGAAGCGGTGGGGGCCTTGTCGATGATGGCGGGCTACTTGCCGCCTTGCTCTGCGATCCGGCGCACAGCGTCGCCGCTGGCCTTGCTGCCGCGGCTGGAGCCGATGAAGAACGCAATGGCGCTGGTGAGGCCGATCTCGACCGTGCTGAAGGCTCGCGTCATCAGCGCGCGCACGAACTCGTCTTCGGGCATCTTGCCGAAGTAGAACAACGCCACCTCGCCGGCGTACACGGCCAGCAGCAGGAAAAAGATGACCTGCGGCATGTAGTCGCGCGTGGCCACCTGGCGCGCACGCGCGTCCTGCACGTCGCGCAGGTACGCCGCCTCGGTGTCCGCCTCGAGCTTGGCCAGGTCAATGCCCTGCTGCCCCATCGCCACCTTGAAGTCGTTGTCGGCCTTGCGGATGGCCGCCAGCTGCTCGGCCGTGAGCTGGCCGCCGGCGACGGCCGCGACGACATCGTCGGCCGATGCATCGCTGCGGCCGAAGATGGCGTTAGACAGCACTGCCACGGCCGCGCCCATGGCGGGCGTGCCGAAGGTGCTGGCCACCGCCGGCGCGACGGTACCGATGAGTTTTTTCCAGTCGAAGTCAGCCATAGTCATGCCTCGAGTCGCTTGAGATTGCTCGCCACACGACGAGCCCAGCCCTTGCCGAAAGTAGGCCAAGTGCCGAGGTCCGTGTAGAACTGGAGGCGTTCGCCGTTGAAGTGCGCGGCGATGAGCGGGCCAGCGATGCGGGCTGCAGCGACCGTCTGCGCGCCGATCACGCCATCGGCCGTGGTGCCCACGGTCCGCTGCAGCCACTTCGCGGACTGGACGGGCCCGTGGTTGACGGCTGCATCAAACACGTCGAAACGCACGCTGTCGGGCAACTCGTCGGCGCGGACGGCGTTCCAATACTTGCGCCGATAGATCGCCTTGGCGGTATCGCACGGCAGATCTCGCATGGGGCCTTGGTAGCCCTCACGGCGCGCCACCGCGACGGTGATGCCCCAATTCGTCTCGCCGCCCGGGTCGCGCGGGTCGTTGACATAGCCGCCCTCGTGGCCGAGGAGGCGATCGAACGCTTCGTCGAAGGTCATAGCGCTGATTCCTTGTCGAGAGATCCATCGGCGTTCCGCAGCTCACCGCGGGTGGTTTCAGGGTCAGGGCCGCCACGCCAAAGATCGCGCGTGAGGACCATGTACAGCAGCACGCCGCCGATGCCGGCGCCCTCGTACCAGTCGACGCCGCGAGCGCGCGCCAGGTCAAGCAGCACGCCGAGCGCGTAGACCGCGAACAGCAGGTAGACGCAGAACCAGGCCGACCGGCTGACGCGGAACTGCAGCAGGTTGATGCGGCACACGCAGGCCAGCAGCACGACCGCGCACACGGCCATGCCGCCCGCGCGCAAGGGGTCGGCGAGCGCCGCGGCGACCAGGCGCGCGAGCAGCTGCAGCGCCACCAAGGGCACCTGCACGGCAATCGCGCCGAGGTTGATCAGGGCGTCCATCATTGGCCTCCCAGCTTCTCGATGCGGTTCAACGTGGTCTGCAGCAGCGCGGCCACGATGCGCTGGGCGCCGAAGCCGGCGACCAGACTGGCCACGATGAGCAGCGGCCGCGACGCGCTTCCCATCACGTCGACGGCGCCGGTCCCGCACGCCGCGCCGGCCAGCGTCGAGATGCTGACCAGCACGACGGAGCGCACCTTGCCCATTGGCGCCGCCTGGTACAGGGCCAGCAGCGCGCCGACCATGCCCCAGATGAGGCTGTAGTAGTCGACCCCGAGCAGGGCCGAAGTGACGCCCGAGATCGCGGCGGCGACGGCCGCAGCGCTCAGGGTGGTGGTGGGCTCAGCCATCCTGTCCCTTCGAAGGCGCCGGCGGCATCATGGCGATTGCTTCCTCCGCAGTGGGCATGGGCGCCCCGCCCGCCTGCACCAGCGCCAAGTGCTGGTAGGCCTGCGTCCAAACAGCGCTACGCCAGGCGAAGAAGGCCTCGGCCTCTGCAGCGAACTTCGGGTTTGGATCGCCGCGGTAGGTGATCGCGGTCTTGATGTCGTCGTAGCCGAAGCTGCGCGCCTGGGCGTCGAGCACGATCTGCACGGCGGCAGTGAGTGCTGCGATCGACGACGCGGCGTCAGGTGCTGCGGGAACGTACTCGCGCGGCATGCCGTCCGGACCTGCCTCGATCTGCTTGCCGAGCAGTTCCTCTCGAAGCGCCGCAGGGACATCGAGCAGGTCGTCGGGAGCGTTCGGGTAGTCCACGCCCACCAGATACCAGCCGAGCGTCGACGGTGAGAACTTCCACTTCTGTGCCATATCAGTTCCCCAGGGAAATCCAGTTGACCCGCACGCTCGCGCTCCCGGTGGAGACAGCGTTGGTCGAGTTGCAGACGTGAACCGCGAAGCCCGACGTTGTGGGCCAGCCGGTCGTGTACATGGACAACAGGGCCGCGCCGGACACGACTGCACTGTCGCCCGACACCGCTACCGTGCCGCGCACCGCGGTCGGGTAGGTCAGCGGAAAGGTGACTGCTGCGTTGCCGGAGCCATCAGTGATGACCACCGTCGATCCCCACTGGATGACCAGCCCACCGAGGACCGAGGGGAACTTCACGAAGCTGCTCGCCCCGAAGCTCGCGGAGAACCCGAGCGCAGTGAAGATCGTCCCCATGGCGCTGCGCACCCACGCCGTGGTGGCGATGCGGGTGCTGTTGTCGGAGTTCGCCTGCGTCGTCGCGGTTGGATTGCCGGTCAGCGCGGCATCGTTGGCCGCAGGAACACCGAGTGCAGTCCGCGCGTCGGACGCATTTCCGGTACTGCCGAGCAGGCCAGAGGTGCCGAAGAGCGTCTCCCACATCTTGCCCAAGCCGATGCGTGCCACTGCGTTGGACGGATTGGGATAGGTATCGCTGATCTCGGTCTTGAGTGGTGGTGCGGGCATGGTCAGTAGCCTTTCAGGGTGATGTCAACGGTTGCACCCGACACAGCGGTATGTGCCGAGTTGAAGGCCCGCACCTTGGGTGCGAGCGGCAGGGTCTTGTCGATCTCCACGGTGACGGCGCCGCTGCCGTTGGCTTGCAGCGTGGCCTGGACCGTCTTGATGTTGGTGAAGGCCTTCGTGTAGGGGATGGCGGTTCCCGCAGCCGACACGGCGAGGTCTGCGATCTCTTCTTCCAGGTCCGGCGCATCGATCGTCATCACCAGCGACTGCAGGACGCCTTGTTGCGCACCCGCGCCCAGGCGGACCCGAAACTGGTACGCGTCGCGTGCGGCCACAATCTGCCCTGGCCACGGCTGCCACGGCCCGGGGGCGCCATAGAAAGGCTCGTCGTCTGGACCGTAGAACGGCTGACCATCGTCTCCGTAGAAGGGGCCAGGCCCTGCCAAGCGGTAGTCGATGCGCAGATCGATCCCGTCGTACTCCGCCGCCAGCGTCATGATCGAGCCGGCCAGGGCCGACACGACCGAGATGGCGTCGGTCACATACACCAGCTCGGCGTAGGTCTCGTCCTTGTAGAACGAGTCCGCGTCGGCCCGGTAAAAGCTCTGGTCGTCCGACCCGTAGAAGGAGTCCAGGGCATTGGCCGAGGGCAGACCGCCCACCAGCGTCCAGCCGCTCTGGTCGGTCGCATCGCCGGGCCAGCCCAACGCATGGAAATCCCACTGCTCCAGAATGTTGGCGATCGGCGGGTCGCCGAGGTTCATCACCACGACGGCCGCACTCTTCGACACATTGCCGGTGGTGTCGATCGCCTTCCCCATGATGGTCACGACACCACCGGGCCGGGTCACCAGGTCGTATGGACTCTCGGTCAGCAGGCCCTCATGCAGTGGAGCGGCGGCGCCCCAATCGACACTGTTGCCATACTGGAACCGGAAAACGTAGCCGGCCAAGTCGGGCGGCACATAGGGCATCTGCCACGACAGCACACTGCCGGAGATCGACAAGTTGAGCAGGTCGGGCGGTGGCTCGCTCTTGCCGACGACCTGGTGGTAGACGGTCTGACTCCAGTCACTGATGGCCAGGGACGATTTGCAGCGGGCGCGAATGGCGATCCACACCAGATCACCCGGCCCCTGGAACGCCGCCGAAGTGGCGGCGCCTGGGGTGGTGACCGACTGCCATGTGGGCGCATCCGTAGCCTTCCATTGAAACTCGATGGAACCGCCGTTGTTGACCGCAGGATCGGTCACTGCGGCGATCGACACCTTCACGCCGTTGACGATGGTGCCGTCGGCCTGGACGATGAGCTGCGCCTCGCCGCTCTCCACCTTGGTGATGGTCGGCGGCTGGATGTTCCATGGCTGTGGCAGTTGGGTGTTCGACGCGTAGCCGGTGCGCACGATGGGCGCCCCGACCTGGTAGATGGCCGCGGAGGTCTCCTTCAGCGTCAGCAGCAGTACGCCGTCGACGGTGAAGCGGCGCTCCTGGACGTTGAACTCCTTGTTGACCCAGCCATAGCGAGCCAGGCTCAGGGTGACGGAGTCGAACATCTCCAACGGGTACGCCGTCATCTTGAACGGCAGCGTCACCGTGAGCGGGTCGCGGTCGTCGCGCAGCATGATGCCGGCGATGTGCATGGCCTGCCGCCAGTAGAAGACGGCCGGCATGTTGACTTCCTGGGACAGCTCGGCACCGTCGGCGGCGATCAGCTCCCCGGCCTTGAAGGGCGGCAACGGGGTCTGCACGTAGTTGGCCGACTCGTCCCAGATTCGGGCCACGACGGTGTTGATCTTGTCGTTGCGCGGCCGGTGGACGCTGATGTTGATGGCCTGCTGACTGAGCGAACCGTCATTGCTGCGCTGCTCGACGGCCAAGTCGCGCTCGGTCAGCGCCATGACGGGCGCCTGCCACACACCAGCGCGCACGTAGAACTCGCCCGCAGCGTAGGCCCAGGAGCCGCCCATGGCTTGGGCCAGGTCGTCGAAGGCGTCGCGCGCCGCTGCGCCGAAGGGCAGCACGATGGATGAGCGGAACATCGGCACCGCGCCGTCGCCATAGTCGACGCCGGTGTCGCAGGCGTTGGCGGCTGCGCTGACGCGGGCCAGCTCGCCCGCCGTCATGCTCGCCAGCGTCCGCTTGCCGAACTGCGGGTGCGTCAACACATGCAGCATGTGCAGGGCCGGGTTGACGGTGAACCTCGTCACTCCGTCGCGCGGGTCATAGCACCGGGCGCCGCGGACTGTGGCGGTGATGTTGGGCGGCCCGTTGGGGAAGGCGTTCTCGTCGAAGAGGAACTGCGCGGCGATGTAGGCGACGCCACGGCCACGGTGCTGTGCCGTCCAGAAGCCAGGCGGGAAGGCGGCCTGCATCAGTGGATCTGCCGCCTGGTCTTCCGTACCCAGGTACACCTTGACCGAGGCCACGCTCACCTCGGTGAAGTAGTCGAAGCTGACGGTGTAGACGAAGCGAGAGTCGTAGCTCTCCAGCGTGACGGTGTTGCCGACGATCGTCAGCGGAATGTCCGCCGCCGGGACCTGCTGCATCGCACCCGGAACCCGGGTGCTGGGGATGATCCCGGCAGCACGGCTGCAGAAGACGGTGCTGGGCACCACGCCGCGCGGCCTCGAATGATCGGTCTCGATGTCAGGGATCGGCAGATCGAAGACCTGCGAGGTCGGCTGATAGGTGCCGTGGGTGCGCACGAGCTTGCCCCCGTAGGGGCGCGTCGTGACCATGCCGTTGCGGCTTTCGTCGTACTCGATCGGCTGCTCGTTGAACCAGATCTGTTCGATGGCGTCGATCTCATGTGCCGCGATGGCCACGACCACGAAGAGCTGCGCATTGAACACGGCACCGGTGGTGCCGCGGAAGACGATCGTGCCGCCCTTGCGAACGCGGCCGAGGACCAGTTCGCGCTGGGCGACGGTCGCCGGAATGTTGGCCAAACGGTCGACCTGGGCCGCGTCGTACTGTGCGCGCGCGGCGCGCTCGGCCTTGCGCTTCTGGTACTGCGAGAGCGCCAAGGAACCGACCAGCACCACGGCCGTCGCGACATAGCCAGCGGCAGCGACGGAAATGGTCGTGCCGAGGGCGGCGGCGATGCCCTGGATGATCGGGACGAGTGCCTGGGGCATGTTTCAAACTCTCCATGCGGCCTTGGCCGCGTCCATACCCAACACCACCAGGCCGAGCTCGCCAGGCGCGAGCGCCGTGGTTCCGTTGCACAGGGCCAGCAATTCGCGGCCCTCGTTCTCGATCAGCACCACGTCGCCCACCGAGGCGAACACGGGCGCTACTGGCTCACCCAGGGCTCCCGCGGCAATGCGCGCCAGGCCGCCACGGGCCTCGACGAGGCGGGCCGCATCGAGCGCGGAGCTGTAGCCGCGGAGCTCGGCGGCGGGATCGACGCCCGTCATGGCATGCACGGCGTCGGCCGCGAAAAGGCAGCAGTCGTTCGAACCCCAAGCGAAGGGCGTGCTGCGCCGTTCAGCGATGAAGGTCGACAGCGCGGCCTGCCAGTTCCTCGTGCGCATGTCAGCCCTTGGCGATGAAGTAGTTGCGGTCCGGCCAGACGACGGGCACGTTCACCTGGCTGAGCAGGTACTCGAAGATCCGGTCGTCGGGATACAGGGCCTTCTGGTCGGCGTCGCTGTACGTGAGCGGGCTGCCGCGCAGGAGGTCGACGGCGCTGCTCTCGGCGGTGGCCGCGATAGTGCAGGTCTCGCCGTTCTCGGTGATCGACATCGTGTCGAGCGTGCCGCGCCAGGCGATGGGCTCGTCGCACAGTTGCCCGGTCACGGCATCGAAGATCCCGTGGCGGATGGTGACCGGCGTGCCAGGCACGACGGCCGACTGGTCCAACGCCATGGCAAGGTACTCGCTGCGAACGCCCGAGAGCGAGAACTGCAGGCCCTTGATCTCTCCGGGCGAATCATTCACCTCGGCGATCTCGCCCAGGGAGCCGGCGCCACGGTAAAGGCCGCTAGGCGCCTGGATATCGAAGTTGGCCGCGGCCAGCAGGATGGCCCCGCCAACGAAGTCCATACGCACCAGCGCAGCCAGGCCCAGCCCAGGCGCGGCGATGGCCGCCATGGCCGAGGGTGCCAGACTTCTCACAGGTCCACCGCCTCGGCAAAGTCCAAGGACACACCCGACGCGTATCCAGGCACAAATTGCACGCCCACCCGGGAGATGAGCCGAAAGGGCGCTGCCGGCCGGTCCCACGTCACCGCAGCGCCGCCTGCGATCGCCTTGCGCAGGCGGTTGGCCAGCGGGACCTGGAGTACACCTGAACCATCCGCTACGGCGCCGGCACGGGCCTGCAACAGCAGGCCGCCGCAACCCAGCATGTCGCCGCTCTCGATGGTCGCGCCGGCCACGGTGTTCACCACCAGCAGCCCGGCGCCGACCGATGCCGCCTGCGCGGTGGGCGCGCCGCGCATCGTCCCGATCGGCTGCTGGCGGCCGAAGTGGTAGAGGTACACCACCTCGGTCATGCCGCGCATCGAGTTGATGAAGCCCTCGATGCGGCCGGCGTCGCCGTGGCGCCGCGGCGCGAGCGACAGGGTGAGCAGCCAGCGGTCCTGCAGGAGGTCGATGACCTGTTCGCTGCCGCCGAAGGGCGACGCGAAGCTGCGCTGGTTGGTGGACAGCCGCAGGGTGTAGCCGTCCACGTCCAGGCCGATCGGGAGTTGAATGGTCATGTCGAGAACGTTCCGCCGTAGCGTTGACTGCGATAGAGCGTGGCCGCCGAAGCCGCCCGCGAACGGGCGATCTCCTGCCGCACCGCGCTGGCCGTGGGGATGTCGCCGAAGACGAAGGTGTCGCCACCCTCCCCGCGCCGGCGCTGCGGCTCGTCGGCCTGGCTGCCGCCCTGGCGCACGGTGCCGGCCGTGGCCAGGCGCGTGACATAGCCGCCGTCGGCATACCCGCGGCGGTTGAGCTTCTCCAGGAAGCCGACGCCCAGCTTCTTCACCGACTCGGCGTTGATGACAAACTCGCCGGCGTGCACGATGCCGGCGGGGTCGTACTTGCCGCCGTCGCCGGTGTAGCCGCCGTCGGCCCAGCCCATGAGCGAGATGAGCGAGCCGAGCGAGTCGCCGCCGCTCGCGCCCACCAGGTTGGCCGCCTTGAGCGCGCTGCCGATGCTGTTCGAGCCCATGGCCGCGGCCGCCGCGCTCGCAGCCGCCGCCAGCGTGCCCAGTGCTGCCGTAGCGGTGCTCGTGGTGGCCGCCAGCGCGGTCTGCGAGGCCGACAGGCTGGTCGCGCCCAGGGCCTCGGTGGTGCCCTTGGCCGCATCCGCGATGCTCTTGCCGCCCAAGGCCGTGCCGAGCACCTTGGAGATCCACGAGTCGGAATCCTTCAGGCTGTCCTGAAACATCTGCGCCAGCGGCTTCGTGACGGAGGTCTGCACGAACCCCTTCACGATCTGCTGCGCGAGTTGCTTGCCGACGTTCTTGAAGCCGTCGCCGCCCTCGCCGAGGATCGCGCCTGTGAGCGCGTCATCGAGGCCGCGCAGGCCCTGCGTGACGGCATCCTGCGCACGCTGTGCGGCGTTCTCGACCTCGTCGATGTAGTTGGCCAGCGCCGTCGTCGCACCGTTGCGCCAGTCGGCCTGCTTTTCCTTCAGCGCGTCGAAGTAGTCGGACTGGGCGCCGAGCGCGGCCTTCAGCGCGGCCTTGATGCGCTCGGCCTCGGCCTCGTACTCGGGCGAGCCCAGCTGGCCCTTGTCGGCGGCCTGCTTGTTCAGCTGGAGCTGGTAGCGCTGGAACTCGGCGTAGATCGACTTCTGTGCCGCGACCTGCTCGCGCGCCCGGTCGCCGAGGCCGAAGGCCGACAGCGCGCGGTCGTTCTGCTCCGCCCGCGCCTGCGCCGCGGAGGCGATCGACAGGTTGATGGCCTCGACCTGCTGGGCGAACTCGCGCGCGTCCTGCTTGGCCTTCTTGTCGATCTCCTCGAGCTTCTTCTTGAACTCGATCTCCTTCGACAGCGCGGCGTTCTTCTCGAGCTGGGCCGAGATCGCATCCTTGTTGGCCAGCAGGCTTTTCTGATCGGCCGTAAGGACCTTCTTATCCTTCAGGTCGGCGATGAGCTGCTGGAACTTGGCCTGCTCGCGCGCGGCGTCGGTGAGCTTGCCCTCCTGCTCGAGTTGCTCACGCAGCGAGGCTTCACTCTGCTTGAGCGTCTCCAGGTACTTCGTGGCGGCGTCGTCCTGAAAGGCCTTGCCCTTGGCCTCCTTCGGGTCTTTGAACTTCTCGTTGATGTTGGCAACGAGCTTGTCGTATTCCGCGCCGCTCGTGGCCTTGCCGAGAGTCTTGAAGTCGCGATCGAGATCCGCGATAGCCTTCTTGCGCTTGTCGGCATTCGACCGGACTTCGTCGGAAAGGGTCTTGAGACGATCGGTCGCCGCGATCTTTGCGGCCTGGTCACGGGCGCGCTCGCCCTCGGCCCAGGCGTTGTCGATCTCGCGCAGCGACTGCCGCGACAGAGAACTGATGCGGTCCTGCAGGCGCGCGTTGCCTCTCGCGAAGGCATCGCCGGTGAGGTCGTTCGTCGGCCCACGCGCCTGGCGATCAGCGAGCAGTTGCTGAGCAGAGGCCAGCGCTTCGCCGGTGGTCTGCGGCCGGCCCAAGCCCATCATCATGTCCCAGGCCTTCTTTGCGTCCTGGGCGAGCAAACGCCATGCCGTCGAGAGAACGCCGGCTTGCGCCTCGATCTTCCCGAGACGCGCGGTCATCTCGTTCGCCAGAGTGCCCTGGGCCAGGGCCGTCGCTTCCTCCTTCCTGCCTTGCTCCTCCAGCGCGCGAATCCGCTCATAGGTGGACTGCGTCAGGTAGTGCATCGACTCGTTGAGCTTTTGCGACCCCTTGGTAGGCTCGTCCGCCAGCTTGGCGAACATGGCGGTGGCCTCCTCCACCGAGGTGCCAAGAACCCTGTTCATCGATACCACCGCCTGCCCCACGGAGGTCAGGGAGGAAGTCGCGACTTTCCCCGAGCCGGCGAGCGCAGCGAGGGCGTTGGCAGCGTCGCCCTGCGTGCCTGTGACCCGTGCGATGTCAGCGGCCAGCCCCTTCAGCTGGTCGGTAGTCAGGCCAACAGCATTGCCGCTAAGCGTGAGCGCTTTGGCATAGGCCACAGCCTCTTGGCTGCCCTGGTACATCGCCACCGCAAGGGCGGCCGCTGCTGCCGCCGCGACCGTGAAGGGCGTTACCAGGCTGGCGACATAGCCACCAAGCGCGCTTGCGGCCGGCCCGATGCCGCCGAACATGTCCTTGAGCTGGCCGCCCTGCTGCAGCAGCACGGTGAGCGGCTGCTGGCCGCCCTGCAGGCTGGTGATGATGTCGGTGAACTGCGCCGGCACGCCGCGCAGCGCGGCAGCCGTCTGGGCCGCCGACACGCCCACCTTCTGCAGCGGCACGTTCGCCGCGTTGAGCGCGGCCTGCGCCTCGCGCTGCTTCTTCACGACCGCGTCGAGCTGGTCGAGGTAGGGCCGCAGCGCCTCGGTGCTGACGCCGCGCTGCTGGGCGAGCGACTCGTAGAACTGCCGCGTGGACCGGCCGCCGGCCTCGGTGGTGGCGATGGTGCGCTGGATGGAATTGGCCAGCGAGCGCGTGGCGGCGTCGACGCGGCTGGCGGCCGTGTCTGCCCCCTGGCCGACCTGCTGGATGCCCTCGGCCGCACGCTTGCCCTGGGTGGCCACGGTGACGCCGAGGTCGGCGAGCGAGCGCTTGGCGCGGGCTACGCCGACCTCGACGCCCGAGGCGTCAGCCGAGATCTCGAGTTGTGCCTTGGTGCCGGCCATGGTGCCTCAGAAATGAACGAGCCGCCCGGAGGCGGCTACTTGGGTTGCTTGTCCTGCAGCTCCTGCTGCTGGCGGAAGTAGCGCAGCGCGACGCGCTCCATGACGCGGACGTCGTCGAACACTGCGGGCCAGTCGCTGCGCGCCACGCGCGATAGGCGCAGCACGCTTTCGAGCGCCTGGTAGCGCAGGCCGATGACGCCGGCCATGCCGACTTCCCATTGCGTGGCCATGTCGGAGAACACCCGCACGGCCTGCATGTTGTCGGGCCAGACTTCGACAGGCGGCATCCGCGCCTGCTCGACGGTGAGTCCCCAGAGCGCCGCCTCTTCAGGCGTGGGGTCCTTCACGTCGTCGATCAGTGCGAGTGCCGCCTCCCTCAGTTTTTTTCCTTGGCCTGGGTGAGCTCGTCGATGTAGGCGAAGAAGATCGCCCGCGCCGCGGCGAAGTAGTTCGACACGAGCAGGCCGACGTTCTCGGCGTTGAACGCATCGGCAAGGTCCCAGGCGGTGGCCATGCCCATGACCTGGTCGACGTCCTCGCGGTCGCCCATCGAATCGGTGAAGGCCTTCAGCTCCGCCTTGGTGCGATGCTTGAAGTTGAACTTCACCTCCACGGGTTCAGCGCCCGGCACGGGGATCTTGACCGTCGCCTCGAAGGTGGGCGACGGCTGCAGCGTCAGGCGGGTCATCAGTAGCGCGTCGGCTCGGCCAGCAGCGACAGGGTGACCTGGCAGGCCATCAGCTCGTTCACCGTGAGCGACGGCGTGCGGTTGAGGCTGATGTAGGCGTTGTAGAGGATCTGCGAGCCGTCGGGCAGCGTGACGCGCACGCCGCGCGGCAGGCGATCGTCGTTGGCCACACCGGCCAGGACGAAGCCAGGCAGCGCCGGGTCATCGGCCACCGACATCGTGATCTGGTACGGGGTCTTGAAGGTCGGGATCTGCTTCTGCGCATCGGCTTCGAGCAGCTGGTACGTCAGGAAGTTCTGTTCGCCGCCGCTGGTGGAAACCGACAGGATCTGCGAGAGCTGCGTCCAGCCGGAGACCTTGGCCACGGTGCCGGTGCCGGCACCGGCCGGGTAGATACTGGTGAGCGTGGTGTCGAGGTTGTCGACGCTGAAGGTGGTGCTCGTCAGCATGGTGATGCGGACGATCTTGTTCGTGAGGCGCGACCAGCCCGAGACGATCTCGACGAAATCGCCGGTGGTCAGGCCGTGCGCGGCCGAGGTCGTGACGACGGCCGGGTTGGCATTGGTGATGCCGGTGATGTTGACGGCGGCAGCGCTGCCGCTTTCGATGGCGATGAGCGCGCCATTGGGGACACGGACGGTCATGGTGATGGCCTTTCAAGAAGCCCGCGGGGCGGGTGGTTGGAACGCCCGGAGCGGGCAAGAAAAAGCCCGCTCGAGGCGGGCCGGGAAGGAATGGGAGGGGACGCCGGTCAGCGCTGCGACCAGATGCCGAAGTCTTGGCGAGAGGCGCGCAGGCCGGTTTCTGAGTCGTGGTCCGCGATCGGGGCGCCGAGCGCCTCGACCTGGAAGGCGGTGGCGGTCAGCATGGCGGCCTCGATCTGCAGCCCCAGGGCGGCCGCCTCCGACCGCTGCTTCGCCCAGACTGCGACCTGGTAGCGGCCGTGCTTATTCGACGGAACCGCGCGCTCCAGGAAGGCGACGGAGCGCCCGCCGACCTGCTGGAAGACGATGTAGGGTGCCTCGGTGCCTTCGGGTGCGACATCGGGGAACATGCGCCCGCCGACGAGGCCCTGCAGCAGGATGGTGAGGTCGGCTTCGACGGTCACGTGGTCACCTCGGCGATGGCGGTCTGCATGTCTTTCTCGAACGTCGCCTTGGCTGCCTGCAGGGCGGCCTCCTCCTTCGCATCGAACGCAGGCCGGAGGAACGGCTTGGCCGCCGAGTGCGACGTTCCGTACTCGACCAAGTGCCCGTGCGGCGCCTTCTTCGCGTTCCAGCTCACGTGATAGGTGGCGTGCGTCGCGTTGCTGTTGTCAGCGCTGTACGCCTGGTAGATCGACCGCTTGAGCGCACCCGGCGGGACTTCCCTGCCCTTCAGCCGATGCGGCCCCTTGGCCACGGGGACACGGGCGAGCACCTCCTGGTAGAGCACCTGAGCGCCGGCCTGAGCAGCGGGGCGCACGCACTCGACCGCGGCAGCGCCGAGTTGATCGACGGCACCCAGCATGGCGGTGGCATCGAAGCGGATGGAGAACGCATCAGCCATCACGTACCCCCGTCTCGCAGACCAGGTCCATCCAACGACGAGTGCCGTCGTCGGGGAGGACGGCCTGCACCTGGTAGGTCCGGCCTTCATGCAGCACCCGCATGCCGGCCACCACCGGCGCCCCGTAGCGCAGACGGATGGAGGCGCTGACCACGGAGCGCGGCTGGTCGGCTTTGAGCGCCTCGAGGCCCTTCGGGTGCTGGACATCGGCCCAGACCTGGCCCACGACGGTCCAGGCGTCGGGCAACGGCTGATTCAGCTCATCCTTGGCGCCGGAGCGCTGCTGAATCTCCACCAGGTGCCGCAGCTTGCCGATGGTGGTCACAGGTACGACCTTTCACGGTACAGGGACAACAGGTTCTCCACCGCCTGGTTCTCGTAGAGCTTGACCTCGGCTTGACCCTGACGGTTCTCCATGAGGTCGGCGATCATGAGCAGCATGGCCGACTTGATCGGGCCGGGCAGCGATGCAGCATCGTCTCCGGTGACCAAATCGAGGACCACAGGCGCCGCGCCGTCGACGGTGACCGTGCGATCGACGAAGGTGGCCGGCGTGGCGACGCCGGCGGCCGTGGCGGTGACCGACACGATGTCGTAGGGCAGCGTGGTGCTGCCCGACCATTCCGTGTAGGTGTAGCGCAGGGTCTGCCGTCCGATGGCGCGCTGCAGGTGTTCCTGCGTCCAGGCCCGGGCCGTCTCGATGGCATCGGCGAGCTCTTCGTCCAGCTGGTCGAAGGACGACAGCTTGCAATGCAGCCGCGCCCGCTCCCGGGTGATGACGGGCTCAGGCACCACGACTACGGTGGGGCGCATGGACGGACTCCTCAGGCTTCGCCGGTGTTCTGCGGGAGAGACCGGGCGTAGGCGACGGCGCCCTTGTCGTCGTCGGCTTCGCCGCTCGCCTTGAGCTGCTTGGCCGTGGCGGGGTCGAGCTCGACGACGTCGTTCGCGTTGCCGTGGACGCCGTCGACCAGCAGGCGCACCGGCACCTTCTTCTCGGCCTTGGCCGGCTTGGCCTCGTCGTCGGGCTTGGCCAGGCCGTCGGCGACGAGCTTGTCGGCCACGTCGTCGGGCGCCTCGAACTTGGTGTCCTTGGCGATCTCGGCCGAGTCGGCCGCGATGAGGCCGGCCGCGATGACGGCCAGCGCGATGAGCTTCTTGGTCATGGGATGGATCTCCGGAATCGGGATGCTGGAAGAAGGCGGGCCGTGCACACGTGTGCACGGCCCACAAGGCCCCCGCAAGAGCGGGAGCGGAGACATCAGGTCGCCGAGTGCTGGTACAGTTTGACGCTGTTGACGTCCATCAGGTTGCCGCCGGCACGGGCCCAGGCCAGGAAGCCCACCTGGCCCTTGGACATGAACGCGCTGTCGTCGAAGCGGAACATGGTGATGTCCATCGCATCGCGGATCATGTACTTGTGCAGATTGCCGAACGCCATCGACTTCGCGTTGGCGGCAGGCGCCGCCATGTCGTTGTTGATGTACACCGGGTAGCCCAGCAGCTCGTCGGGCGTGTTCGACTTGGCGCCGCCGAGGCCTGCGTCGTAGCTGGGCGTCCAGAGCGGGCGACCGGCCGTATCCTTGAGCTTGCGCACGACCTTGCGCATGGCCTGGCTGAACATCCAGCCCGGTCGGATGCCAGGCATTTCGGGCGTGCTGGGCGGGTTGTCCAGGTAGGCCGCGTCGAGCGAATCGATCAGGTCGACCAGGTCGTCGTAGATGACGGTGGTGGTCTGGCCGGTGGTGCCGGTCTTGCCCACGGACGCTGCGGTCACCAGGCCCATCGGCTGGGCCGTGCCGGTGCCAGTGGTGAAGAACGCGTTCTGCGCCCGGCCGATGCGATCGCGCATGCGACGCTGGATCAAGCTCACGATGTCGATGTTCGTGTCCTGCAGCAGCTCGATGGGCACCGTGATGATCTTCGAACCGAACTTGAACACGTTCAGGGCGCGGGTGCCGAAGACGATGTCGGCCAGCGCGGCGGCTGCGTTCTGCACCACGAGCTCGCCAACTTCGGCGGTGCCGTCGGTCGCCGGGTAGCTCAGGTCGGCGCCGTTCGACGTGCTGATGTGATCGGCCACGGCGCGCATGAAACCGTAGGCCTTCAGCAGATCGATGAACTCGCTGGCCACCAGCGTTTGCACCGTGTAGCCGCCCTCCGAGCCGGTGGTGGTGCTCATGGTGTTGCGCACCTTCACGGCGTCCTCGGCGGACATCTCGCGCGCGCTCTTGCGCAGGAAGATCTCCAGGCCTTCGCGCGCGGCGTTGGCGGGGTTGCTCGGGTCGGCGCGCTTGACGTCGCGGAAGCTGTCCTGCGCTTCGCGGTCGAGAACCTTCTGGGTGGCTTCGATCTGCGACTGCAGGCGCTCGGCCTCGTCCATGAGGGCATCGAACTTGACCTGGTCGTCCTTCGACCAGGTCACGTCGCCCTTCTCGGCGAGCTGGTTTTTCGCTTGCTTGTTGAGGTCGTTCAGACGCTCCCGGAGTGCTTGGATGCTCACGGTGGTTCCTTTCAGGTGATGAGCGGACAAAAAAAAGCCGCCTCACTGGGAGGCGGCGGCTTCGCTGCGCGAGAGCGTCAGGCGATCTGCAGGACCCGCAGTCGGCGCTCGGCGTGCGCGCGCATGGCTGCGTAGTCGGGTTCGTTGGCCGGTGGCGCCTCGGTGAGGGCCTTGGGCACCTTGTCGTAGGAGCTGAGGTTCCAGCTGCGCTTGGCGCTGTCCTCCGGGGCAGCCGAGTCCTCGGGTGCAAGCCGGGACGCGAAGCCGTGTTCGACGGCCTGGGCGGCCGTGAACCAGGTCTCGTCGTTCATCCACTGCACCAGTTGCTGCAGGTCCTTGCCGGTGCGCTTTGCGTAGTCGGCGACGATCGCGCCATCGATCTGCTCCAGCAGGTCGGCCGTGCGGCGCATCTCCTCGCGGTTGCCCATCGCGAAGGTCCAGCTGTTGTGGATCATGTAAAACGCGCCGTCGGAGATCTCGATTTCGGCGCAGCCGTCGACGACGGTGGTGGCCGCGCTCGCCGCCAGGCCGTCGATGTGGCCCACGGTCTTGCCCTTGTGCTGGCGCAACGCGGTGCGGATCGCCCGCCCCTCGAAGACGTCGCCGCCAGGCGAGTTCACGCGCACATGCAGCGTGGCCTTGGGGTCGAGTCCAGCGATGGCCTTCGACACCGCCTCGGCGGAGACGCCCCACCAGGCATCGATCACGTCGTAGACGTAGAGCGTCGCCTCGTCGGCCGCTTCGTTGCGCACCAGGTTGAGCGGCTTGCGCTCGGCGGCGGCGTTGTCACGCAGCAGCTGGAGAAGTTTCGGGATCGTCATTGGAGTCGTCCTTTGCGGGTTTGCCGGACGCGTTCTCCGGCGGGAAATAGACCTCGGCGCTGCGCCCTTGGAGCGGGGGCAGGTTCTTGAGGGCGCGGATCTCGTCGACCGTCATGTAGCCCGGGCCCTGGCCTGGGCCGCCGATGGCCGCCCGGAACACCTTGGCCTGCGCCTGGCTGTCGCCCTCGAGCAGCGCGTCGCGGTTGAACTCGACGAAGGTGCCGGCGACGCGGAACAGCTTGCGGTTGAGCTCCTGCTCGATGCGGTTCAGGTGCGGCTGCAGCGAGAACATCACGAAAGCGCGGCCCATCGCCTCGATGCCGGTCCCCCAGCTGGTGCTGGCACTGGTCTCACCGACCAGGTGCGGCGGGACGCCGAAGGCACGGGCGATGTCAACGACCTGGAACTTGCGCGCCTCGAGCAGCTGGGCGTCGTCAGCGTTGACGCTAAGGGTGTCGGCCGACAGGCCCTCGGTCAGGATCAGCGGCAGCTTGTGGGCGTTGTCCACGCCAGAGTACTTCAGCGCGAATGCCTCCTGCAGCTTCTTGATGAGGTCGTCGCTCATCTTGTTCGGCGTTTTCAGCACGATCGACGGGTGGGCGCCGCCAGCGAAGAACCGGCCGCTGTACTCGTCCATCGCCAGCGCCGTACCCGCCGCGTTGCGCGCGGCGTGCTGGATGACGCTCATGCCGCGCAGCCCGTTGAACCCAAAGCCCGGGAAGTGCAGCATGTCGTCCTGGTCGGCGCCCCAGGTCTGCAGGCCGTCCTGGATGAAGTACTTCAGGCGGTCGTCGGTGTCGGTCTGCACGCGCTCCACGCGGACGGCGGACCAGGGCAACGGGACGAGCTCCGCGATCGCGCCGCTGCGCCTGCGGCCGATAAACGTGAAGGCATCTCCGCGCAACTGGGTGCTCGCGCCGACGGCCTCCCAGTGCGATGCGCCGGTGAAGCGCGCCGCCGGCTGCTCGTTCAGCAGGTACCACAGAGCCGAGTCCTCGACCCTCTCGCGACCCTTGGGTGTGCGCCGGTAGATGTGGATCGGCAGCGACGCGATGGCGGTGGAGATGATCCGCACGCAGGCGAAGACGGTCGACACGCGCATGGCCGTCTCGGGTGTGACCGCGACACCAGCAGCAGCCGGGCCGACGCCGAAGAGGTCCAGCACGCGCGGGTCGCTCGACTTGATCACTTCCGTGCTGTCGGTCACGTCGTTGCGCACCGCGTCGATCCGCTGCATGGCGCCTGGGCGCGATGCCGCCCAGTCCGCCAGGACGCGCGAGGTGTGCGCCCGCGCGGTGAGGTTGAGCATGGTCATAGCGATACGAATCCTTGTGTGACCTCGTCGGTCTCTCCGGCCAGCGCGCGGCCGAGCGCCATCAGCATCGCCATGGGTCCGTCGATCTTGTTCTCGGGGCGTTCCTTGGTCGGCTGCCGCAGCTCGTTGAACTTGCTGACCTTCACCACCAGGTTGCTCACCATCCAGCTCATCACCGGGTTGCCGTCGAAGCGCAGCTTCCGCTCGAGCACCAGGTTCTCGACCTGGATGAGCGGAGGCGTGAAGAACGCCGCGCGCTGCGTGATCTCGACCAGCGGCAGTCCCTCGTCGATCAGCTTCCCGGCGAAGTACATCGACAGCGCCGGGTCGAACGCGACCTCCTGCACATCGAAGTCACGGCAGTAGCGCCGAAGGTCCTCGGCGATCACGTCGAAGTCGGTCGCCTCGCCGTCGGTCACTTCGACGTAGCCCTGCCGTGCCCAGCCGCTCAGGTGCGCGTTCCCGCTTTCCTGCACGGCCAGGTCGTTGAGGTACAGCCGGGTGAAGACGTACCAGACGCCCTCGCGCTGGAAGACCAGCACCAGTGCCGCGAAGTCCTTCTTCTGCGCCAGGTCGAGGCCCATCCAGCAGCGCTCGCCGGCGAAGTCGTGCAGGCGGAGGGTGGTGTCGGCGCAGCGGTCCCACGCGCGCATGTCCATCCACGGGCTTTCGCCGTTCACCCAGACGTTGAGCCGCTTGGTGAGGAAGTTGTTCAGCGCGCTGGGCACCGCCTCTGCCTTGCGCGCCTGGGCGGTCAGCTCGTCCAGCTGCACCGACTTGCCGAGGTTCGGGTTGGCCTTGATCCAGTTGGCCGGGTCGAAGTGGTCGTCGCCGTCGTCCAGCGTGTAGATGATCCCGAAGACCCGCTCGTCGACGACGACGCGGTCGAGGATCTTCGTCACGTGCGTGCGGCGCTCGTAGCAGATGCCCGAGCGGTCCGTGCCGGCGGTCGTGATCGTCCACAACAGCGGCTGCTCGCGGGCGCCGCGGGCCGTGTCGATCACGTCGTAGACGGCGCGGGTCTTGTGCGCGTGCAGCTCATCCAGCAGCGCGAAGTGGACGTTCAGCCCGTCCAGCGTGCTGCCTTCCGCCGCGAGCGGTGCAGCCTTGCTCGAGGTGTGCGCCACCGTCAGGCTGTGCTGCATGATGGCAACGCCCAGATGCGTGCGCAGCCCTGGCGATCGCTCGGCCATCGCCTTCGCGTCGTCGAACACGATGCGCGCCTGGTCGCGGGTGGTCGCCGCGGTGTAGCACTCGGCGCCATGCTCGCCGTCGGCCGTCAGCATGTACAGCAGCAGACCCGAGCCCTTCGCGCTCTTCCCGTTCTTGCGGGCCTCTTCCTCGTAGGCCTCCAGGAAGCGCCGCAGGCCGGTCTCGGCGTGCACCCAGCCGAAGACCGTGGTCAGGATGAAGCACTGCCACGGCTCCAGCTCGATGCGCTTGCCATCGCGCGCCCACTTGCCCTTGATGTGCGGCAGGAGCTCGATGAACGCGCAGGGCCGCGCGGCCCGCGTCTCGTCGAAGACCCATGGCCACTCGGCGGAGGGCACGCGCGCCAGGTCGTCGATCTGGCGCTGCACCGCCAGGCGCACCCACTTGCAGGCGGGGATCGTCCCCGCCTGGATGTCGCGCATGTACTGCTGGGCGCGCTCGACATACTCATTCACCGGACGGCGAACATCGCGAAGCCGGCGGGTTGCTCCGGCTTCGGGTCGATGCCCGGCAGGGTCGGCTGCACGTAGTTCGACGCCTGGACGCGGCCGCGGGCCGCCGGGCTCAGACCGAAGTGCATCAGGTAGCGGTTGACCTGGTCGCGGTGCTTGCCGATCAGCTGGACGATGACGCTCTGCTGCGCGTAGCCGCTCGGCGTTACGCTGTAGCTGGCCTTGTAGACAGCGTCGGCGTAGAGCATGCCCTCGTCGACCATGCGCGCGACCTGGCCGTTGAACGCGGTCTCCAACTCGGCCAAACGGCCGACGGCCTGGCAGTACAGCGCCAGGGCCGACCGGTCCAGGCCGCTGATCAGGCCGAGCTCCTCGAGGAGCGGCGTGATCCGCTTCCATTCCTTCCGGGCTTCCTGGCCGAGATGCTTCGGAGCCGAGGGAATCTCGATGCGCGGGTTGACGCCAGCGGCCAGGTCCAGCGGGCGCTTGCCGGCGTTCCCCTCGAGCAGCTTCAGCGCGGCCGGCTTCGGCAGCGGTCCACGAGATCCAGTCATGACGTCCTCCAGGGAGTACCCCCCCACCCAATACCTGCGCACACGAAAATTTGGGGAACCGATCGGTTTCCGGCCGGCGCCCCTGGACTTTTGACCACCCCGGGGGTGCGGGTGCCCGGGCAGGGGTCAGGCGAAGCCCCTGCGGCGCGCCCTCAGGGCTTCGGCAAGTGACTTCGCTTCGTGGCAGTCGTCGCACAGCGCCTGCTCGTTCGACTCGTCGTCCGCACCGCCCTCTGCAAGCGGCTTGATGTGGTCGCGCTGTGTGGCGATGGTCACGACGCCATGCCGCTCGCACTCGACACACAGCGGCTGACGCTGGAAGAGCGCGGCGCGCATCGCCTGCAGGCGCCGCCCGGTGATCCGCTTCGTCGGTGTTGCCTTGGCCCACGCCTGGCGTGGATGCTTTGGGCAACGGCCCGAACCGTCGCGCACGAGTGCGCTGCATCCGGGATGCGTGCAAGGTCGAGGCGCTGAGCTAGGCATGGGCTGGGTCCGCTCGGCCCGCCGGCGTGCCGGGAGGAAGAACAGCACGGGTGCCGGCGGGCTTCACGGTGGCTGCGATTTACACCCCATCGCTGCTCGGGCCAGCGCGACATGCGCCCCGGAAGAGGACGGGTGCATGCTGACTGCGCTGGGTTTGAGGGGATGCGGCGGCACGACTCGAACGTGCGACCTCCAGGTTATGAGCCTGGCGAGCTACCAACTGCTCTACGCCACGAATGCAAAAGCCCGCCATCGTTGCCGAGGGCGGGCTTGGAAGGTCACCGTGCTTCAGAGTTGCCTGTCACACAGAGTGCCTGAAATCTACCAAAAGTGTCTATGACGTAAAACTCCTTTTTTCGGCAGCAGCCGCCCGCTGTCGATCGGCCCGATCGGTGAACCACGCGGCGAGCTGCCTGTCCGCCACGTCCAGCAGCGAATACACGTTGGATCGATCGCAGCCCAGGCGCTTGCATGTGCCAGAGACACCCAGCCCGAAGGGATACATACACCACAGCACGGCGTACAGGTGGGGCCGAGAGTGTTCGAGTGACTTCACCGCTTCATCGGTGATGCTGCCCTCGATGTCGTCAATCGGCAACTTCACCTCGCGGTCGGCCCCAGGGAGGTCGTTCAGGAAGGCTGCCTGTGACGAGTAGCCGAGGCCACTGCCTGCCATCGAGGCGCGCCACCGCGCCCAGTTGTTCAATCGCGCCACGATCCAGTCAAGCCTTGCCATCACCACCATCCTTTACGGGCCAGATGCACAGGTAAGTGCACCCGAACTCCACCATCTGCACCGCCACCTCTGCCATCACCGCCTGGCAGAAGGGCGTGCCCGCCACCCTGCCCCGCTCGATCGCGTAGAAGCAATCGGGCTCGCCGCGCACCGCCCGCCGGACCAGGTTGAATGCCTGTTTGCCAATCTCGCCGGCCTTGCGTTGGATCGCTTCGTAGGTGTCGGGCATGCGGTCCTTGATGTCGGCCAACCGCTGCGCCTCTGTGGCCTTGTCGATGCTGGGTGCACTGGTGTCCATACTGTCCATCCCACTTCATAGAGACATACGGGAGATCGAGCGGCCTGCGCGCGCGAGCGTGCACACGTGTGCACGCCCTCGCCTACGGCCGCACGCCTTGTGATTCCGCGGGGGCCATGCAGCAGCTGCAACCTCGAAGATCGAGGAAGAGCACTGCCTTGGCGCTCCAGGGGAAGCGCCGGCCACCGTGGACACATGGACACTCAGGTCATGGGCGCATGCGCCGACTTCCCCGCTACCGCACCGCAATGGGGGCGCCGCGCGCCTCCCAGCCCTTCGGGCGCACCGCTGCCAATCTTGCGTCTGGCGGTGCTTGCGTCACGGCGCGTTTGCTGCGCCCTGACCGTGTGAGGGTCAGAAAGGCGCATCGTCGGCGTCTCCGTCGTATGGGTTTTCAGGAGCCGGCGGTGGGCCGGCACTCGGCGGCGCGGCGGGCGGTGGTGCCGCCTCGTCACCCTCGTGTGGCGGCCAGATCCGAGGGGCTTCGTACCCCCAGGCCCGAACGCCATTGACCTGTTTCTTCTTGCGCTCCCAGCCCTGCTCTTCCATCCAGGACTTGATCTGGCCTTCGAGCGCGGCGTTGCTCTTTGCCGCGTCGACACCGAGAGCCGTGGTGAGCTGGGACAGGGTCACGAACGTGGTCAGCCCATTGACTTGCGACCCGATGCCCGTGGCCGTCGACGGCCGGGTGAGCACGTGCAGCAGCTCGCTCATCACCGCGGTCTCGACCAGGCGCTGCTCCTGCATCGGCACGAAGAGACGCTCCTCGGTCGCGCCGTCCGGGAAGAACTGCGCACCTTGCTGGTAGAGCGCATAAGCCTCGGCGAACAGTTCGTCGCGGTGCTTGAGCAGCCAGTCGATATTGATGACGTGCCGCACCGGGATCGGCCAGAAGCGCCGGTTGCCGGTTCGGTCGCGCAGGTAGGTGCGCTCGTTCGTGGTGCCGACCATCACGCACTGGCGGTGGAACACCTCCACCACGCGGCCATAGCTGGGCCGATACCGGTCGACCGTGGCCGAGATGAAAGCCTTGATGAGGTTGATGTCCGACTTGCTGAAGTTAGCCAGCTCGGCCAGCTCGTACACCCACAGGCCCTGCACCTGTTCCTGGCCTTCCTTGCCCCGGCCGATCTCGAAGTGGGTGTTGCCGAACCAGGGGATGGTCGCGAGCATCTTCACCATCGTTGTCTTGCGCAGGCCGCCCTTGCCCTCGAGCACTGGGCAGTAGTCGAACTGGCAGCCAGGCTCCATCACCCGGTTGACCATGCCCAGCAGCCAGTAGCGGCCGACCAGCTGCAGGTACTCGAACAGCGGCGCCGGAATCGAGTCCGGGGATTCGCCGATCACGATCAGCAGCCACTTGTCGATCAGGCCACGCCCCCGCTGCGGCGGCAGCGACTCCAGGTAGTCGCGCACCGGGTGCCACTGGTTTTCGTGGGCGACCGTCTCGATCGCTTCGGCCAGCGCGGCCCGGTTGATGCTCGGCAGGCCGTAGGTCTTGCTCAGGTACAGGCCCAGCAGCAGATCCACGGCGCCCGTGATCGGCCCCGGCTTGCCGTACTTCCACGGCCATGCCTGGCGCGCCTCGATGTTGTTGCTGAGCAGGTTGAGGCCCAGCACGCCCTGCAGCGCCTCGTCATGGGTGAGCGCCGCGATCACCAGCTTGCGCGAGACGAGCCACCGGCCCTTGTCCGCGTCCCAGTACGGGCGCAGCCACCAAGGGCGCCCGCCGTCGCCGTCGTCCCCGCCCTCAGCGCCAGCCGGGGCTTCGCGCGCATTTTTTGGCGCTGGAGGCTCTGCCGCCGGCGTTGCGAGGACGACTGCGCGGGCAAAGTACGCCTGCACGTCGGCGTACGTCCATCCGTCCGTCTCGATCGCATCGCGCGCGTCCCATCCGTCAGGCTTCACCCCCGGCGGGTCGCAAGGCAGCAGCGAGACTGCGCACGCATGCAGGTCGCGAAGAACGGCGCCGATGCCCAGCATGGCCGACAGCCCGGGCTGCTTCTCCGCGGCCAGGTAGGGCTTCGCGAGCTGGGCCGCGGCAATCGCCGCCTCGTCCTCGCCGCACGCCAGCTTTTCGGCCTTGGTCAGCTGCTCCTGCTTGCTGTCGCAGTCCGGCCACAGCAGCACGGTGGTGCCGGCCAGCCAGCTCCAGTCGGCCTTGCGCCAGGACTTGCTGCCGTTCGGCCACGAGGCCACGCAATACACGCCTGGCGCACCGGCATCGAGCAGCTGCTGCAGCACTTCGCCCTTGATCTCGCCCTCGACCAGCACCACGGTGCGATCGCCCGGCGGATGCCCATCGGCGAAGAACAGCGGCCGCGGCTCCTCCCAGCCACGCCAGACCCATTTCTGCGAGCCGTCGCGGTTGCTGCTGGCCCAGACGTAGGGCATGGTGACCTTGTCGCCGGTGGAATCGATGAACCGCACCACATAGCCGTACAGCGCATCGCCCGAGCGATACGGCGCCTTGTGCACGGGGTTCTTGCGCTCGTGGTGCCAGAAGGTCGGCTGCAGCGCCGTCGCGGGCACCGGCACCACCGGCGTCCAGGTCTCGCGATCGCGGCTAGGCCCCGCTGGCGCCGGTGCGGCGGGTGGTGGCGGCGGCCGTGGCGGCGCAGTGTCGCCGCGCTTCACGATGCGTGCCACGTCGTGCAGACCATGGTGGTCGGCCAGCTCGCGCGCTGCCTCGACGGCCGACAGGTCATGGATGGCCTGGTACAGGCTCACCAGGTCGCCGCCCTTGAGATCGGCCGCGAAGTCGGCCCACTGGCCGGTCTTGAGGTTGACCGAGAAGCTCCGGCGCGAGCTGGTGGTGAGCGACGCGCAGACGTACTCCGGCCCCCGGCGTGCGCCGCCCGGCAGCCACTGCGGCACCAGCGTCTCCGCCTGGACCAGCAGAGCCTGCCCGAGCGCCTTGAAGTCGATCGGTGGAAGTGATCCCTTGGTCATGCGCCCCGTCAGACGATCGGCGTGCGCCAATCAGGGAAGATCGAGCGGATCGGCGCCGGGGCGATGCCCAGGCGCTGCAGGTCCTCGGGCCGGGCGTACTCGGCCACCGGGCGGTTGCGGTAGTCCACTTTTCGGCTGCGCACCACCACCAGGCGGCCGGCGCGGCGAAGGTTGTCGACCGTGCGACGCGCCGCCATGAAACCAACCTGCGACTGGCAGGCCAGCTCGAGCAGCGTCGGTGCGGTGTCGGGCGTGGCCAGCTCGCGCGCTGCCTTGAGCAGCGCCACGCGCACTTCACCCGCCGGCCGTCCGGGCCGGGCGGCTTCGGCCACGGCGCTCACTCGCCGACAGCCCGAAGAGGTTGCGTGGCAGCGCTTTTGATGCGGGCCAGCTTGTCGACCAGGCGGTCGGCCTGGTTGACGATGCCTTCCAGGCCATTGAGCAGCCGGGCCGCCTCGGCCTCGGGGTTGAGCGGCACGGGCCGGGCATAGCCGGCTTCCCCCATGAGGTACTCGGCCAGGATGTGCACGTCGGCATCCCGGGCCAGCTTCATGATGAACAGAACCTGCGACAGGCTCAGGCGCTCGGAGCGACCGGCGTTGCAGCAGTCGGACAAGAGGCGGCCGGCGGTGTCGATCTTCTTGTCGGGCCACAGGGCGTGGCCCACCTTCTTGTTGCCCCCCAGCTCCCGGATGGTCGCGGCGAGCGCGTCCAGGTCATCCTCGAAAAACAGTGCATCCATCTTCCACCTCTCACAGAGCGTCAAACGCTAGGTTCCGACAGGTTCCGAAAAAGTCGGAACGCGTCGGATCGCCTTCAAAAGACAAAAAAAAGAGACTGCAGGCCATGACCTGCAGCCACATCACCAAAGGGTGCCCGCTCTCCCCGGCATACGATGGCAGTCCCCCGACAACCACCACCGGAGAGAGCGGACATGATCGAAATCTCGGGCGCGCTCGGCGCGCTTTCAGCCACCGTCGGCGCGCTGAAGGTCGCCTTGGCGGCGCGCGATGAGGCGAAGATCGATGCGGCCATTTCAGACCTTAAAGAGCGGCTCTTCGACCTGCAGGCTGCGAATCTGCATGTCGTGGAGGAGCTCCACGCGTCGCAAACGAAGCTCCACGCACTCATTGGCGAGCGCGATCAGCTCAAGTCGAAGCTGCGAGAGCGCGGTCTCTACGCCCTGGCGAATCTCGCCAAGCCGCCCAGCGAGTTCTGGGCCTACCGATACCAGGGGGACGAGGGCGCTGCCGATGGCAGCACGGCCTCGGTCCATTACCTCTGCCAGGCGTGCTTCGACAACGACCGGAAGACCGTGCTGCGCCGAGACGAGTCTCAGTTCGGCTCCTACTACGCCTGCACAGTCTGCAAGACCGACTTTCACATCTGACGAGGAGGCGTCGCCTTCGTCACGCATGTGCGCCTCCTGTGGCGATGGGCGCCGGCTTGTGCATGGCCGAAGCCGGTCGGCACGTGGCGCAACGGAACTGAGGGAACCCGTTCGGGGTCCGGCAGCCCTTCTCGCACTCCTTGGCCTGTACGCGACGGCCACTCGGCGTGTGGATTTCAACGATGCGCACAGGCATTCAGGCGCCTCCTGCGGCGAGGGGGGCGTTGCCCATCCCCTCGCGGGGCAGAATCCGGGTCACCACAACACGGACCCCGCGAGGGGTGGACAACATGGCAAAAGAGAGCAATGCGCCCACCGTCAATCTCCCCGACGTGGGTCGTATACAGGGCCTGCACTACCAACCCTCACCGCTAAACGACCCAGCCGCGGACAAGGTGGAAGTGCAATACACCGACCGAGCACAAGGCCGGTGGCATACGGTGACCATGCCGCTGCTGGATGCGCTGTATCTCTTGAACATGCTCGAGGAACTGTCGCGAGCTCGAGGCTTCGATTCCCTGCGTCGAGGAGAAGGCTTCGATCCGCACCCGGAGGACCCGGCTTCCGCTTAGGCATGGGCGCCTCCTGCGGCCGAAGCATCAGCGCCATTCGCGACCGGCGTCACGCCCAGTTCGCCCGCCAGCGCCACCAGCTTCAGCGCTTCCTCGGCACCCGCAGCAACCTCACCGGCCTCCCATCGAGAAATCTTCGACTGGGTGATGCCGGTGCGTCGCGAGATCTCCGACTGCGACAGCGACGATCGCATTCGTCGAATCAAGGCCTGGACATGAGTCATGGCCAGATTATGCACTTCTGCATTGTTAAATCAATCAGACATGCATTACGCATTTATGCATAGTCTCGGGATGGACGGGCCAACCCTCTTCGGCCTGCTTCTCACGAAGCGGGGCCACAACCCTACTTCGCTCGCGAAGGCGATACGGAAGCCGACAGCACAGGCTGGGTTCGACCGTTTTCGAAAGGGTGAGATCAGGCAACCGCGACGTAGTCCAGCGCTTGAAGCGGCTGCGAAGTTGCTGGGCGTGGACGTGCTTGCGTTCTACGACAGCGGCTTAGCTGAGCGTGAATGGGCAAGGATCGAAGGAGGCGCGGAGACCGCACATGGGTCGGTTTCCGAACTTGCAGTTCCGTCGACGTTGCTAGGTGTCAGGCCTCTGCTGCTAAGGCTCGCGAAGTACTTGGAGCCTATGGATGCCGCCGATAGGAAGGCGGCCAAAGCCATCTTGGAGGCACTTGCAGATGAGCCTGAGGAAGGGGCGCGCTGGGCCTCGAAAATGGAGCGGCTGCTGGGGGAAACACCCCAAAGTCCAGAGGGCGTGAACTTGGTCACAGCGGCAAAGTAGGCCCTGCCAGAATCTACGTGCTCAAGAAACATTCCGGCCAGAGTGCAAACCAAGGCAGCAACTGGGCGAGCGGCATTTGTGTGAAGGATTTCACGCAATGGTGCATGCGGCTCAGCGGCGAGTCAGCATGGGGAGCTCTGCCGGACACGTGCGGATTCGCACGCGAAAGATGATGGAGGTCTCTGTGCGCATCTTCTTGTCTGCAGTCAGCCTTTGCGCCCTCGCCGCCTGCGCTGCTCCCCCTGCGAGTCGGCCAGCGTCCACGTCCACAGAAGCGGAATGGGCTGCGCAGATACGAGTCAACGCTGACCCTTACACCAAAGTCACCACGATCAGGGGAGCTTCGATCAAGTCTGGTCAGAGCTCGCTGCAGCTCACTGCGGCCAGAAGCGACCGCGACACGGGTGTCGAACCGAAGCTGGTGTTCTATGCCTCGATCTTCTATTCATCGCGTGGCTGGGCTATGTTCGACAGCGCGAACTCGATCGATGGGCGATCGTGGCCGACGAAGAGCGTGCGCCGAGATGTACTGAGCTGCGCTTCGCAGATATGTTCGTACGGCGAGCTCGTGCTGGTCGACGTCGACAGCGCCTACCTGCGCAGCAAGATTGCCGACGGAGTGAATCTGAAGATTTGGGGGCCGGGCGGAGAACAGGTTTTTGTCATTCCTGGCGCCTACATCAGCGCCTTCCTCGCCGAGGTGCCCGCGCAACGGCCCTGATTACTTGGACCGCAATCGCGGAACAATTCATTTCTGCATTGCATTTTTAATGCAGTTCTGCATAATCGACCTTCGTCAACCCGACGGAGGCCGAAATGCCCACACCCCAACCCGCGCCGGCGGACACCGGCAGCCCGCGCCAGGCGCCGCTCCAGCCGCCTAGCGTCCGCCGGCCGCCGCCGGCCAATCGCCCGCCCGTGCGGGGCCCGATCCAGGGCATCGCCCGCCTGCAGGCCGACCTGGCCCGCCGCCGCAGCGAGCGCCCCGCCCGTATCGCCGCCCAGCGCCAGGCCGCGCTGTACCGTGAGCTGGCTTGCGAGGGTCGGGCATGAGCACCGCGCCCACCCTCACCCCGCCCCGCATCGGCCAGCCCTGGCCCGGCCAGGGCGGCATCTACGCGGGCCTGTTCCGCGGCGATGACGCCGACTACCACCTGATCCTCGCCACGGCCAAGCTCGGCAGCCTGGCCTGGGGCGGTACGCGCAAGGTGGCCGGCGCCATGAGCGAGCGCGACGGCCTGGCCAACACGATGGCACTGCTGGACGACAAGGCCAAGCACCCCGCGGCCGAGGCCTGCGCGGCGCTGGAGGTCGACGGCCACCACGACTTCTACCTGCCGGCGCGCTTCGAGCTGGCGCTACTGTTCGCCAACGTGCGCGACCACGTCGAACACCGGTGGCACTGGTCCAGCACGCAGAGCGACTGGGACGCCTCGTGCGCCTGGTATTGCCACTTCTACGACGGCTACCAGTACGGCCTCCGCAAGAGCTACGAAGGTTGCGCGGTTGCCGTCCGCAGATTCGCCGCTCAATCCTTCGGTCCTTCGGAGGCGGCATGCTGACCGCGCCGCTGTCCACGCCGGCGCGCCTTGTCGGCACGGTGGATGCCACACGCGACAGCCATCGCCCCGTGGCGCGCTGCCTGGAGCAGTGCCAGGGCCATCAGCGCAGCAGCGTGGCGCGCATCGTCCCGATGGACGCGCGGGCGCCCGTGCCGCTGGGCCATCGCCTCGCGCCGTGGGCCGGCGGTGCCGCCCTGGTCGCACTTGTCGCGTTCGACGCACTGGGCTGGCTGGCATGAATACCGCCAACCCCCACGGCCTGCCGACCGACGTGGCGGAACTGCTCCACCGCGAGCACCAGCGCCAGGTGCGCCAGACCTACGCCCTGCTCGGCCAGCGCAACGGCGTCGACCAGCCCGAGGAGCTCGACAGCCTGCCCCTCGAGGGTCTGTTCGTCGGCATCAACCGCGGACTGCAGCGCCTGCTCGTCGACGTGCGGCGCTGGTCCCGGCATATCTTCGACCAGCTGTGCATCGCGCTGGTGCTGCTGACGCTGCTCGGCCTGTCGCTCAACCCGCAGGGGTCGCCATGAACATCCTCGCCTGGGCGCTCATCACGATCGTCGCGCTCGCGTGCACGCTGTTCATGCTGCTCGCCGTGGCCCTGGCCGCCGGCGTCGGCCATGAAGACAGCCAGACCAATGCACGCGAGGGTGCCGGGCCGCGCGAAGTACTCCACGGGCTGAGGACCATCGGCATCGTGGCGCTGCGCATCGTCGGCGTGATCGCCGCGCTGGTGGCGCTGGCGTCGGTCATCGTCGGAGGTCTGCCGCAATGACCACCGCGCAGCACACGCCTGCATCGCTCCTTTCACCCGATTGGGATGTGTCAGCCGAGTGCGACGTTGAGGGCGAGGGGTATTGGTGCTACGTGATCACCCATCAGGGCGTGGAGCGTTATCGGTTCGGCGCCTTTGAGACGCGCGCCGATGCTCTCGATTTCGGGCGTTGCCGGTGTTTGTGTATCGCCAAGGCCGAAGGGAGCGCATCGTGAACGCCGTGCACACGTGTGCACAGGCCGGCGACGACTCCGACCTGTTCGCCGGCACCGACGCCGCGCCGCCCGCCAGCGAAGTGCTGGAGGTGCCCGGGGTGCTCACGCGCGATGCCGAGGTGCGCACCAAGCCGGTCGGACACGACGGCCACGCCCTGCCAGTGCTCTGCCTGGAGCTGCAGCCGCTCAACGGCCGCGATCGCTCCATCCACGCCGAGATCGTCTACCCCGAGGCCGCGCGCAAGTCGGCTGAGGCCAAGGCCGCCACGCTCAAGCGCGGCGCGCGGATCTCCATCACCACGCCCGTCGACGGCATGCGGACCATCTTCCCGCACGTCCAGGCCGTGGCCCTCATCCACTCTCACTGAAAGCCACGGATGGCCTCCATCACCATCACCATTCAGGATGGCCGGGATCTGCGCGTGCAGGTCTCGACCGATGCAGCGCGCCCCGTCGTCGGCGCCCCGCTCACGCCCGCGGAGCAGCTGGCCATGGAGCTGCTGGGCACCAGCCATCGCCGCCACGCCGACGTGGTGTACGACCCGGCCCGGGTGCCGCTCGTCGCCCTGGCGATGGACCTGCTGCACCCGGAGCAGCTCGGCCTGGCCGTGCCGGCCGAGGTGCGCGACCGGGCGCGCCGTTCCCTGGGGCGCCTGGCGCCGACCGAGGCCGAGGTGATCGCCGCCCGCCTGGCCGGCGGCGTCGACCCGCTGTCGCACCTGCGCAAGGCGGCTGCGCTGTGACCGCCAAGAGCCCGACGGCCATGGGGAGCGTGGCGACGCCGCGCCGGCCGATCTCCACCGAGATCTACCGCGGTGAGGAACTGCGGCGCACGTCGCCGCGCGCCGGCGCCTATGACGCCTACGCGCTGCCCAGCCGCATCGGCAGCCGCCAGGTCACGCGCGAGCAGCTGCACGAGGAACTGATCGCACCACTGCCGCCGGCGCCGCCCATGCCGATGGCCCGATCGGCGGCACGCTCGGCCGATCCGCTGGCTGCTGCCCTGGCACCACCGCCCGAGGCGCCCGAGCCGCAGCCCGAGCCGGTGCAGCCACCGGCGATCGTCACGCGCATCGTGAAGAACGGCCAGGAGGTGCAGCCGCTGACCCCAGGCCGCAGCGGCTCGCTCAGCGCTTACCGCCCGCGCGTGGGCAGCGGCCCGCACAGCGTGCTGATGCACCTGCAGGCGCACGGCGGCCACCTCCTCTACACCGAGATCCGCCACCAGTTCGGCATCCCCCAGCACTCGCTGACGGCGATCTTCAAGCCGGCGCTGGTGCGCGGTGCGCTGATCCGCGTGCAGGTCGGCGATCGGCGCGCCCTCGCTCTGCCTGGCTACGTGCCGCCAGCGCTCGCAGCACCGCCAGCACCCGCCCCGGCGCCACAGAACGGCATCGGCGAGGCCGACCAGGTCGCGGCAATCGCCCGCACCCTGACCACGGCCACCGAGGCGCTGCTCTACGCCACCGAGCAGCTCAAGCAGGCCAACCAATCCTTCTGTGCTCTCGCCGCGCTCCAGCGTGCCGCGTGAGCCCTTCCCTTCCCCTCACCACCACCAAGGAGCTTCCATGTCCTCTGCGCTCTTTCCCACCGCCCTCACGCTGGCGGCCCTCCCCGCCCTCGCCGCACCGCTCGAGGGCGGCACCTTCGCCGGCGTCATCACCCAGCAGGACGGCCAGCACGTCGCCGTCGTCCTGCTGCCGGCCCAGGGCGAAGACCTCGCCTGGCAGGCCGCGAAGGACTGGGCCGCCGAGCAGGGCGGCCAGCTGCCCACCCGCCCCATGGCGGCACTGCTCTTCGCCAACGTGAAGGCACAGCTGCGCGAGCGCTGGCACTGGACCGACGAGACCTTCGTGGACGAAGACGACGAGGAAGACGCCTCGTCCGCCTGGTATTGCGGCTTCAGCTACGGCACCCAGTACGGCACCCACAAGAGCTCCGAAGGTTGCGCGGTTGCCGTCCGCTGCATTCCGCTCAGCGCTTGATCCTTCAATCCTTCGCGAGCACACGATGAGCACCATCACTCTCGACGAGATCCAGGCGCGCCAGACCGAGCTGGCCACATTGATCGAGCAGTACCGCACCCAGTCGGCCCAGCGCGTGATCGAGGTCCCGGGCACCACCGTCGTCCTGCAGGCAGGCGAGCACTACGCAGGTTCGACGCTCGAGCCCGAGGGCATGGTGAAGCACGACATCGTGCTGCTCGCGGCGCGGCCGGATCGCCGCATGACCTGGCAGGACGCCATGGAGTGGGCCGCGTCAGTCGGCGGCCAGCTCCCCGACCGCCAGGAGCAGGCCCTCCTCTTCGCGAACTGCAAGCAGCACCTGCAGGGCGAGTGGCATTGGTCCAGCGAGGAGCACGAGAACGCCTCGGCCGCCTGGCATTGCGACTTCTTCACCGGCTACCAGAGCTACAGCCGCAAGAGCTACGAAGGTTGCGCGGTTGCCGTCCGCAGGGTCTGAGTCCTTCGGTCCTTCGATCCTTTTGAGCTGAGCCACGATGGCCATCCACACGGACCTGCCGATCTACAGGACCGGCATCCAGCTGCTCGATCTCGCCGTGAGCGTGCAGGAGCAGTTGCCCCGCGGCCTCAAGCGAATCATGGGCGAGAAGATCACGCAGCACTGCGTCGACATCCTCGAGCTCATGGCGCTGGCCAACGCTTCGCGCCACGACGTGCGCGCCGCCCACCTCGAGGAGCTGCTCACCCGCCAGCGGGCCGTCACGGTCATGCTGCGCGTGCTCTTCGACCGGCGCCACGTGTCGCCCAAGCTGTGGGGCCAGTCGGTGCAGCTGCTCGGCAGCATCGGCAAGCAGGCCGGCGGATGGCTCAAGACAGCGAACAGGGCGCCTGCAGCATGACGGTCAAGGCCCTCATGCCCGTGCGCATGAATCTGGTCGCGCCGCTGGGCCACAAGCCCACCGACACGCACACCACGGAAACGGCCGCGCCAGCGCACGGTGCGTCCTGTGCAGCCGCCCCGCTGATCGGCCCAGGCCTTCGGCAGGGCGGCCTTCATAGCGCGACAGGGCCTCGTACGCCTGGAATTGCAACTTCAACAACGGCAACCAGAACAACAACCACAAGAGCTACGAAGGTTGCGCGGTTGCCGTCCGCAGATCCTGACCTGTTCCCCCTGCTTGTGCAGGCCTGGCTCGATTGCCGTCGGACCAAGCGCAACAGCGCAAGCGCCCAGGCCTTCGAAGCCCAGGCCGAAACGAACCTGATGGAGCTGCACGACGAGCTCGCCGCCGGCGCTTGGCAGCCGGGCCGCTCCATCTGCTTCGTCATCACCAGGCCCAAGCCGCGCGAGGTGTGGGCGGCGCAGTTCCGCGACCGCATCGTGCACCACCTGCTCTACAACGCGATCGCGCCGGCCTTCCATGCACGCTTCACGGCCGACAGCTGCGCGTGCATCCCCGGCCGGGGCACGCTGTACGCCGCGCAGCGCCTGGAGCACCAGGTGCGCAGCTGCACCCACAACTGGAGCCGGCCGGCGCACTACCTCAAGTGCGACCTGGCCAACTTCTTCGTGAGCATCGACAAGGCGGTGCTGCTCAGCCAGCTGCGCCGACGCATCGCCTCCACCTGGTGGGCCCAGCTCGCCGAGACGATCCTGATGCATGACCCGCGCGGCGACGTCGAGATCCGCGGCAGCCGGAGCGAACTGGCCCTGGTGCCGCCGCACAAGAGCCTGTTCAACGCGCCGGACCACCACGGCCTGCCGATCGGCAACCTGTCGAGCCAGTTCTTCGCGAACGTGCTGTTGGACGACCTCGACCAATTCGTGAAGCATCAGGTGCGCGCACCCCACTACGTGCGCTACGTCGACGACTTCGTGATGGTGCACACGTGTGCACAGTGGCTCAACCACGCCCGCCAGCAGGTCGAGGAGCGCCTGGCCGGCCTGCACCTGGCGCTGAACCCGCGCAAAACCATCCTGCAGCCCGTGGCGCGCGGGATCGACTTCGTGGGCCACGTCATCAAACCGTGGCGCCGCACGACCCGCCCGCGCACCTTGCGCACAGCGCTGCAGCGCATCGAGGCGGCCCAGCCCGCCGACCTGCACGCCACCGGCAACAGCTACTTCGGACTGGTGCGCCAGGCCGGGGCCAGCCACAAGGAACAAGCCGCCATCGCGCGGGCCATGCTCAGGCGTGGCCATGCCGTGGATGGAGATCTCACCCGAGCCTTCAAGAGGAAAGCATGCCCATGACGGAATTCGCCATCTCGGACGGCCACGCCCTGGCCGACGACGAACAGCCCGCCGGCGACGAGTTCGCCACCCTCGCCCTCTCGGCCATCGTGCCGAGCCTGACCAACCCGCGCACGCACTTCGACGAGGCAAAGCTCGCCGAGCTGGCGGAGAGCATCAAGGCGCAAGGCGTGGGCCAACCGATCCTGGTGCGGCCGCTGCCGGCGAACCGCCTGGACGAGACGAGCCGCAAGCTCGGCCGTGGCCAGCGTGAGACGCACGAGATCATTTCGGGCGAGCGGCGGTACCGGGCCAGCAAGCTCGCCGGCAAGACCACGATCCCCGTGCTCATCCGCAAGTGGGACGACGTCCAGGTGCTCACCTTCCAGCTGGTGGAGAACCTGCAGCGCGACGACCTGTCGGAGCTCGAGGAGGCCGAGGGCTACCAGCGCCTGATCGACCAGGCCGACATGGCCAAGGAAGTGATCGGGGAGCGCATCGGCAAGAGCCGCAGCTACGTCTACCAGCGCCTGAAGCTGCTCGACCTGGACCCGGCCGGGCGCGAGGCGCTGCGCAAGGGCGAGATCGACTTCAGCAAGGCGCTGCTGATCGCCCGGGTGCCCGACGCCAAGCTGCAGATCAAGGCGCTCGGCCAGGCCACCGGCAGCGACAACTACGGCCGCGCCCTGCCGGTGAAGGACCTGCAGGCCTGGCTGCAGACGAACGTCATGCTGTCGCTCAAGCGCACGAGCTTCGACATCAAGGACGTGACGCTGCGTGAAGGTGCCGGCGCCTGCCCGGAGTGCCCGAAGCGCACGGGCGCGAACCCGGACCTGTTCGCCGACGTCGACAGCGCCGACCTGTGCACCGATCCGAGCTGCTACCACGACAAGGAGAAGGCGGCCGCCGATCGGCGCTTCGAGGCCGCCCAGGCCGAGGGCAAGAAGGTGATCGAACAGGCCAAGGCCGAGAAGATCTTCGACGCCGGCTCGCGCAACTGGCTGAAGGGCTACTACCTGCTCGACGAGTACCCGGACTACAGGTTGGAGCTCGATGGCACCACCCTGCGCAGGGCGCTGGGCAAGCACTGCCCGCAGGCGGTGCTGGTCAAGCACCCGGAGACCGGCGACGTGGCCAAGGTCTTGCCGGTCGACCAGGTCAAGCGCCTCATCGATATGCATGGCCTGAGCCGCACCGCCAAGCACCAGGCGCGCATGGCGGCCAAGGAAGGCAAGGCCGTCGACAAGGCCGCACCTCTACCTGTGGAGCAGCGACGCGAGTACAGCGAACGCTGGCAGGCCGCGGTGCTTCAGCGGACGGATGGGTTCCTGAAAACTCAATCCGCTTTGCCTGGCGAGCTGCTGCGGGCCTGGCTGGTCGATCAAATCCACGGGTACGAAAGCGGCGCCTTCGGCCCGGCGCTCGACCTGGGCGATGAATTCAATGAACGAGAGGCCCTGCGCCGCGTAGAGGCCATGGAAGAGGCCGATCTCCCGCGCCTGATGCTGCGCTACCTGCTGTGGAGCAGCGAGGACGAATACGACGCTTGGGACGAGGACAACCGCAACCGGCAAGGCCCGCGCACCACCCTGTTCGAGCTGATTCACCTGGCCGGGGTCGATGTCGAAGAGGCGCAGGCCGAGGTCAAGCGCGCGATGGAGAGTGAAGACCGCGCCGCCGAGCTCGAGGCCGAAAAGGCATCCGCCGCGACCGCCCCTGCTGCGCAAGCGAAGGGGAGCGCGAGGGGGAAGAAATCCGCGTCGAAGCCTGCGGCGCCGGCGAAGAAGCCGAAGACGAGCGAGGCCGAAGCCCGCGGCGGAATCGCAGCTGCGCTGCAGGCCGCCGAGGGGACAGATCAGGCGCCTGACGGCGCAGAGCAAGAGGAAGCCGCGGCACCTGCCGCGGCACGGTTGTCGCCGGTGGCCGCATGGCCGTTCCCAACGGGCGAGGTCCCCAGTGAGCCCGTCGCCGAGCCAGCGATGCCGGCACACGTGTTCCACCCCGGCGACCTTGCCCAGGTGAAGGCAGGAAGCAAAGGGCCGAACGGAAAGCTGCTCAAGATCATCGGCAAGGTGGGACGGATCGTCGGCGTCGGCGAGGACGGGCGCCTCCACCTTCGACACGGCGAACGCTCGCACGAGCTGGTGGTGCTGCAGCCAGAGCATGCCGAGCCCTACCTGGCAGACCCGCTGATCGGCAGCAAGGTGCGCGTGCTCTCAGCGGTGCAGTACCAGTGGCGCCACGGTGTGGTGAAGGCCTGCACGCCCGACGGTTGGGCTGTGACTCTCACCGGCAAGGCCGGTGCGGCCGCAGACGTAGGCGTGTTCGAGACCAACGAGCTTGAGGTACTGGAATGAACCCGTGGCGCCCAGATCCCAATCCGCTGCAGGTCCGGCGCGTCGGCAAGTCGCTGGAGGAGCTCGCCGAGCTGCAGAAGGTGCTGGCACGTATCAGCATCCAAGGCTTGTTTGGCCGGGACCCGTCGACGGGCGAACTGAACCTGCACGCCGCGCAGAAGGAGATCGCGGACGTGCGAGCCCAGCTCCAGTTGCTCGAGGCTCTGTGGCAGCTGGACGCCGGCGAGATCCGTGCTCGCATCGACCAGAAGATCCGGCAGATGGACGAGTGGGAAGAGGAGCTCCTGCGATGAGCCACGGCCGCAAGCCTCGCCGCCCGCGCTGGGCGCCCTCTGCCCCGCTGGGCCGCGTCGTGCAGCGGGTCACCCGCTACACAGAGGCCGAGCTCGAGCAGATCCTGCAGCCGTTGCGCGCATCGCTGAAGGCGTTGCGCGAAGGCGTGGCCACCGAGCTGCAATGGAGCGTGCTCTGCACCGCCGTCGTCGTTGCCCAGACCATCGAGCGCCAGGGCATCGTGCGCGGCCTGCGGGAACACCTGGCCAGCGCCGAACGCGCGCTCGAGGCGATTAGGCATCGAGCTATGGAATCCGGCGCTTGGGCCGCGGTGCCGCTCCACCTGCAGGAGATCGACGTGCTCGACGAGTTGGTCGACCTGCACACGTATCAGCTGCGCCACCCGAGCGCGGCCGAGGCGGTCAGCGCCGCGCGAAACGCAGGGCACCGAGCACGCGCGGTGGGCGGCCAAGTGGTTACGGTCGATGAACGCGCGTGGATCAATCGGGAGCTGCTGGCGTGAACGTCGGAAGATCAAAGAGTTCCGGCGTGGGCTTGCCAGCAGCGTCAACGCTCATCAGGTACTCCTCCTGGCCTGGCTTCCGACTCACCCGGTCGCCGAGGCTGAAGGTGTTGGTTGCTTCATCCCAGCGGAAAACCCGCACGGTCTCTATGGCAACGAGGTTGGCCAATTCGTGTCGGTCCACTTCGCGCTCTTCAGATGCACCAAAGGTTGCTGTGGCACCGCTGCCTTGCTGCACCAGGGTCACGATCAATGCACGCTCGACCTCCCCCTGCTGCATCACCACGTTCTTGACCAGAAATGTGCTCATGAGTGACCCCTTCCACAATGAGTCCACAGTATGAACGAACGGCCAATCGTCACCCCGCACGACCCCATCGATTTTGCGGAGGTCGCCGAACTCTTCCGACGTGCACCGGACCGGGGCAAGCGATGAACGCCCGGCCGCTCTACTACGACAAGGACACGGTCTGCGAGGTCACGAGCCTGTCCGCTTTCACGGTGGAGGACCTGGTCCGCAGGAACGAATTCCCGCGTCCGCGGCAGCTGTCCGGCAAGCGCGTGGGCTGGCTCGCGCGCGAGGTCGAAGAATGGGCCGAGTCGCGGCCGATCGCCGACCAGCCGCCGCCGCCCAACACCGGGGTCAAGCGCGCCCGGGGAGCTGCCTCGCCAGCTCCTCGAGCTTGAGGTCCAGCGCCGTCAACCACTGGCGGCGCTCCTTGTCGTAACCGTGCCGGTTGTACACCCCCTGCACGCCGGGCTGGATATGCCCGAGGATCGCCTCGGCGATCGAGTCAGGGCAACCCATGGCGGCCAGCAGCGTGCGCGCCGATCGGCGCAGGTCGTGCGGCGCCCACCGCTCCACCGGGAGCCGTGCGCGATCTTCCTTCGGCCGCGTCCGGCTGTACGGCATGCGGTAGTGCACGGCGACACCCAGGGCCTTCTGCTGGACGTGCTTGGACAGCTTGCCCGTCGACGGAAAAAGGTAGCCACTGGGGTATAGCGCCAGGCGCCGGCGCACAATCGCCTCAGCCCGGCCCACCAGAGGCACGCGCAGGTCCGTGGCCAGCTCGATGCGTGCGTTCTTAGTCTTGGCCTTCGGAATGGTCCACCAGAGGCCGTCGGGCTCCTCGGTGATTTCGCGCGCCTCCATGGCCAGGATCTCGGCGCCGCGTGTTCCGGTCCACAGGTACATGGTCAGGCCGTCCTCCACCAGCGCGGTGAAGTTGGGCAGCCAGCGGATGAGCGCGCCGAGCTCGACCTGGTCGAGAACGCGCTTGGCCGTACCGACGTGCTCGCCCTGGATCTTGTGGCCCTTGCTGCGCAGGCGGCCGCGCATGATGAGCCGCCACCAGTTGACCGCGTCCTCGGGCAGGCGACCGGCGTCGAGGGCATAGTCCCATGCGCCGCCGAGCTCCTGCCGCAGTTGGCCAGCCACCACGGGCCGGTGCGCGTTGTCCTCGAGGAGCTTGAACGCCTGCGCGCGGGTGAGTGCAGACGCCTGCACGCCGGCCAGGTTGCCGAGCATGGTGTCGAACTGGCGCCGCACCTCGGCCGCGCCCTTGGCCTTGCGGTGCCGGTCAACGTGCCCGGCCAGGTAGTCGTCGCACAGCTGCCGAATGGTGTAGCCGGCCATCGCCGGCGCGGGTCGCGCGGCCGCGCGCTCAGCCTTCTTCGCGGCCGCGGGGTCCTGACCATCGTTGCGGGCGGCCTGCAGGTCCTCCCACCTGGCCACCGCCCGGCCGTAGCTCACCGGCTCCGGCCACTGGCCGATCGCGATTTGCCGCAACCGGCCGTCGACGGGTGATCGGTATCGATAGATCCACGTCCTGCGCGACGTGGTGGCCACCAGGCGCAGGCCCGGGTGCTCCTTCACGATAATCGTCTGCCCAGGCTGCAGCAGCTTCGCCGCGCGAGCGTCGAATGGCATGGCGGGAACTCCCGGTGTAGGTTTCCCGGAGCCCAGCCGCACCACCCGGTGTAGCTTTGAGGCTCAAGCGGTCAAAAACCTACACCGCGCGCGAAGTGTAGCCATGCGAAGTCTTGCGAGGGTTGGCCGATCACTCGCAGGCATTTTTTAAGAAAGTCGAATGCCGACAGCGAGTTACAGGAAAAAGGCGTGATGGATCAACAGGTTGCGAAACCCGCCTTTTCAGAACACACGCCAATGATGGCGCAGTACCTGCGCCTGAAAGCCGACCACCCGGACACGCTGCTGTTCTACCGGATGGGCGACTTCTACGAGCTCTTCTACGCCGACGCCGAGAAGGCCGCGCGCCTGCTCGACATCACGCTCACGCAGCGCGGCCAGTCGGCCGGCGCGCCGGTGACGATGTGCGGCGTGCCGTTCCACGCCGTCGACACCTACCTCGGGCGCCTCATCAAGCTGGGCGAGTCGGTGGCGATCTGCGAGCAGGTGGGCGAAGTGGGCGCGGCCAAGGGGCCGGTGGAGCGCAAGGTGGTGCGCGTGGTCACGCCCGGCACGCTGACCGATGCCGAGCTGCTGCAGGACAAGAGCGAATCGCTGCTGCTGGCGGTGCATGCGGGCGCGCGCAACACGCTGGGCCTGGCCTGGCTGAGCGTGACAGGGGCCGAGCTGCATCTGGCGGAATGCCCGGCCGACGCGCTCGAAGCCTGGCTCGCGCGCATCGGCGCGAGCGAGGTGCTGTACAGCGCCGAAGTCACGCCCACCTTCGAGCAGCGCCTGAAGGCCGCGCGGGCCGCGGGCGGCGCCTTCACACTGTCGATCCGGCCGGCGTGGCAGTTCGGCCCCGCGCTGGGCGAGCGCAAGCTGCTCGAGCAGATGGGTGCCGCCAGCCTGCAGGCCTGGGGGGCCGATGGCCTGGAGAACGCGCATGCCGCCGCCGCCGCGCTGCTGGGCTATGCCGAGCACACGCAGGGCCGCGCGCTGTCGCACCTGCAGCGCATCGTGGTCGAGCGCGACGGCGAACTGATCGAACTGCCGCCCACCACGCGCCGCAACCTCGAGCTGGTGCAGACGCTGCGCGGCGAGGACGCGCCCACCCTCTTCTCGCTGCTCGACACCTGCATGACCGGCATGGGCAGTCGCGCGCTCAAGCGCTGGCTGCTGACGCCGCGGCGCGACCGCAGCGAGGCACAGCTTCGGCTCGAGGCCATCGCCGCGCTGCAGACGCCCGCCCCGGGCCAGACCGCCGCGCCATTCAAGCTCCTGCGCGAGCAACTCAAGAACACCAGCGACGTCGAACGCATCGCGGCCCGCATCGCACTGCGCCAGGTGCGCCCGCGCGAAATGCTCGCGCTGTGCATGGCGCTACAAAAATCGAAGCAGCTTGCGCCCGTCCTGCCTGCGTCTGCGGCACTTTTGACCCATATTTCCGAAGAGCTGGAAGCGCCGCCGGGCTGCGCCGAACTGCTGACCGCGGCGATCGACGCCGAGCCCGCCGCTTTGGTGCGCGACGGCGGCGTGATCGCGCCCGGGCACGACGCCGAACTCGACGAGCTGCGCGCCATCAGCGAGAACGCCGACGGCTTCCTGGTCGAGCTGGAGGCACGCGAGCGCAACCTCACGGGCATCGCCAACCTCAAGGTGCAGTTCAACCGCGTGCATGGCTTCTACATCGAGGTGACGCAGAGCGCGCTGTCGAAGGTGCCCGATCACTACCGCCGCCGCCAGACGCTGAAGAACGCCGAGCGCTTCATCACGCCCGAACTCAAGGCCTTCGAGGACAAGGCGCTTTCGGCGCAGGACCGCGCGCTGGCGCGCGAGAAATGGCTGTACGAGCAGCTGCTGGACGCGCTGCAGGCGCACGTGCCCGCGCTGACGCGCATGGCGAGTGCCCTCGCCACGCTCGATGCCCTCTGCGCATTGACCGAGCGCGCCCTGACCTTGAACTGGAACGCGCCGAGCTTCGTCGCCCACCCGTGCATCGAGATCGAGCAGGGCCGCCACCCGGTGGTGGAGGCGCGGCTGGCCGAGCGCTCGATGGGCGCCTTCATCGCCAACGACACGCGCCTGGGCCCGTCGCAGCGCATGCAGGTCATCACCGGCCCCAACATGGGCGGCAAGTCGACCTACATGCGGCAGGTGGCGATCATCGTGCTGCTGGCCTCGATCGGCTCCTTCGTGCCGGCGCGCAGTTGCCGGCTCGGACCGATCGACGCGATCCACACGCGCATCGGCGCGGCGGACGACCTGGCCAACGCGCAGTCGACCTTCATGCTGGAGATGACCGAGGCGGCGCAGATTCTTCATGCCGCGTCCGCCCACTCGCTCGTCCTGATGGACGAGATCGGCCGCGGCACCAGCACCTTCGACGGGCTGGCCCTGGCCGCGGGCATCGCGGCGCAGCTGCACGACCGCACCAAGGCCTTCACGCTCTTCGCCACGCACTACTTCGAACTGACGGAATTCCCGGCCAACCACCATGGCGCCGTGAACATGCACGTGAGCGCGACCGAGTCGGGGCGCGACATCGTCTTCCTGCACGAGGTGCAGCCCGGCCCGGCCAGCCGCAGCTACGGCATCCAGGTCGCGCGCCTCGCGGGCATGCCGGCCGCGGTGGTCAACCATGCGCGCCAGGCGCTCGAGGCCCTGGAGGCGCAGCAGAACGAGACGCGCGCGCAGGTCGACCTCTTCGCACCGCCACCGGCGGCAGAGGCTCCGATGGACAGCCCCGTAGAATCCGCGCTGGCCGCGCTCGACCCCGATGCGATGAGCCCCCGGGAGGCGCTGGACGCGCTCTACACACTCAAGAAACTGCACACCCGAGAGCGGGCCTGACGACGCCATGCCCGGCGAAGCCAAGATGACATATTGCGTAGGCATCAAACTCAACGCCGGCCTGGTGTTCCTGTCCGACTCGCGCACCAACGCGGGCGTGGACCACATCAGCACCTTCCGCAAGATGATCGTCTACGAGCAGTCGGGCGAGCGCACCATGGTGCTGCTGTCGGCGGGCAACCTCAGCATCTCGCAGTCGGTACGCGAGATCCTGCAGATCGAGGAACTCAAGGAAGCGGGCAGCGACACGCCGATCACGATCTGGAACGCCAAGAGCATGTTCGACGCGGCGCGCGTGCTGGGCTCGGCGGTGCGCCATGTGTACGACCGCGATGCCGAGGCGCTCAAGCATGCGGGGGTGGATTTCAACGTCACCTTCATCTTCGGCGGTCAGGTCAAGGGCGAGGGCATGCGCCTGTTCCTCGTCTACTCGGCCGGCAACTTCATCGAAGCGACGACCGAGACGCCCTACTTCCAGATCGGCGAATCGAAGTACGGCAAGCCGGTGCTCGACCGCGTGCTCACGCCCGAGACGCCACTGGACGAGGCGGCCAAGTGCGCACTGGTGTCGATGGACTCGACGATGAAGTCCAACCTCTCGGTCGGCCTGCCGCTGGACCTGGTGGTGTACGAAGCCGGCAGCCTGCACACCGACAAGATCGTCTGCATCGACGCCGAAAACCCCTACTACCGCATGATCCACAACGGCTGGGGCCAGAAGCTGCGCGAGGTGTTCGACAGCCTGGAAGATCCGGTCTGGGACGACGCCGCCACCGAGCACCCGCTCAAGATGCCGGCAGTGCGGCACGACGTGCTGCGCAAGATTTCGACGCCGGACGAAAAGCTGATCTGAGCGACGCGGTCCGCCGCCGGCCGGCCCCGACCGGTGCGGCGGACTTGGCGTCGTAGCGAGTTCAGGCCCGGCCTGTCAGCGCGGCCAGGAAGCGTTCGGCCAGCCCCTTGGGATTGCGGCGCAGCGATTCGGTCGCGCAGGCCCCCACGACGCGCCCTTCGTAGCGCATGTGTACGCTCGGGAAGTAGTGGCCGATCGAATCGCCGGCATCGCGCAGGCAGGTTTCCAGCGAGTCGAAGGCGCTTTCGTAGTACTGGGCGCCATCGGACTGGCGCCCGTCGGTCTTGATCGAGTACGCGTAGCGGTCGGGTCGCAGCTGGTGGATGTCCAGTAACAATTTCATGTTGTACTTTGGGCGAGTTGCCGCGTGTCAAGGGGGAGAGTTCCCAAAATACGACCGAAATTCGTTACGGGAACACTACATGAAGGGCGACAAAGATACAAAATGAAGTCTTTCGCACCAATCCCCGAAAACTGGTAATCCTTAGGTATTCGTGTACGCCGGATGGCGGATGCGGTCCATGGAGAGGACGGCAATGTTGGAAGAGTTGGAACCTGTCTCGCTCAGCCCGGCCCTGGTGGTCGACGACGAGGAGGCGATGCAGCGCCGGCTGGGCGCCGTGCTCGAGTCCGTGGGCTGCCCGGCGTCGCACATCGTCCGCGCCCACTCGGTGGCGCAGGCGCGCGACCGGATCGCCGACCACCGCTTCGGGGTGGTGCTGGTCGACATCGGCCTGCCCGACGGCAGCGGCACCGAACTCATCGGCTGGATGCGCACGCACCGCCCGCAGGTGCCTGCCGTGGTGGTGTCGGCCTGGCGCACCGAGGAAGTGATCGTGGGTGCGCTGCGCGCCGGCGCCATCGGTTACCTGCTCAAGGAGCGCGACGACCTCGAACTGGCGCTGGCCCTGCGCAGCATCGAACGCGGCGGCGCGCCGATCGACCCCTTCATCGCACGCCGCATCCTGGCGCTGCTGCCGCCTGCCGCATCGGGCGCCGCGGCTGCCGCAGTGTCCAGGGAGACCGCACCCGCGCCTTCACTGAGCGGACGCGAGAAGGAAATCCTGCGCCTGGTCGCGCAGGGGCTGAGCAACCGCGAAATGGCCGAGATGCTGTCGATCTCACGGCTCACCGTCGAATGCCACACCAAGAACATCTACCGCAAGCTGGTGGTGGGCTCGCGCACCGAGGCCGTCTTCCAGGCACGGCGGCACGGCTTGCTCTCCTGATCGCCGGCTGGCTGCTGCTGGCGGCAGGCGCGCTGGCCGATGCGTCGTCGGTGCCTGTGCCGGCGCCGCTGACGCTGCGCCACGCCGAAGCAGTGCGCAGCGATTGGGCCGAAGCCGCGCCGCCCGAGGACGGCTGGACCCCCGTCGCCCTGCCCGACAACTGGGCGCACCGGTGGCCCGCCCACGACGGCGTGGTGTGGTATCGCCTGCGCTGGGAGCAGCCCGACACGGCATCGCCCGTCGGCCTTCTGCTGCCCTGGATCAACATGGCCAGCGCGGTGTGGGTGAACGGCATCGAGGTGCACCGCGATGCGCACCTGGTCGATCCGCTCTCGCGTGCCTGGCATTCGCCGCTGTACCGTCGGCTGGTGCCGCCGCTGCTGCAGGCGGGAGAGAACACCGTGCTGGTCCGCGTGTCGGGCATGGCGGCCTACCAGGGCGGCATGGCGCCGGTCACGGTGGGCGATCCCACGCGGGTCCACGCGCGCTACCGACTGGAGCACCTGGTGCGCCAGGACCTGCAACTCGTGGGCGTCACCGTGGCGTCGGTGATCGCCCTGTTCTTCGGCGCTCTCTGGGCCCTGCGCCCGCGCGAGCAGGCCTACGGCTGGTTCAGCCTGATGACCTTCTTCTGGGTGCTGTTCGAATACAACCACGTCGCGACCGAGACCTGGCCGCTGCCGAGCACCGACGCCTGGCAGGCGGCCAACACATCGGCGCTGCTGGCCTTCGCCGGCTGCTTCGTGCTGTTCGTGCTGCGCTACCGGCAGCGGCGGCTGCCGCGCACCGAGTGGGCCCTGCTCGCGGTGGTCGCGTTGGGCTGCGTCGACCTGTGGACCGTGGACCGCACGCAGATGGCACTGCGGCGCGATTTGTGGACCGGTGTGGCCGCGCTGGTCGTGATCGGCGCCGCGCTGCTGTCCAGCGCCACCAACCTGCTGCGCGCATCGCACCCGCAGCCGGGGCTGGTGCCGATCCTGCTGCTGATCATGGGGGTTACCGTGCGCGACCTGCTGGTGTTCCTGCAGTTCGTCGAAGGCAGCATCTACTACTCGGGCATCGCGTCCTATGTGCTGCTGGTGGGTGTCGCGCTGCTGCTGGCGCGCCGCTTCACCCATGCGCTGGAGCACACGGAAAGCTTCAACGCACGGCTGCTGGCCCAGGTCGAAGGCGCCAAGGCCGAGTTGCGCGAAAGCCTGGAGCGCGAGCATGCGCTGAAGCTGCTGCACGCCCGCGCGCACGAGCGCGTCAACCTTGCGAGCGACCTGCATGACGGGCTGGGTGGCATGCTGGTAGGCAGCATCGCCACGCTCGAGCACGCCGCGGCGCCGGTGCCGCAGGCGCAGATGCTGGCCATGCTCAAGGGCCTGCGCGACGACCTGCGGCTGATCATCGACGCCACGGGCCAGCAGACCGGCCTGCAGGTGCTGGGCGAAGTGATCGCGCCGCTGCGCCATCGCATCACCGAACTGTTCGAAGCCAGCGGCATCCGCTGCCGCTGGCACCTGTCGGGGGTGGACGACCTCACGCTGGATGCCTCGCTCAACATCGGGGTCCTGCGCTTCCTGCAGGAGGCGCTGACCAACGCGCTCAAGCACAGCGGCGCGCGACAGGTCGACGTCTACGTCCAGCGCACCCGCACCCACCTGCGCCTGGACGTGAACGACGACGGGCGCGGTTTCCAGGAGGCGGCGCTGGGCGCCCACGCCGGCAATGGCCTGCGCAACATGCGCACGCGGGCCGAGCGGCTCGGCGCGCAGGTGCAGTGGCAGTCCGCACCCGGGCGCACCACCGTCAGCCTGCTGGTCGACCTGCTCTCATCCTGATAGCAGTCCGCGCAGGCACGGCGCGCGTCGCGGGCCCTTTTTCTCGACGAAATTGAGCCGACTCAGTCCGCCCAGGTGACCAGCCCGCTCCACGCCGTCATCAGCACCACGATGCCGAAGACGATGCGGTACCAGGCGAAGGGCACGAAGCTGTGGGTCGAGATGTAGCGCAGCAGCCAGCGCACGCACAGCCAGGCGCTGAGGAAGGAGAACACCAGCCCGACGGCGAAGAGCGGGATGTCGGCCGCCGACAGCAGCGCACGTTCCTTGTAGAGGCTGTAGACGCCAGCGCCGATGAGCGTCGGGATGGCCAGGAAGAAGGAGAAATCCGTCGCCGCCTTGCGAGACAGCCCCAGCAGCATCCCGCCGATGATGGTCGAGCCGCTGCGGCTGGTGCCGGGGATCATCGCGAAGCACTGCACCAGCCCCACCTTGAGCGCATCGAGCGGCGTCATGTCGTCGACGTTCTCGACGCGCACGGCACCAGGCGGCCGCTTCTCGGCCCACAGGATGATGAAGCCACCGAGGATGAAGGTGCTGGCCACCACCACGGGCGTGAACAGGTGCTCCTTGATGACCTTGCCGAACAGCAGGCCGAGCACCACGGCGGGCAGGAAGGCGATGAGCACGTTGAGCGCGAAGCGCCGCGCCTTGGCCTGCCGGGGCAGCGCCACCACCGTGGACTGAATCTTCTGCCAATAGACGAGGATGACCGCGAAGATCGCACCGGTCTGGATCGCGATGTCGAAGACCTTGGCCTTGCCGTCGTCGAAGCCCAGCAGCGCGCCCGCGAGGATGAGGTGGCCGGTCGAGGAGATCGGGAGGAATTCGGTCAGCCCCTCCACGATGCCCATGATCGCGGCCTTGACCAGCAAAACGATGTCCAAACTGACGCTCCTTGTTCGAGGGCCCCGGCGCACCGCACCGGGCGCCGCAAAGCGAGCGCCGATTATCGCGAGGGTGCAAGTCAGTTCGGCTTCAGCAAGCCGCGCCTGAGTGCGCGTACCGCGCTGTCGACGGTCGTGAGCACTGCGAGCCCGCTGGCGGCCTCACAGGCCGCGCGCGCCCGTGCCATGCTGAACTGGGCCAGCGCGATGCGCGTGCAGCCGCGTGCGGCCAGCGCCGCGGCCTGCTCGGCGATGAGGGCGTCGTGTCGCGCGGCGTCACCGGCGTCGAGTGCCTCCAGCGCGCCTTCGGCCAGCGCCATGTGCAGCGTCACGCCTGGCGGAAATTCCGGCGGCATCGACTCCAGCGTGGCCGGGAAGGTGGCGATGAGCCCCAGCGGCCCCTCGCCCTGTGCGGCCTCGTCGATCATGGCCTTGTTGGGCTTGAGCACCGGCATCGGCGCATGCGCGCGTGCGACCGCCTCGATGCAGGGCCCGAAGGCCGAGCAGGTGAAGAGGATGCCGTCGGCACCGGTGTCGACCGCATACTGGCCCAGGCGCATGAAGCGCTCGTGCATCGCCGCGTCCAGCCCGCGCCCGCTCGCCGCCAGATCGGCCGACAGGCTGTCGTCCAGCAGGTTCATCCGCTGCGCCTCGGGCCAATCGCGGGCGAAAGCGGCGTTGATAGGGGCCACCGAGTGGGCCAGGGCGTGGATCAGGGCAATGCGCATCGCGGGAGTATCGGATGCGCGCGCGGACAGCGCGGGCGAATGTCAGCGCTTGAGCGACACCTAGCCATGAACTCCTGCACCGGGCTTTGAATCGGTCAGTGGCTGCCGATCACCAGAGTTGGGGCGATATAGCAGCATGCAGCCACGAGGAAACGCCGAATGCGTCTTCGCGATTTCGATCCGGACGACTTGAATAGCGTCTATGAAATCCTCATCGCCAATGGCTGGGGCCATCGCGTTGAGAGTGCGGAATGCTTGCAACAGCTCGTGCGGGCGTCGCATCGTACGGCGGTGGCGTCGGTCGGCGGACAGATTGCCGGCTTCGCCCATGCGATCACGGATGGTCTGTCGAACGGCGATTTGTCGATGGTGGTGGTCGCCAAACCGTGGCGGAGGCAGGGCGTTGGGCGTGCGCTGGTACAACACACCATTGGCGAAGACCAGAGCATCACTTGGGTGCTGCGCGCCGGAAGGACCGGCGCTCCAGATTTCTTTGCGAAACTGGGCTTCTTAGCGTCCGTTGACGCGATGGAACTGCGGCATCGCTGAACGGCCATGAGCAGTCCTTCCGCAGCGGCGTCCATCAAACTAGCGATCGGGCGATAGCTTCACCTCAATAGGTAGGGTCGCGAGTTCGGTCGTACCTGACTCGATCACGACCCGCCAAACACCGGGGGCGTCTGCCGTCCATCTAGCAACGTGTGCAAAGCTTGGCCGCATCACTTCGCGGCGCGGTCCACTCATCACCTCGAATGGAGTGAGGGACAAAGTTTCGCCGGACGCGGAGATCACGCGACAGGTCAGCGTGATGCGCGTATCAGGCGCAAAGTTTTGGAAAGAAACGGTGCCTGCAAGTACAGCGCCGGCCTCAACTGGGAACGACGTTGCATTAATGTGCTCGAAACCTCCGGCGGTCAAGTAGAGCAATCCGTCCTGGCGAATCAGCGCTTGCTCGGCCGCAAGCAGAGCGGATATTTGCACGCCGCAGGAAACGCCTTCCTCGGTAGGTTGGCCATCTCCTGAAGATGAGCGACCAGCCTTGCCGCCCTTGCCTCCGCGCGCACGCAACAAGTTCCCAAACGTGGTGTCGCCGCCGTCGCCTCCGTCTCCTTCGCTGCCGAGTCCACCTTGGCCCACGTGGACATGAATTTCGGGCGGCAGATCCTCAACTCGAAAGAAACCGGAGACCTGCTCCCCGCCACCCCCGCCCTCACCACCTCTGGCGCCATCTCCGATTGCACCAGCACCACCGCCACCTGCTCCCGGTGCCGTTCCTGGCTGTCCAGCGATCTTGATGTCACCTCCCCTGCCGCCGTCCCCGCCACGAGAGCGCGCTGATCCAACTACGCCGCCGCCACCGCCACCCGCTCCAGGCGCCGATCCGCCGCTTCCACCAACTTGGATTGTTGAAGCGTCTTCACAGAATCCCAAGAATTGCGCTCGCACAGAGTGCATCGGCGGGTGGTCAAGGATCGCCGTGAGTCGCTCAAGGTGGAATATCTCCACCAGCATAGGCGCGGCGATCCCCATGAAATTCGTCCTGGTGACGTGGGTGATCTCCTGGTTTGTGACGAACGCAATCCCGTCAACTCCGGCGACCCGGGCCTTTTCAGCATCCGAAGTGAACTTTTTTCGGACTACTCGGGTTGCTTGCTTGCCTCGGGGGAAGTAAACAGCCATTGCCCACCGCTTTTCGTCACGCAAACAAAGTCCGTCCGTACCACCATCGGGTCCACCAAGCGGATGAGTCGGGTCTAGGCTTGCGAAGCCTTCACTCTTCAGCACTTGCGCCGCCAGGCGCTCCGATGACGCTGACCCATTTGTCCATTCCCGAAGACGATGCCAAGTCTCGTCCCATCGAACTTTCATAGCCTGCCAAGGTAGTCTGGCCGATGAGCATATAGCGAAGGCGCGTCCCCTCCAGGAACCATCAATACTGTGCGATCGCTTTAAAGCGTGGCCGATGTCCGCAAACGGGCCCTAAGCGGCTGTACAGAATTTTGCAAAGCCGCCCTGCGTTTGGCTCTGTTCTGCGTTCAGGTAGCAGGCCGAGGTTGCTCGGCCTTTCCACATCGGGGAGTACTGATGGTGGTGAGATACGCTTCCTGTTCGACATACCACGCCAATGGGTAGTCCTCTCGGTCCCAGGGCTCGTCGCTCTCGTACGTTTCTCTGCGCCGAAAGCTGTTGTAGACGTTCATCGCGTCGAGGTGGGATGTCGCCCAGAACACCCACACGCAGGTGCTCTTTCCAAGCAGGCGCCTTGCTGCATCGCCGGCCGGTCCGAGCGCGACGCAACACTCAAGGCCCTCCTCATCAATGCGCACCTCGTGAAGGTAACCCCTGCGCAAGCGATTTTGGTCATGCAGCGACATCGTTTGTCATCGGGAAGGTCTGGTCGTGGGTGGTCGCCGGCGGTCGAAGGTCAGCTTTTGGCCGGCATCTGCGCTATCCAAATGGGCGCAACGGCGGGACGGGCAGAACGGATGGTGCATCGCTTGCCATCGAATAAACCTCTATCCCGCCGAGCAGCCCCTCGCTTTCGAAGATAAACGCCCCTGCTGGCGCGTCGATAGGGCCGCAGAGAAAGTCGCCGATGATGTGCACGCCCGGAGGCGCAGGGGGATGACCCTGGATCTGAAAATTAATGCTCGCACAACCACAGGGGCATCGCCAAGACATAACTTCCGCCCTTTCAAGTTGCTCCAGGAATGCCTGAGCCTCCGGCAGACCGTTCTCTAACATCCACCGGGCGAGTACGTATTCAGAATGGGTCAACGAACGGTTCTTCTCGGCTGAAGTCATTGCCTGACAGTACTCGATGGGGTTCGTGACAGTCTGCTTGTGGCCGGATTCTGCATGTCGCAGCAATCGACCAAAAGCAGCCGGCTCCTGCCTTGCAAAAAGGCATGGATCGATCCGCGAGAGGGGCGCGACCCAGCGCGCACTGCATGCGTACATCACCACTCACGGCGCCTGCAGGCGCTGCAGCAATTCCGTGGTCGGGTACCCATCGGCCGGCAGGCCGACGCTGCGCTGCCAGTCGCGCAGGCCGCGGCGCGTGGCCGGGCCCATCACGCCGTCGGGCGTGCCGGTGTCGAAGCCGCGCGTGTTCAGGGCGGTCTGCAGCGCGTTCACCTGGCTGCGCGACAGCGGCACCAGGTCGCGCGGCCACGCGGCCTGCACGCCGGGCCCGCCGGCCAGGCGCTGCGCCAGCAGGCCGACGCCGAGCGCGTAGCTGGTCGAGTTGTTGTAGCGCAGGAGCGCGCGGAAGTTCGGGCCGACGAGAAAGGCCGGTCCGCGTGCGCCGGCGGGCAGCAGCAGTTCCGCGTCGGGCAGGTCGGGCAGCGGCCGGCCGTCGGCGGCACGCACGCCCTCGGCCGCCCATTGATTGGCCGCCTGTCGCACCGACGGATCGGCACGCGCAGGGTCGAAGCCCGGCGGCAAGCTCACCTCCAGCCCCCAGGGCTGCCCGCTGCGCCAGCCCGAGCGCGCCATGAAGTTGGCGGTCGAGGCCATCACGTCGGCCATGCTGCCCCAGATGTCGCGCCGGCCATCGCCGTCGGCATCCACGGCGTAGGTGAGGAAGGTCGAAGGCATGAACTGCGTCTGGCCCATCGCGCCGGCCCATGAGCCGATCATGTGCGCACGGTCGATGTCCCGCCGGTCGAGGATCTGCAGTGCTGCCAGCAGCTCCTTGCGCGCCCAGTCGCCACGGCGCCCGTCGAAGCCCAGCGTGGCCAGCGCATCGACGGTGGGCGTGCTGCCGTAGTTGCTGCCGAAATTGCTTTCCATGCCCCAGATCGCGAGCAGCACCTCGGCCGGCACGCCATAACGCGCGGACGCGCCGTCGATGTCGGCCCGGGCCAGCGCGCCCTGCTGCTGACCGCGCGCGACGCGTTCCGCGCTGGCCGCGGTGTCGAGGTAGTCCCACACGGCGCGCGTGAACTCGGGCTGCGCACGGTCGAGTTCCACGACGCGGGGCAGGTACCGGGCGCCGTCGAGCGCGGCCTGCAGCGTCGCATCGCTCACGCCGCTGGCGCGGGCGAAGGTGCGGTAGTCGGCGAGCCAGGCAGCGAAGCGCTGTTGCAGGGCCACGTCCTGCGGCGGCACCGCGGGACCGGCCGGCGCTGCGGCCGGCGGACTCGGCGTCGGCGCGGTCGCCGCGGCGACCGGCGGGGCCGGCGGCGCCGCAGGCGGTGAGGAGGAGGCACATCCCGCGACCAACAGGGTCAGGCCGAGCGCGGCCGGGGCGCACGCGAGTGCTCGAGGGAACGGAAGAAGGGACCGATGCATGCGCCCATTCTCGGCGCGCCCGTCTGCGGCCTGTTTCTGCGTGCAGCGGGCGCGGCGCGGGCGCACACACGATGACGACCTCGCCCCCGGCATCAAAAGGCCGCCGGCGCGACGTGCGGGGCAGTAACCCGTGCAGTCGCCGCTTCGCTCAGGCGCGCACGTAGCGCAGATGCGTCGCCCCGGGCCCGTCGAGCACGCGGTCGATGCGCCACGCCGGGCCGGGGTCGCCCAGGTTCTCGAACAGGCGCCGCCCGCCGCCGAACAGCACCGGCGCGAGCGCGATCTCGAGCTCGTCGACGACGCCCAGGTTCAGGTACTGCTGGATCACGTCGGCCCCGCCCGAGATGCGCACGTCGCGATCGCCGGCCGACGCACGTGCCAGCTCCAGCGCGCGTTGCGGCCCGTCATTGACGAAGTGGAAGGTCGTGCCGCCCGGGCGCACCCAGGGCGCGCGCTGCTCGTGCGTCAGCACGTAGACGGGCGTGTGGAAGGGCGCCTCCTCCGGCCACGCGACCTCGCCCTGGTCGAACATCCGCTTGCCCATGATGTTGGCGCCGATGCGCGCGAAGGTGCTGCGCACGTGGTCGTTGATGGGGCCGGTCTCGCCACCGGGGCCCGCCTGGAGCACGTTCTCGCGGAAGTGCTGCTGGCGCATCAGCCAGCCCATCATCGCGCCCCACTTGGCGCCCCAGCCCAGGTGATCGGGCCGGTCCATGCGCATGCCCTCGGGAGCCATGTAGCCGTCGAGGCTCAGGCCGATGTTGACGAATACCTTGCCCATGCTGTCCTTCTTGAAGAAACGGCCTTCGGCCGCTGGGAGCCGGGACTCTATGCGATCAAGTGGACGGCGTCCACAAGAATTTCGGGCGCGGGCGTCGAGGCGCGCCCCTCGGTGGGCTCAGCCCGGGCTTCGGGTGGACTCGGCCGCCGGGGCCGCGTCGCGCAGCCAGGCCGCCTCCCAGCCGCCCCCGAGCGACTGGATCAGCCCCACCGCCGCGGTCTGCCGCGCGAGCTGCACCTGCACCAGGCTTCGCCGCGCGCTCAGGGCCGAGGCCTGCGCGCTGACCACGTCGGTGTAGTTCACCTGGCCGGCGCGGTAGCGATTGAGCAACTGCTGCTCGGTGCGGTCGGCCGCCAGCGAGGCGGTACGGCGCAGGCCCTCCTGCTCGGCCAGCGCGGCCGTGGCGCTGAGCTGGTCCTCCACGCTCTGGAACGCGGCCAGCACCGTCTGCCGGTAACGCGCCGCGCTGGCTTCGTGTGCGGCCTTGGCGGCATCGACGCCGGCACCGATGGCGCCGGCGTCGAACACCGTCTGTGCCACCGACAGGCCCAGCGCCCAGAGCATGTTCGACGCGTCGAACAGATCGCGCACGCGGCTGGTGCTGCTGCTGATGGACGCGGTGAGCCCGATGTTGGGGAAGTACGCCGCCCGCGCGATGCCGATCTGCGCGTTGGCCGACGCAACGGCACGCTCGGCCGCCGCGATGTCGGGCCGGCGCTGCAGCAGCAGCGAAGGCACGCCGGTCGGCACGGCCGGCACCGTCGGCTTCCAGTCGGCCACTGCGATGGAGAACTCCGCCGGCACGGCGCCCACCAGCACGGCGACCGCATGCTCGTAAGTAGCGCGGGTGCGGCGCAGCGCCACGCGCTCGGCCTGCGCGCTGACCAGCTGCGTCTGCGCCTGCAGCACGTCGGTCTGCGCGGCGATGCCTGCCTCGTAGCGGTTGCGCGTGATGGTCAGCGCCCGCTCGTAGCCCTCGATGGTCTCGTCGAGCAGGCGCAGCTCGGTGTCGGCCTCGCGCAGCGAGAAGTAGTTGGTCACCAGGTCACCGACCGCCGACAGCCGCGCCGATGCCAGGTCGGCCTCGCTGGCCTGCGCGTTGGCCTGCGCGCTGCCGACGGCCTCGCGCAGCCGGCCCCACAGATCGGGCGACCAGTCCGCCGCCAGGCTGGCCGAGAAGCTGTTGGTGGGCGACCCGGCGCCATCGCTGCGCACGGCGCCCGTGCGGCGGCCGCTGCCGTCCAGACTCACGCTCGGGAACAGCGCCGCACGCTGCTGGCGCACCAGCGCCTGGGCCTGGGTGTAGGCGGCAACGGCGGCGGCGATGTTCTGGTTCGAGATCTGCACGCGCGCGGCCAGCGCGTCGAGCTGCGGATCGCCGAAGCGGGTCCACCATTCGCCGCGGTCCAGTGCGTCGCCGGGCTGGGCCGGCACCCAGCCTTCGGCGGCGGGTGCTTCCTTGAAGGCCGTGGCCGTGGCCGCGGCGGGCCGCTCGTAGCGCGGGCCGACCGCGCAGCCGCCCAGCGCCAGCACTGCGGCCAGCACCGTGCTTCCAAGTAAAAAGTGCCTAGAACGCCCGCCGGACGGGCGCGAGTAGCTATGAATTCGATAGCGTTCGAAGGGGAAAGTCGTCATGGGGATCAAGCCCTCGCCAAGTGGCGTTCGTTCGCCGGGCGGCGGCGCAGCTTGTCGAGCAGCACATAGACCACGGGCACCGTGAGCAGGGTCAGCAGCTGGCTGGCGATCAGCCCGCCGATGATGGTCACGCCCAACGGCTGGCGCAACTCGGCGCCCTGGCCGAAGCCGATGGCCAGCGGCAGCGCGCCCAGCGCGGCAGCCAGCGTGGTCATGAGGATGGGCCGGAAGCGCAGAAGGCTGGCCTCGCGCACGGCTTCGAGCGCCGAAAGGCCGCGCGAGCGCTCCGCCTCCAGCGCGAAGTCGATGATCATGATGGCGTTCTTCTTCACGATGCCGATCAGCAGGAACAGCCCGATGAGCGCGATGATCGACAGCTCCATGCGGAACAGCAGCAACGCCAGTACCGCGCCCACGCCGGCCGAGGGCAGCGTGGTCAGCACGGTGATCGGGTGGATCAGGCTCTCGTACAGGATGCCCAGCACGATGTAGATCACCACGATGGCGGCCAGGATCAGCACGAGCTGCTGCGAATTCGAGTCCTGCGCCGCGCGCGCCGTGCCCGAGAAGCTGCCGCGCACGTTGATGGGCATGGCGATGTCGTTCTCGGCCTGCTTGACCAGGCGCTGCGCCTCGGCCAGCGTCACGCCGTCGGCCAGGCTGAACGAGACGGTGCTCGCGAGTTCGGTGTCCTCGTGGCTGATCGAGCTGGGCACCGCCCGCTCGGCCAGCCGCGCGAAGGCCGACAGCGGCACCATCGACGTCGTGTTCGAGGCGATCGCCTGCCCTGCCGACGAGGTGCGCGAGGCCGGGTTGGCCGAGGTGACGGTGGAGGTGCCGGTGCTCGCGTCGGTGTTGGCCTGGATGCTGCTCACCGTCGTCGCGCCGGTGGCGGCGTTGGTCGTGGCATTGAGCGTCGAGGGCACGTACAGGTCCTTCAGCACGATGGGCGACTGCTGGTAGCGCGGCGCCCATTCCATGATGACCGAGTACTGGTTCAGGTCGTTGTAGATCGTCGCCACCGAGCGCTGGCCGTAGGCGTTGTAGAGCGCGGTGTTGATCGCCGCGGTGTTCACGCCCAGCCGGGCCGCGGCATCGCGGTCCACCTGCACGAAGGTCTCGACGCCGTTGTCCGACGATTCGCCGTCCACGTCGGTCAGTTGCGGCAGCTCCTGCATTCGGTCGGCCAGCTTCTTCGACCAGGTGCGCAGGTCGGCCAGCGAATCGCTCTTGAGCGTGTACTGGTAGGTCGAGTTGCTCTGCCGCCCGCCCATGCGCAGGTCCTGCACCGGGCCGAGGAACACGCGCAGGCCGGTGAGCTGGTTGAGCTGCGGGCGCAGCCGGTCGATCACAGCCTGCGTCTTCTCGGTGCGCACCGAGCCGTAGGGCTTGAGGTTGACGAACATGAAGCCGCCGCCCGCACGCGAGCCGCCGCCGAAGGCCACCACGGTGTCCACCGCCGGGTCGGCATGGATGATGGCCACCGCCTGCTGCAGTTTGGCCTTGAGCGCGGTCGACGAAATGCTCTGGTCGGCGCGGATGCCGGCGTTGAGCTGGCCGTTGTCCTGCTGCGGGAAGAAGCCCTTGGGGACGTGCGCGAACAGGTACACGTTGAGCCCCACCACCACCACCAGCGACATCATCACCAGCGCCTTGCTCGCCAGCGCCCAATCCAGGCTGTGGGCATAGGTGCGCAGGCTCCACTGCCACAGCCCCTCGGTCCAGCGCAGCAAGGGGCCGGAGATGCGCCCCGGCCTTTTTCGCGCGTAGTACGACTCGGCGCGCAGCAGCGTGGCGCACAGCATCGGCGTGGTGGTCAGCGAGATCACCAGCGAGATCAGCACCGACGCCGACAGCGTCACCGCGAACTCCTTGAAGAGGCGCCCCACCTGCCCGCCCATGAACAGGAGCGGGATGAACACCGCCACCAGCGACAGGCTGATCGACAGCACCGTGAAGCCGACCTCGCGCGCGCCCTTGAGCGCGGCCTCGAGCCGGCCCATGCCTTCCTCGATGTGGCGCTGCGTGTTCTCCAGCACCACGATGGCGTCGTCGACCACGAAGCCGGTGGCCACCGTGAGCGCCATCAACGACAGGTTGTTGAGCGAGAAGCCCAGCAGGTACATGACGCCGAAGGTGCCCAGCAGCGACACCACCGTGGCCACCGCCGGGATGATGGTGGCCCGCGCACGGCGCAGGAACACGCCCACGACGAAGACCACGAGCATCACCGAGATCACCAGCGTGACTTCCACCTCGCGCAGCGAGGCGCGGATGGAGTTCGTGCGGTCCGACGCCACCTGCACCGAGATGTCCTGCGGCAGCTGCTCGCGCAGCTCGGGCAGGAGCTTGCGCACGCCGTCCACCGTTTCGATGATGTTGGCACCCGGCTCCTGCGTGACCAGCACGATCACCGCCGGCTCGCCGTTGAACAGGCCCACCGTGCGCGTGTTCTCCACGCTGTCGGTCACGCGCGCCACGTCCGACAGCTTGACCGGCGCGTTGTTGCGCCAGGCGATCACCAGGTCGCGGTAGTCGGCCGCGCGCAGGCCCGGCGCGGGCGTGTAGATCTGCAGCCGGCGGTCGTCGCTCTGGATGGTGCCCTTGGGCCGGTTGGCGTTGTTGGCCTGGATGGCCGCACGAACGTCCTCGGTGCTGATGCCCATGCGGTTGAGCGGGAACGGGTCGAGTTCGACCCGCACCGCCGGCAGCGAACCGCCGCCGATTTCCACGTCGCCCACGCCGTCGACCTGCGACAGGCGCTGGCTGACGATGTTCGACACCGCGTCGTAGATCTGCCCCGGCGTGCGTGTCTTGGACGTCAGCGCGAGGATCATCACCGGCGCCGCGGTGGGGTTGGCCTTGCGGTAGGTCGGATTGCTGCGCAGCGTGCTCGGCAGATCGGCCCGCGCGGCGTTGATCGCGGCCTGCACCTCGCGTGCGGCGGAGTCGATATTGCGGCTGAGGTCGAACTGCAGCGTGACGCGGGTCGAGCCGGTGGAGCTGCTCGACGTCAACTCGTTGACGCCCGGGATCACGCCCAGGCGCCGCTCCAGCGGCGTGGCGACGCTCGAGGCCATCGTGCTCGGGCTGGCGCCGGGCAGGCTGGCCGACACCGAGATGACCGGGAAGTCGACCTGCGGCAGCGGCGAGACCGGCAGGACGAAGAAGGCCATGATGCCGGCCAGGGCGATGCCGATCGTCAGGAGGACGGTGGCGATGGGGCGTTTGACGAAGATGTAGGAGAGGTTCATGGGCCTGCTCCTGTGTTCGTTTGCTGAGTTGCCCGTGTGCCTTTTCTAAGGCAGGGGCCGGGATTTCGCCCCGGCGGGCGACCTACTTTTCTTTGTCTCGCCAAAGAAAAGTAGGCAAAAGAAAGGCGACCCCACTGTCTGCGTCCCTTCGCTTCGCTGCGGGCAACCTGCGGTGCTCGCGGCTGGCGGGGTCCGCGCAAACTCGCTTCGCTCAAACATGCGCGGCCCTTTTTCCGCCAGCCGCTGCGCTCCTCGGCGCAGACAGAGGGGACCAGGGTCAACAAGGCTGCTGCGCAGCCTTGTCCTTCAGCTTGGCTTTGCTCCCTCTCCCTCTGGGAGAGGGCGGGGGTGAGGGCACCGGACGATGGATGAGGCGTGTCGTGCCCAGGCTGCATGCCCTCACCCCAACCCTCTCCCAGAGGGAGGGGGAGCAACAGCCAGCCGCGGAGCGGCTCATGCCCCAGCAGGGGGCCGAGCGCAGCGATGGCCCGACCGAAAGCCCTTCTGGATGCGCCTGCGACGCGGCGCTGGCGGGGTGGCAGCTGTGCCGCGTGCGGACACAGCTGCTTCGTGAACTGGCCCGCCGCAGCTGTCCGAGCGCAGTGAACGAAGTGAACGCAGCGAGTTCTGCGGCGCACCCCGACAGCGTCGCGGCGCAGGTTGCCCCGTAGCGAAGCGAAGGGGTC
>JAFEEH010000160.1 GCA_018241185.1 Pseudomonadota bacterium | reverse complement strand
TAGACCTGCATGTTGGCCTGCCAGACGCGCTGAATCTGCGGCATCAGCAGCTCGTCGCGTCTGGCGCGGGCGCAGCGCCTGTGGGGTTCGCGCAGTAGCGCAGCATGGCGCCGGTAGGCTGACGGGGCAACCTGCAACACCTTGCAGAGCGGCTTGACCCCAAAAGCGTTGCGGTGCTGGTCGATGAATGCCCTCACGACTTCAGTCGGCGGTCGAGCTCCGCCTGGGCGAAGAACGCGCTGGCCAGCTTCAGTATCTCGTTGGCCCTGCGCAACTCCTTGGCCTCGCGCTCGAGCTCCTTCATCCGCTGTGCTTCGATGCTCGTCACGCTTTCACGCGTACCGGCGTCGACCTCGGCGCGCTTGACCCACTCGTTCAAGGTTTGCGGCACGCAGCCAATCTTGGGAGCAATGGACTCGATGGCCGCCCATAGCGGGGGTATTCGCCGCGCTGCTCCTGTACCACCCTTTCCGCGAGCTCACGCACATCGGTCGAGAACTCGTTCGACTTGCTCATGGCTCAATCCTCTCAGAGTGTTGAGCCTCTGCGAAAACCGGGGCGATTCAGTCTAGTCTTGATCGAGAGAGCCGCTATCCGACGGCACGCTGACGGAGCACGGGGAGGAGAGTTCGAGTGGGTTGTACTCTTGCGTTAGGTGAAGAGGAGCAATAAAGGTCAGGCGTTTTGTCGCGGCCTGGCTTGCTCGGTAGTGAGTGGCTTGCCGGCCACGCCCCACAGGCCGCTACGAATCTCCTGTATGGCGCAGCGCGTCATGGGGCGCATTCCCTCACCGCCTACACGAACTACCGCGGCAGCGAGCTCTGCAATGAGGTCCTGCTTCTGGGTATCGTTGAAAACACCTTCGATAATTTTCACGTCGATGAAAGGCATATGAGTTCCTAAATAAAGGCGGCGCAAGTAGAAAATGGAAGACGAGGACCGCGGGGGTAAAGCGAGGACTTTTCTCCGTAACCGAGATTCACGAGGAAATTCGAACGCCAGCGTCCATCCGGGAAGAAAGCTTGATCGACTGCCGCGGCATTGAATCCACTCATCGGTCCGCAGTCGAGCCCCAGCAAGCGGGCCGCCACCATCAGGTATGCACCCTGCAGGCTGCCGTTGCGTAGCGCCGTGAGCTCAGCGCGTGCGGGATCTGCCGCGAAGCTGCTGGCCAAGGTGAGGTTCCCAGGAAATTGAGTAGGAAGGTGCTCATAGAACTGCAGATCTATCGCAACGATCACGGTGACGGGCGCGCTGGCGACCTTGGCGATATTGCCTGGAGCAAGAGAGGCTTGGAGTCTTGCCTTGCCCTCCGCGCTGCGAACAAAGACATATCGTGCTGGTTGACAGTTGAAGGCGGTAGGCCCCCATTGGGCAAGCTCTTGTAGCTGGGCCAGTGTGGAATCGGCAATGGGTTCCGGCGTGAACGCCGAGTACGTACGTGCATTGGTGAAGACCTGTTGGGTCACACGAGGTTCGAGCATAAGACGAAGCTGTGGTTTCAGCAGAATGTGTAGGCCGTTTTGACTGTGGTGAAGAACTCGGCCGCATACCGGCCTTGTTCGCGTGACCCCATGCTCGAGCCTTTACGGCCGCCAAACGGTACGTGGTAGTCGACACCGGCCGTGGGAACATTGACCATCACCATGCCGGCCTGCGCATGTCGCTTGAAGTGCGTGGCGTGCTTTAGGCTTGTTGTGGCTATACCGCTGGACAGTCCGAATGGAGTGGCGTTCGCAGTGGCGAGTGCGTCGTCGTAGTCGCGCACTCGGATGACACTGGCCACCGGCCCGAAGACTTCTTCTCGGTTGATGCGCATAGCGTTGTGGGTCTCGGTGAACAGTGCGGGCACGAGGTAGAATCCAGGATGGTCTTGTTGGTCGCACTCCATTGTGTGGCCGCCAAAGGCAAGCTTTGCGCCTTCAGCTTGTGCCACCCGGATGTAGTCCAGGTCAATGCCTAGTTGCCGCTCATCCACCACAGGGCCGATATCGGTACCCTGGCCCCGCGCGTTGGCGATTTTCAGTGAACGCATGCGATCAACCACGGCATCGACGAAACGTTCGTGAATGCCCTGGGTGACGATTAGTCGACTCGACGCTGTGCAACGCTGTCCTGTAGAGTAGAAGGCGCTTTGCACGGCGCAGTTCACAGCCACGTCCAGATCGGCGTCATCCAGCACGACCAGGGGGTTCTTGCCGCCCATCTCGAGCTGGAACTTGGCGCCGCGCGCCGTACAGGCCTGTGCTAGTTGCTGTCCAGTGCCGACTGATCCCGTGAAACTAATGCCAGCCACACGCGGGTCGTTGACCAATGTCGGCCCTACTTCGGCGCCGCGCCCCATCACCAGGTTGAATGAGCCGGCGGGCAAGCCGCTGCGGGAGATGATCTCTGTCAGGGCCCACGCCGATCCCGGCACCAATTCAGCCGGCTTGAAAACAACGGTATTGCCGTAAGCTAGCGCGGGAGCAATCTTCCATGCTGGTATTGCCATCGGAAAATTCCAAGGCGTGATCAAGCCGACGACACCGATGGGTTCGCGCGTGACTTCTACTGACACGCCGGGTCGGATGGACTGCAACAAGTCGCCAGACAAACGCAGGGCCTCGCCCGCGAAGTATTTGAAGATCTGACCAGCTCGCGTCACTTCGCCGACTGCCTCAGGCAAAGTTTTGCCTTCCTCGCGTGCCAGCAGGTCACCGAGTTCGGTTCGGCGTGCCAATAGTTCGCTGCCTACCTTATCAAGGACATCGAAACGTTGCTGGGGTGTGCTCACGCTCCAGGCATTGAAGGCCTGGGATGCCGCGTCCACCGCGTCCCTGGCCTGTGCCGAGTCGGCTTGAGCGTAGTGATCGATGGTATCGCGCTGGTCCGACGGGTTGATATTGGGGACCGCGCGCGCGCCTTGTACCCATACGCCGCCAATGAAGTTGTGTTTCACTTTAGTTCCGCCCTGCGCCTCGTTTGCGGAACTTCGCCTGCCACTGAGCCAGAGGCATATAGGAGGGGTCGTCTTTGACCAAAGTGTGGGTTTCGGCTAGCAATTCGGCCTCGCTCTTGTCGAGTGTTGATTTCCATCCAGAACTGACCCACTTGGCCCGGTAATTTCCATCCAAATCTGACCCACGTAAGAACCCTAACCTGCTGCTTTTGGTGGCAGGAGCAATAGGAGTGATTGACGTGGCGACAC
>JAFEEH010000015.1 GCA_018241185.1 Pseudomonadota bacterium | reverse complement strand
GGCGCGGCGGCTGCCGCGTCCGACGCGCCAGCGGCGGGTGCCGCTGCCGCGGCGCCGTCGGCCGGTGCTGCGCCGGCCGGCGCGGGGCGCTGGGGCTCGGGGAACTTGGCGCCGCCCGCGTTGGCCATGTAGACCACGGCGCGGCCGATCTCGGCGTCCTCGAAGTCACCGCCGCCCTGCGGCGGCATGGCGCCCTTGCCCTTGAGGGCGTGTTCCAGCAGCGTGGCGTAGCCCTGGCCGATGCGCGGGCCCCAGGCGGCGGCGTCGCCATAGTGCGGGGCGCCGGGAATGCCGGGCGAGCCGTGGCAGGCGGCGCACTGCGCCTTGAAGACGGCTTCGCCGGCCGCCAGGGGGCGGTTGGCGTCGCGGATCTCGATCGTGCCCACCTTCTTGATGCGGTCGGCCACCTCGCGCTCACGCGCCTCTTGCGACACGCCGTACAGCGACATGTTGTCGCCCTGCGCAGCGCCGGAGGGCTTGGTGCCCGACACCACGTACGAAACGAGGCCCACGATGATGAGGATCGGAACGATGAAACTGAAGAACACCGCCAGCAGCAGCTGCTTGGGGTTCTTGATCGGACCGGTGTGGGCGTCTTCCGTTGCGTGGTATTGCGCGCTGTCGCTCATGGCGTCCTCGTTATCGGGGGGCTTTTTCGGATCAACCGCGGATTATAGGGAGGGGTCCCCGCGGCCCCTGTCCGGTACGTTGCGCCCGGCCGGCACTCAGGCCGGCGCCTGGGCCGGCGCGCGCTCGGTCCAGCCGCCGCCCAGCGTGCGGTACAGCGTCACGCGGTTCTGCAGTTCGAGCAGCTGCGCCTGTACCGCCAACTGCTGCGCCGAGAACAGCGAGCGTTGCGCATCCAGCAGGTCGAGCGAGCTGGCCACGCCGTTGCGGTAGCGCAGGTCCGACAGGCGGAAGCGCACGCTCTCGGCCTCGGCCGTGGCGCGCAGTGCACGCGCCTGCTCCGTCAGCGTCTCGCGGCCGGCCAGGGCGTCCGCCACTTCGCGAAAGGCGCTCTGGATCGATTTCTCGTACTGCGCCACCGCGATCTCGCGGCTGGCGCGCGCGGCATCCAGGTTGGCCTGGTTGCGGCCCGCATCGAAGATCGGCAGCGTGATCGAGGGCGCGAAGGCCCAGGCCTTGGTACCGGCGCTGAACAAGTCCGAGAACTCGCGGCTCTGCGTGCCGATGGAGGTGGTGAGTGACACGCGCGGGAAGAAGGCCGCACGCGCCGCGCCGATGTTCGCGTTGGCCGCGATGAGCTGCTGTTCGGCGGCGCGGATATCCGGCCGTTCGGTCAGCAGGTCGGAGGGCAGGCCGGCCGGCACGTCGGGCATCGGCTTGACGGCGGCCAGGCCGCCGTCGATGCCGGCGAGCGCAGACGCCGGCACCGGCGCCCCGAGCAGCAGCGCGAGGGCGTTCTCGTCCTGCCGGCGCAGCCGCTGCTGCTGGGCGTAGGTGGCGCGCGCGCTTTCGGCGAGCGAGTTGGCGAGCTGGAAATCCAGCTCGGACGACACGCCGTTGTCGAAGCGCAGCTTGGTCAGCTTGAGCGTGTCCTCGCGCGTGGCCAGCGTCTGGCGGGTGATGGCGAGCAGTTCCTCGTCGGCAATCAGCGTCAGCCAGCCGTTGGCGACGTTGGCGATCAGGCTGATCTGCGCCGACTTGCGGGCTTCCTCGGTGGCCAGGTACTGGGCCAGCGCCTGGTCGCGCAGGCTGCGCACGCGGCCGAAGAAGTCGATCTCCCAGGCCGACACGCCCAGGTTGACCGAGAAGCTCTGCGACACGCTGGGCGCGTCCGCGTTGTAGGCCTGCGCCGGGTTCGGGCTCGAGCGCGAGCCCGAAGCCGACAGCCCGACCGCCGGGAAGAGGGCGGCACGCTGGATGCCGAATTGCGCGCGAGCCACCTCGATGTTCTGCACCGTCACCCGCAGGTCGCGGTTGTTGGCCAGCGCGGTCTCGATCAGGCCCGCCAGCCGCGGATCGGTGAAGAAGTCCTGCCAGGGCAGTGCGGCCGCCGCCGGCCCGGGCGGCTGGGCCGGGTCGCCCGGGAAAGTGGTGGGCACCGGCGCCGCGGGCCGTTCGTAGGTCGGGATCAGCGAGCAGCCGGTGGCCAGCAGGGCCGCGGCCAGCGCCAGGGGGATCAATCGCATGGTGTTTCTTCGCTCAGTCATGGCGGTTCTCTTCCTGGATGCCGGCGGCTTCCGCGTGCTTCTTGTTCAGGTCCTGCTGGCGCTTGCTGCCCTTGAAGAGGCTGCGCACCACCACGAAGAACACCGGCACGAAGAACACGGCCAGCGCCGTACCCGTGATCATGCCGCCGATCACGCCGGTGCCGATGGCGCGCTGGCTGGCCGAACCGGCGCCCGAGGCAATCGCCAACGGCACCACGCCCAGGCCGAAGGCCAGCGAGGTCATGACGATCGGGCGGAAGCGCAGGTGGGCCGCGGTGAGCGCGGCTTCGATGACGCCCTTGCCCTGCGCCTGCAGGTCCTTCGCGAATTCGATGATCAGGATCGCGTTCTTTGCCGACAGGCCGATGATGGTGATCAGGCCGACCTGGAAGTACACGTCGTTCGAGTAGGCGCGCAGCATCGTCGCGAGCAGCACGCCCAGCACGCCCAGGGGCACCACCAGGATCACCGCCACCGGGATCGACCAGCTCTCGTACAACGCGGCCAGGCAGAGGAACACCGCCAGGATCGCGAAGCCGTACAGGATGATGGCCTGCGAACCCGCGAGCTTTTCCTCGCGCGAGGTGCCGGTCCATTCGAAGCCGAAGCCCTGTGGCAACTGGGCCGCGAGCTTCTCCATCTCGGCCAGCGCGGCGCCCGAGCTGTGGCCCGGTGCCGGCTCGCCGCTGATGCGCATCGCCGGGTAGCCGTTGTAGCGCACGGTCTGCTGCGCGCCCTTGACCCACTTGGTGGCACCGAAGGCCGACAGCGGCACCGGCTGGCCCTGGCTGTTGGTCGCGTTGATGCGCAGCAGATCTTCCGGCTGCATGCGGCCGGGCGCGTCGGCCTGCACCACCACGCGCTGCATGCGGCCGCGGCTGGGGAAGTCGTTGACGTAGCTGGAGCCCAGCGCCGTCGACAGCGCGCTGTTGATGGCGTCGAAGCCCACGCCCAGCGCCTGCGCCTTCTCGCGGTCGATCTCGATCTGCAGCTGCGGCGCGTCTTCCAGGCCGTCGGGGCGGATGCCGGTCAGCACCGGGCTCTTCATCGCCATGCCCAGCAGCTGGTTGCGTGCGTTGACGAGTGCCTCGTGGCCCGCGCCGCTGCGGTCCTGCAGGCGGAACGAGAAGCCACTGCCGGTTCCCAGTTCGGGAATCGGCGGCGGGCTCAGCGGGTAGATGAACGCGTCACGCACCTGCGACAGGGCGCCGAAGGCGCGGCCGGCGAGGGCCGCGGCCGAGTGCTGTTCGCCCTCGCGCTCATGCCAGTCCTTCAAAGTCACGAAGGCAATGCCGGCGTTCTGGCCCTGGCCCGAGAAGGAGAAACCCAGCACGCCCACGATGCTTTCCACCTCGGGCTGCTTGAGCATGAACTTCTCGACCTGTTCCATCTCCGACAGCGTGCGCTCCTGCGTCGCACCGGGCGGCAATTGCACGTTGACCAGGATGTTGCCCTGGTCCTCCTGCGGCAGGAAGGCCGTCGGGATGCGCGTGTAGACCAGCGCCACCGCCGCGATGATCGCGAGGTACACGATCATGTAGCGGCCGGCGCGGCGCAGCAGCCGTGAAACCCAGCCTTCGTAGCCCTTGGCGGTGCGCGAGAAGCTGCGGTTGAACCAGCCGAAGAAGCCCCGCTTCTCGACGTGGTGGCCGGCCTCGACGGGCTTGAGCAGCGTAGCGCACAGCGCCGGCGTGAGCGACAGCGCCATGAAGGCCGAGAAGCCGATCGACGCCACCATCACCACCGAGAACTGGCGGTAGATGTTGCCGGTGGAGCCGGAGAAGAAGGCCAGCGGCACGAACACCGAGATCAGCACCACGGTCACGCCGATGATGGCGCCCGAGATCTGCTGCATCGCCTTGCGTGCGGCCTGCAATGGCGGCAGGCCTTCCTCGCTCATGATGCGCTCGACGTTCTCGACCACCACGATGGCGTCGTCCACCACGATGCCGATCACGAGCACCATGCCGAACATCGTGAGCACGTTGATCGAGAAGCCCAGCGCCGCCAGGACGCCGAAGGTGCCCAGCAGGGCGATCGGCACCACGATGGTCGGGATGATCGTGTAGCGCCAGTTCTGCAGGAACAGGAACATCACGATGAACACCAGCGCCACGGCCTCGAACAGGGTCTTGACCACCTCGGTGATCGAGATCTGCACGAAACGCGAGCTGTCGTAGGGGATGGAGTACTTCACGCCCTGCGGGAAGTACTTCTTCAGCTCGTCCATCTTCTCGCGCACCAGGCGCGCCGACTCGAGCGCGTTGCCCGTCGGCGCGAGCTGCACGCCCAGGCCCACGGCCGGGCTGCCGTTCAGGCGCGCCGAGGTGGCGTAGCTCTGGCCGCCGAGCTCGATGCGCGCCACGTCCTTCAGGCGCACGGAGGAGCCGTCGGTGTTGGTGCGCAGCGAGATGTTGCCGAACTGCTCGACGCTGGACAGCTGCCCGCGCACCACCACCGTGGCCGCGATGCTCTGGCCGGTGACGTTCGGCAGGTCGCCGATGGTGCCCGAGGCCACCTGCGCGTTCTGCGCGCGGATGGCCGCCGTGACGTCCGAAGGCGAGAGGTTGTAGCCGCGCAGCTTGTCCGGGTCGATCCACACGCGCATCGCGCTTTCGCTGCCGAACAGCTGCACCTGGCCGATGCCCTTGACGCGCTGCAGGTCGGGCTGGATGTAGCGGGCGGCGTAGTCGCCCAGCTCCACCGGCGTGTAGGCCGGGTTGTCGGAGGCGAGCATCGCGAACATCAGGAAGTTGCTGCGCGACTTGTCCACGCGCACGCCCTGCTGCGTCACCGCCGACGGCAGGCGCGGTGTGGCGCGCGACAGGCGGTTCTGCACGTCCACCTGCGCCAGGTCGTCGTTGGTGCCGGTCTCGAAGCTGATGGTCAGCGTGCCGGTGCCGTCGGCCTGCGCGACCGACTCCATGTAGATCAGGCCCGGCGAGCCGTTCATCTCGCGCTCGATGACGGCCAGCACGCTGTCTTCCAGCGTCTGCGCCGAGGCGCCCGGGTAGGCCACGCTCACCACGATGGTGGGGGGCGCGACGGGCGGGTACTGCGCGATCGGCAGCTGTGTGATCGACACCGCGCCCATCACGATGATGAACAGGGCGATCACCCAGGCGAAGATCGGTCTTTCGATGAAGAACTTGGCCATATCTGCTCGCGGTCCTTACTGCTTGGGCGCTTCGGTGGCCGGGGCCGGGGCGGCGGCCGGCGCGCCCGCAGGTGCGGGCGCCGGCGCAGGCGCCGCGCCGGGCGGCGTCCAGGGCACGGGCTTCACGGGGCTGCCCGGCGGCATCATCTGCAGCTTCTGGAAGCCGTCGACCATCACCTGCTCGCCAGCTTTCAGGCCTTCGGTGACGATCCAGCGGTTGTTCTGGCCGGCGGTGATCTTGACGTCGCGCTTGCTCACCTTGCCATCGGCACTCACCACCATGAGGCTGTCGCCCTGCTGGGTGCGCGTGACAGCCTGCTGCGGCACGCTGATCGCGTTGTCGGCCTGCGCCTGCTCGATGCGCACGCGCACGTACAGGCCCGGCAGCAGTTCGCCCTTGGGGTTGGGAACTTCCGCACGCAGGGTGACCTGACCGGTGGTCGGGTCGACGGTGAGATCGGAGAAAAGCAGCCGGCCGGGTTGTGCGTATTCGGTGCCGTCTTCTAGCACGATGCGCACGCTGGCCGCCTCACTGCCGCTGGCACGCTTGAGCTTGCCGTCGGCCATGGCGCGGCGCAGGCGCAGGGCGTCGTTGGCCGACTGGGTGAAGTTGACGTAGAGGGTGTCGATCTGCTGGATCACCGCCAGCTCGGTGGCGTCGCCCTGGCCCACCAGCGCGCCTTCGGTCACCAGGGCGCGGCCGATGCGGCCCGAGATCGGAGCGGTCACTGTCGCATAACCGAGATTGATCTTGGCTGTCTGCACCGTGGCGCGCCCGGCCGCCACATCGGCCTCGGCAGCCTTCCAGGCGGCGACGGCGTTGGCGTAATCCTGCTTGCTCACCGCGTTGGCTTCCACCAGCGGCTTGTAGCGGTCGGCCAGGGCCTTGGCCTGCGCTGCGTTGGCCTCGGAGCGTGCCAGGCTGGCCTGCGCGCTCTGCGAAGCGGCCACCAGCGGTGCCGGGTCGATGCGGAAGAGCGGCTGACCGGCCTTCACGTCGCTGCCCTCGCGGAACAGCCGTTCCAGCAGGATGCCCGCGGCGCGCGCCCGCACCTGCGATACACGGGTGGCTTCGAGGCGGCCCGGCAGCTCGGTCACGAGACCGACTTCGCCGGGCGTCGCGACGATCACACCCACGGCCGGTGGCGGGGGCGCGCCACCGCCGGCACCCGGCGTTCCGGCGCCCGGAGCGGCGTCCTTCTTGCCGCAGGCCGCCAGGGCCACCACCATCAGCACGGCCGCGGCGACACGTGTGGCGCGAGGCAGGAACGTCGAATCATGTGAGACATGCAGATCGGGCATGCGAATCCTTTGAGGGGCTGAAATCGGGGAAGGCAACGCCGGCGTCAGCACCGGGCGTGCGGGAGGCACGGGCGCGTCAGGGGAATTTGCCGAAGCGGCGAGTTTACATACATTCATGCATGTATATTCATGACCTCGCGTTTCGTCGTTCGCATCCCCCAGGAGACATCGTGGTCCGTCGCACCAAGGAAGAGGCCCTCGCCACCCGGCATCGCCTGCTGGATGCTGCCGAGGTCTTGTTTCAGGCGCAAGGCGTCTCGCAGACCACGCTGCAACAGATCGCACAGCAGGCGGGGGCCACGCGCGGCGCCATCTACTGGCACTTCAAGGACAAGGCCGACCTGTTCAACGCCATGATGGAGCGTGTCACGCTGCCCATGGAAGACGGCGTGCGCGTGGCCGCGAGCGGCGCGCAGGACGACCCGCTCGCGGTGCTGGAGCAGGGCATGCTCTCGGCCTTGCGGCTGGTCACGACCGACCCGCAGGTGCGGCGCGTCTTCGAGATCGCGTCGCACAAGGTCGAGTACACGCAGGAGATGGCGTCGGTGCAGGAGCGCCACCTGACGGGCCGGGGGGCATGCATCGAAGATTTCGAGAAGGCGTTGCGGCTGGCTGCTCAGCGCAGCGGTCTGCGCCTGCCGATCCCGGCGACCACGGCGGCGCAGGGGCTGCATGCGCTCATCGCCGGCCTCATCCAGGACTGGCTGCTCGATCCGTCGGGCTTTGCGCTCGTACAGGCTGGCCGGCGCGTCTTCCACGTGTACTTGCGGGGGCTGGGATTCGAGCGTGCGGACGCCGGATTCGCGCCCTGCGCGGCATGCGGTGTGGCCGCACAACAGGCGGACGCCGGATTCGCGCCCGGCCCGACGCCGTCGCGATCGGCCATAATGCCGAGTTCGCGCCGCCGTGCGGCGCACCTTTCTCGCCGTATTTCAACGGATAGAATTCGGCCCTCCGAAGGCTGAGATCCAGGTTCGATTCCTGGCGGCGGGACCACATATGAGCCCGGAGGCGTGCGAACGCCTCCGGGCTTTTCTGTTTCTCCAGTGAAGTAGGCAAGGCGAGCGTTCGCGATCGTGCGCTGATGGTCTGCCAGATCCGCATGAGCTGGCGGTATTTCTGACGGTACCGGACACAGTGCCGTGCGAAGATACCGTCATGCCTCTGACCGACCTTGCCTGTCGCACTGCCAAGCCAACTGAGAAGGCCCGGAAACTCTCCGACGCTGACGGCATGTACTTGCTGGTCACGAAAGCCGGAAAGTACTGGCGTTGGGACTACCGCTTCGCAGGCAAGCGCAAGACGATGGCCCTAGGCGTCTACCCAGAGGTTGGGCTGCAGCAAGCGCGTGAACGGCTGCAAGAGGGTCGAGGAGTCCTCGCGACGGGTGTTGACCCCATGCTGCAGCGCGTGATTCGAAGAGAGTCACTTGGACACGCTGCGAATAACACGTTCAAACTGCTGGCAGAGGAATGGTTGATCCATCAAGCAGGCCGGTGGGAGCAGATTACCCTTCAGCGCGTGCAGTCGTCACTGGAGGCCGACGTGTATCCAACATTGGGCACCCTGCCCGTCGCGGACATCAGCCCGCGACAGGTGATGGATCTGATCAAGAAAATTGAGACTCGCGGAGCAGGCGAAGTTGCGATGCGGGTGCTGCAACGGATTAAATCCGTATATCGCTACGGGCTGACGCATCAGCGCATCGAAAGCAACCCGATGGTGGATTTGGTTCCATCCGAAATTCTTCGTCCTCGTCGAGTCAAACATCGCCCCGCACTGAACGCCGCGGAGCTGCCGAATTTTCTGCGCCAATTAGCCTCGTACGGAGGCGATTTGCATACAACCAACGCACTGCGATTGTTGTTGCTGACTGGCACTCGGCCTGGCGAGGTGCGTGGAGCGCTGTGGCCGGAGTTCGATCTCGCGGAGCACCTATGGCGGATTCCCGCGGAGCGGATGAAGATGCGGACTGAACATCTTGTCCCGTTGTCCAAAGAAGCCATGGAGGTGTTGACGTCCATGCAAACATTGACCGGGAATCGAGAGTTGGTTTTCCCCAGCCCTTTTTATCCTAGTAAGCCGCTCAGTGAAAATACCTTTAATAGCGCGCTGGCTCGGATGGGTTACAAGAACTCAGCTACTGCGCACGGCTTTCGCTCGTTATTCTCGACGGTTGCAAATGAGGCCGGTTGGCCGCCCGATATTATCGAGCGCCAACTAGCGCATATCGAGCGAAATCAAGTTCGGGCGGCGTACAACCGGTCCACGTACCTCCAAGATCGGGTAAAGCTGATGCAGTGGTGGGCCGATTATCTCAATGCCGCAGCAGGTAAAAAGGTAAAATCAAAAGCTCGCAAAGGAAAGTGAATGCGTGGGTCGATCGATTTCGCAAGGTTTGGCGGAAATTTTCAATCGACGTTCAAACATGCATTTGATAATCTTAAGAACAAAATTGAGGAGCGATTTAGCGATCTCGCACCGGAAATATCGGCGGCGAGCCGAAAAAAGGCGCTTGCTGCGATTGATGATTACCGACAGATTCACCAGTTGGGTGTACTTCGCGAATCCATTATTTCGCCCGAGGCGATGGCTGCGACTGGGCTGTTGCCAAGTGAGAGTTTTGATAGCCGAATCGTATTTTTATTCACAGCTTGTGCATACGTCTCTCTCGCATTTGATGCATTTGGTCGAGGTGATGATGCATCGGCAATGCTACGGCTGTTTGATGCAAATTATTGGTTCGGCTTCCAAGAGTCCGGAGACCTTCGCCCATACGTAACGGACGAGGCGCTCGAGGGTATTTTTCGCACTGACCGCGCCACATTGGCAGCGCAAGCAAAGGTGGCGAAGCGGCAGCCAGTCAAGGTTCGAGCGGCCCAACTGATCATTCAGAATGCAAAGTGGGATAGTCGTCATCAAGCAAGTATCGCTGTGGCGGAGCAATTGATAAAGGAGTTTTCCGAAAATCTGAAGACCGAAAGTGCCGCTCAGAAACTCGTGGCCGGCGTCATTGCTGAGCTGCCAGATAGCCAGCAATACTTCAAGCGGTCGAGCAATAAGAAGCGTGGATAGCGCGATACCGGAAACCCGCAGGTCTCAAGGTTGCATCCCGGTCACTCAAGCAGGTACGCCTTCTGCTGGTGAGGCCCGAGACTATTTAAGCACCGGTTGCTAGCAGCGGACTTTTTCGAACGTAGAAGGACGTGGACGATCGCCCTCGGCGCTGTCGCCATGCCTTACGAAAGAGTCCCTTTCATGTCTTCTCCCTCGTTTCCTTACGTTCCGCGCCAGCCGTCGGCGACCGACTGCGCCGCGGCTCGTTCACCCTTTATCTGGGGTGAGACGGACTTCCCCCTCCGCGTGCACCCCATGGCGCCGTTGCCCGCCATGCTGTCGGCAGGCTCGCCTCCCTTGCCCCCGCCGCCCGGCGGATCGGCGGGACCGGATCCCTTCCCGACCAACTCGCCCATCCTTCTGCCGCGCGTGCCGGCCGCGCCAATGTGGCGCGTGTCGAAGTGCCTCGACTACCTCCAAGTAGGGAAGACCAAGTTCTACGCCTGGATGAACCCGAAGAGCAAGTTCTTCAGTCCGTCCTTTCCCTCGCCCGTGTATCTAGGCGGCGGGCGCATTCCTTACTGGAAGCCGATGGAAGTGATCGCGTGGGTCGACCAGCAGGCTGGCAAGTCCGACAAGCCCCTCGCTGCGGTCTAGTCCTGGCTCGCTTCGGGGGCGTGTGAGGTCCCCGGCGACTATTGTCCTGCCACCAGTTCCTCACTCTTGGTGGAGCTAAATCGCACGGCACCCGACGATCCCTTTGCTCAGCCGCGGCCCTTCATCAAGCAGGCCGCGGCTGGGCGGAAGCGGAGCTACTTTGGCGAGCGCGGGGCTACACCTATTCGCGGCGAGACGTTCGACAAGTTGGGCAATTTGGCACTTGAAACTGCCTGAAAGTCGGGGAGCCGATAGCAAATCAATATCGACTCTCTATTGATATTGAAAATGCACTGGAGTACTAAGGCTCAGGCCTTGAGCCCATGGTGAGCCGTCCTATTTGCTAGGCAAGCGATTAATGAGGAACGCGACTGAGCTGATAGCCATAGCTATCAGCTGACCTCGCATCGACGCTAGGCGATTCTATCGTCTCAGCATTCTCAAAATTCAAAAATCACTGAGCTTATGATTTCTATGACCACCGCCGACACTGCCGGCGGCAAGCCCCCTCAAAAGAGGATGCGCATGACCGCGCTGGCGAGCCAAGCATTGAAGTGCCACGGATTGGAGCACTTGCCGGACGGAAAAAGAATCTTTAACGAGGTTCACAACGGCCCAATCGCGCTCCTGCACGATGTGGCGCGGGCACTCTCGTGTTCGCAGCAATCGCTGCTAAAAATCAAAAAAGCCAAAGCGGGCCTTTGCAATCTGGATCTGACGGAGTTGGGGTCGAAAGTTGCAATGCTCCTGGATAATCCTTGGAAGGCCATCGCAACGACGTATCGTCATTACAAACTCTCGCCCCAGTTTGCGCTCTTCAATCGGATCTGGCGCCATATTCCGACGGGTGGGCTTAAAGCACTGGTAATGCGCAACATTCCGCTGGCACTCGCACAAGAAATTGCAAGCCGCGTTGACCGGATGACGAAATACGTCCGATTGTGCCTGACGAAGCAGGCGACTCGCAACGCAATCAACAATTTCTGTCGGGGTCCGCGTGACAATTTCGGGGGGTTGATGAATGGACTCGACTGGATCGCGCAGCGTGAACGCTTTGTTTGGAGCATTCGAATTGATTTGTATTGGGATGATCAATCGCGTGTGCCCTTACCGGTAGGAGACCAACTGCCTCTTGATTTGGCCAATGCATTCTTAGATGCCCGCTACAAATTTCAACAGCACGTCAAAAGGATGTTCGGGGAAGCCTTGCTCGGCTTCGCTTGGGCCTTTGAATTCGGAGAGTGGAGTCATTTTCACACGCATTGCTGGATAATTCTGAAGCGCTCAGCGATTGAAGACGATTTGTTGCTCGTCGAACAGTTGGGTGCCTGCTGGAAGAGACTGAGCGGAGGCGAAGGGCGTGGCTTTCACAGTTCGAATAGCTCGAAGTCTGCTTTTCGATATCTCGCGGTAGGACTGATCGATCTCCACGACGAACGCGTCATTAATGGGGTTAGAGCGATCGCAATCTACTTCACAGCTGCAGGCCTTTTCGTCAAGTTGAACCTTGGTGGACGCAAAGCCTTCGGTAAGCCGCATTTTCCGACCGAGCCCATCAAAAAGCCAGGGCGGAAATCCAAAGTTGAAGCCCCAGTATTGCGAATCCCGATGCACCTGGGACGCGACGCTTTCGCGAACTGGATCTGAGGAGGTGATGATGAAAACGACTTCGCGACGTGTATCGAATGCCGAACTCGCTGGCTATGAAGGTGCTCTGCCTCCGTACTTTTTCGTGAACCCCGGATCGGCTCACCACACCGTACAAATCCAGCGCCATTTGGCGTTGCGCGAGTTGTTGAAACTCGCTTCCCGTATCCCCGCGCGCACGGAAGACTGGGCGAGGGTTGGGAAGGTCTTGCACTTGGACAAGCTGTGGCTATCGAAAGATGCGCGGCAACTGGTAGATCTGCTGTGCGCAGTCTCGGCTGACATCGCGCAGGGCGAAAACGGCCGCAAGTTGCATCCGCGCCTCAACGTCTTGTTCACGCATGCACGGCAGATGTTGAACTTGCGTCAGACATCGGCGACGCTGCTGATGCAGATGGAGCGGGACCCTTGGGGTACGACGGAGGTTTTGGGACGCATGTTGCCTTCCATTCATCGCATCCTGCGCGGCCGTTCGCATCTCGTGCGAGAACTCAAACACGAAGCAGAACAGTCGGAGAAGCTGTCCAGGCTTCGAGCATCGTTTGGGGCGCTCGCAAAACTCTATCCGACCGCGATCGTGCTGCGCCTTGAGGTGTTCCGAGTCCCAGATCCCGCAGATCGCGTCGCGGGCATGCGAGCGACGCACGAACTGGTGCGACTTGCCGAACTCTGGAAGCGACATGTTGATGAGATGCTCGAAGGGAAATTGGTGGGCTTCGAAAGTTGCCTGCAGTTGGGCAGCGGCGGCGAGCTTGGGGCACACGCGCTGCTCGTGATCGATGGCCAGCGTCCTGAAACATTCTTTGACCTGGAGGATGCGGTTGGCGCGTTGTGGCGCAAGGTTGCAGGCGAACGCGCTCCAGTGATCTCTTGTAAGGCTCCAATGATCGGGGTCTATTGCCGTGGCCGTCGGTTGGGCGCGCCGGGTGACAGTCTGTCGGCGGAGCTCAGCGATGCGGCGCTCTACTTTGCAAAGGGAGGTGCGCATCTCCGGCCAGTGCTCATGAGGTCCCGCTGAAGTGGCATCGCTTATCGGACCGCAGATCTCTCAGTTGCCCATCCCTGGTCAGCCTGCAACGGTCCGATAAGCGAGCCTGCCGCCTTTACGTTCCATCGCCCGTTCTCGCATGCCAACTCTCGATCTTCATCGCCTGGCAGTCCTATGCGCAACTGAAGGCCGCGTGCCCGAGGGAAGATCTAAGACACAATTCGCTGATGGCGGACGATCCGAACTGGTCGCTACAAGAACTTCGTGAGGCAATTGCGAAGCAGCAAGAGTTGGTTGCGCTCGTTCTGTACTTGTTGTCAGAAGGCCCAGCAAAGCTGTTCGACCAACCCCTCGAAAGCAAGCTTGATCGCGACAAGGCGCGTGCTGTTGCTGCTACCGCGATGGGCGCAGGGCAGACTACAAACACGATCCTCAAGCTGTCCCATGAAAGTGGCACCGTGGTACGCGACATGTACCCGCTGGCTCGCTCAGTGGTTGAAAGCTATGTAAACGCCGCATTCTTCGCAACTCAACCCATTGAAGTGTCGCAACGAGCAATTCGACACAAAGACTTCGCGGCATGGAAGCACGCAAACCGTGTGATCGGTAGCGGTGCCTTCATGATTGCTATCGGTTCTCAACAGCAGATCAAGCCTTTCTTGGAAAGTGAGTTTCCTGAGTTTGCGGGAAAATCCCAAGGGTCATGGACGAATCTGGATGTGCCGAGCCGCATCCGCTTGGTGGGCGAGAAGGTTGCTGCGGCAGGACGCGCACTCTTGGGCGCGTATGGCGGGATCTACGCCATCTCCTCAGAAATCATTCACGGATCCGTGTTTGGGACTGCTTACTTCTACAGCTCAGGGACGGTCGATCCGACAAGCGATGAGGGGTTTAGGCGGGGCATCCTGCAGCAACGCGTCGACATTCTTTCCGCGGTTGCACATGCTGCTTCAGGGTTCCTTGCTGCGTATGCCGAAACTGAAAGCATGGGGCCTTTGGTGCTGACGGAGCATGAGCTGTACAAGCGCATCTTCCGTGCCTCTACTGGCGATAGTTGGGAAACGATCTAGGGACGGAGGGTCGAGGTGAACTGGCTTCAATTTACCGCGAGCGTCATTGGCTCACTGGCATGGCCGCTTGCGGTTGTGACTCTCGGCTTCACATTCAAGGAGCAAGTAAACGCGTTACTCGCGAAGATGAAGTCTCTGAAAGCCCCTGGCGGAATCGAGGCATCATTCTCAGAGAAAGTCCTTGAGGTGGTCGACGAAGCGAAGAAGCTCGAAGCTGCAACCGTGCCCATTCTTGAACACAAGCTCGAAGAGAAGGCTTCCGATCAGATACCACTGCCCGCGGCACCACAGACTCGAGAATGGCGCAGGCGGCATCGGGAAGCGGTTGTGCGCAGCATGGACGAACGGCCTGCCGCTCTAGTGCTTACCTCATGGACTGAGTTGGAGCAGCGAATCAAAGACCTAGTCGTGGCGACCGACACGGGGTGTGGGGTCGCCAGTCCAGAAGACGCAATCATGCGTCTCGCTGACGAGCGCTGGAAGATCATCGACAAGCCTACAGAAGAGGTCTTGCTGAATTTGCTCAGACTGCGCAATCAAGTCGCACATGTGAACTTCGAACCTAATCGAAGCGCCGCACTGAACTTCGCTAGCTCTGCGCATAGGGTGCAGAACCATCTTGAGGCATTGCTAGACGAGTGGGCCGAGCATCACAGGGAGCAATTCGCGAAGAACGTCGCCCCGGTTGGCGCATCGAGTAGCTAGGTGAATCTGTCTACGGACGAGTCTAGGTCGTCCACTTCTGCCAAGTCCACGTCGCGCTTTGACGGCAGCAAATATCCTAGATCGAAGACGTGTCTTACACGCAGCGAGCCAAATTCGCTGCGCATTCATTCATGCTGCGCCTCGTCTTTATGACGCTAAGGAAATTAACTGTATTTTAGGGTCGTTGAGTCGATGGCACATCGCGGCCGAACCGGTTCGAAACGATTGCGCGCATGCTCGCGATAAGGCGTGTTGGGCCTTCCATCCAGACGCCTCGCGCCTGTCCTGGACGGTCATCGGTCGGCACGACCACCGCACACCAGACCCAGTTGCGCGCCGGCATCGGCGCGCTATGCACCTTGAACCGATCCATGAGCGGTCCGCCGACGGCGTAGTCCGTCGAATAGCTTCCGGTGCGCGCAATCCAG
>JAFEEH010000159.1 GCA_018241185.1 Pseudomonadota bacterium | reverse complement strand
ATCGAGCTGCCCAAGGACAAGGAAATGGTCATGCCGGGCGACAACGTGTCGATCACCGTCAAGCTGATCGCGCCGATCGCCATGGAAGAGGGCCTGCGCTTCGCCATCCGCGAAGGCGGCCGCACCGTCGGCGCCGGCGTCGTGGCCAAGATCATCGAGTGATGCTGTTTGCAGCACCGTGTTGCGCGACGGCGTGACGCGGCGCTGCAGATCGATGGATGCCGTAGGGGTATAGCTCAATTGGCAGAGCGTCGGTCTCCAAAACCGAAGGTTGTAGGTTCGATTCCTACTGCCCCTGCCACCTGAAGGTGGCGAAGAAGAAAAGCAAAGCCCGCCGTGACCCGGCGACGAATGCAAAAAGCCCGCCGTGACCCGGCGGGCTTCGGCGTCTCCAGCAGACGTCCGCAGTGAAGGCCGCGAGGCCGCAGGAAACCGCCCAAGATGGCCACCTCTCAAATCGAAACCGTCAGTACCGGCGCCGACAAGGCCAAGCTGGGCGCAGCCGTCGTTCTGGCGGTGGCGGCCATCGTGGCTTTCTATGCGCTGAGCCGGCAGGGCGCGCTCGTCCAGTGGGGCGCGCTGCTGGTGGGGCTGGCCGCCGCCGTGGGCACCTTCGCCAGTTCCGAGAATGGGCGCCGGCTGTGGAGTTTCGGCCGTGATTCCTGGCGCGAGGTGAAGAAGGTCGTCTGGCCGACCCGCAAGGAGTCGATCCAAATGACGGCCTACGTGTTCGGCTTCGTGGTGATCATGGCCATCTTCCTGTGGCTGACCGACAAGACCGTCGAGTGGGTGTTCTACGACCTGCTGCTGGGTTGGAGAAAGTGATGAACGACACCGTGGACAACACGACGACGACGCTGGCGGCTCCCGCCAATCCTGACCTGCGCTGGTACGTGGTGCACGCGTACTCGGGCATGGAAAAGGCCGTCGAGCGCAACATCACCGAGCGCATCAACCGCGCCGGCATGCAGAGCAAGTTCGGTCGCATCCTCGTGCCGAGCGAAGAGGTGGTCGACGTCAAGAACGGCCAGAAGCGCACCACCGAGCGGCGCCTCTTCCCCGGCTACGTGCTGGTCGAGATGGTGATGGACGACGAGAGCTGGCACCTGGTCAAGCACACCAACAAGGTCACGGGCTTTGTCGGCGGTGCGAAGAACCGGCCGGCGCCGATCTCCCAGAAGGAGGTCGAAGACATCGTGAACCAGATGCAGCAAGGCACCGAGAAGCCCCGCCACAAGGTCGAGTTCATGGTGGGCGAACTGGTGCGTGTGAAGGAAGGTCCGTTCACGGACTTCAACGGCACCGTCGAGGAAGTGAACTACGAGAAGAACAAGGTGCGCGTGTCCGTGATGATCTTCGGTCGCGCCACGCCGGTCGAGCTGGGCTTCGCCGAAGTCGAGAAGACGTAAACAGAGGAAAGACGGCCTGAAGGCCGTGTCCTCGAAGGCCCTGCTTTTCCGACTCGGCAGGTGCGTAGAAGCAAAGAGTCGATAACCCCGGGGAGCTGTGGCCTGCGTGCCCAGCGTCAATACCCGCAAGGAGAAAAAGCATGGCGAAGAAAATCGTCGGCTTCATCAAGCTGCAAGTGCCGGCTGGTAAAGCCAATCCGTCGCCGCCGATCGGTCCCGCTCTGGGCCAGCGCGGTCTGAACATCATGGAGTTCTGCAAGGCGTTCAACGCCCAGACCCAGGGCGTCGAGCCCGGTCTGCCGCTGCCGGTGGTGATCACCGCCTTCGCGGACAAGAGCTTCACCTTCATCATCAAGACGCCCCCGGCGACGACGCTGATCAAGAAGGCCATCAAGCTCGACAAGGGCTCGGCCAAGCCGCACACCGACAAAGTCGGCAAGATCACCCGCGCTCAGCTCGAGGACATCGCCAAGGCCAAGATGAAGGACCTGACCGCTGCCGATCTGGATGCAGCGGTTCGCACCATCGCCGGCTCGGCCCGTTCGATGGGTGTCAATGTGGAGGGCGTGTGAGATGGCCAAGCTGACCAAGAAAGCCAAGTCGCTGCAAGGCAAGGTCGACACGACCAAGCTGTACCCGCTGAACGACGCCATCGCGCTCGTCAAGGAAGCCGCTACCGCCAAGTTCGATGAATCCATCGACGTGGCCGTACAGCTCGGCATCGACGCCAAGAAGTCCGACCAGGTGGTGCGCGGCGCCGTCGTGATGCCCAACGGCACCGGCAAGACCAAGCGCGTGGCCGTGTTCGCCCAGGGCGCCAAGGCCGAGGAGGCCAAGGCCGCCGGTGCCGACATCGTCGGCATGGACGACCTGGCTGCCCAGGTGAAGGCGGGCGACATGCCCTTCGACGTGGTGATCGCTGCCCCTGATGCGATGCGCGTCGTCGGTACGCTGGGCCAGATCCTCGGCCCGCGCGGCCTGATGCCGAACCCCAAGGTCGGCACCGTGACGCCCGACGTCGCCCAGGCCGTGAAGAACGCCAAGGCCGGCCAGGTGCAGTTCCGCGTCGACAAGGCCGGGATCATCCACGGCACGATCGGCCGTCGCTCGTTCGACACCGACAAGCTGCAGGGCAACCTCGCCGCGCTGATCGACGCACTGGTCAAGGCCAAGCCGGCCTCGAGCAAGGGCGTCTACCTGCGCAAGGTGGCAGTGTCCTCGACGATGGGTGTGGGCGTCCGCGTGGACACCCAGTCCATCGCCCAGTCCTGATCCGGGGCTGAAAGTGATTTGCCGCCGGCCTCGCCTCGCGCGAGGCTGGCGGCAGATGTGGTGGGTCGGCGCGGTTCTCCGCGCCGGGCCATCCAAGACCGCTGGTGGACGGCTTGCCGTCCTTAATGGGTCCCGAGTCTTGCGACGAAGGGCCGGCCAGCGCAGATGGCGATCCCACTGCAAGGAAACAAGGAATCTCGTTTCCAAAACAGTTGGTCGCTGCATGAAGGCGCCGCCGGGCGCACCCCGCACCCGGTGGCATTGAAAAGGAGTAGACCTTGAGTCTGAATCGCAGTGAGAAAGAAGCGGTCATTTCCGAAGTGACCGGCCTCGCCGCTAAAGCTCAAACGCTCGTGATGGCGGAATACCGTGGCATCACGGTCGCCGACATGACCCGTCTGCGCAACGAAGCCCGTGCGAAGGGTGTGAGCCTGAGTGTTCTGAAGAACACGCTGGCCCGCCGCGCCGTGGCAGGCAGCGCATTCGAAGTCGTCGGTGACCAGATGACCGGCCCGCTGATCTATGGCTTCTCCGAAGACGCCGTGGCCGCCGCGAAGGTGGTGGCCGATTTCGCGAAGACCAACGACAAGTTGGTGATCCGCGGTGGCGCTTTCGGTGGCAAGGCCCTGGATGTCGAGGGCGTGAAGCAACTGGCGAACATCCCTTCGAAGGAAATCCTGCTGGCCCAACTGTGCGGCCTGCTGATGTCCCCGATCTCGCGCACGGCCGTGGTGCTGGGCGCGCTGGCCGCCAAGAAGGGCGAAGGCGCTGCAGAGCCTGCAGCCGAAGCCGCCGCGGCCTGATCCATCGCTGGATTTCGCGGCAACCAACCCAATCTGTTTTAGGAAATCAAAATGGCATTCGATAAAGACGCATTCCTGACCGCGCTCGACAGCATGACGGTCCTCGAGCTCAACGACCTGGTCAAGGCCATCGAAGAGAAGTTCGGCGTGAGCGCCGCTGCAATGGCCGCTCCGGCCGCCGGTGGTGGCGGTGGCGCCGCTGCTGCGGTCGAAGAAAAGACCGAATTCAACGTCGTGCTGACCGAAGCCGGCGCGAACAAGGTGTCGGTCATCAAGGCCGTGCGCGAAATCACCGGCCTGGGCCTCAAGGAAGCCAAGGACCTGGTGGAAGCCGCTCCCAAGGCCGTCAAGGAAGGCCTGCCGAAGGCAGACGCCGAGGCCGCCAAGAAGAAGCTGGAAGAAGCCGGCGCCAAGGTGGAACTGAAGTAATTCAGCCCTCTAGCGAGGCTGGAAGTGCCCGACAGGGCCTTCCAGCCTTTGCCGCTTTCAGAGCGCACCCGAAAACCGGCTTTTCGCCGATTTCCCCGCGACCCGCAGGTCGATGGGAAGCCCAGGAAAATACGGCTTTCGAGTGTCTTCTGACCCCGACTACAGAAGACCCCTTGGTTCGGGCGATGTGCAATGCATCGCCGTCCGCCATCGCTGGTAGTGGCCAGCCGCCAAGCAGGATCGCCGCCCCGCGCACCTGACCCCAGTCGCTGATGACCTCAAGCCCCGGAGCTCTCATGGCCCAAGCATCGACCTACAGTTACACCGAACGCAAGCGCATCCGCAAAAGCTTCGGCAACCGCGACAGCGTCGTCGAAATTCCCTACCTGCTGCAGATGCAGAAGGATGCGTACACCGCCTTCCTGCAAGCTGGCACCGCCCCCCAGAAACGCACCGACGAAGGCCTGCAAGCCGCCTTCAACGCCGCGTTCCCGATCGTCTCCCACAACGGTTTCGTGGAGATGAAGTTCCTCGAGTACAACCTGGCCAAGCCGGCCTTCGATGTGCGCGAGTGCCAGACCCGTGGCCTGACCTTCGCCTCGGCCGTGCGCGCCAAGGTGCAACTGATCATCTACGACCGCGAGTCGTCGACCTCGCAGTCCAAGGTGGTCAAGGAAGTGAAGGAGCAGGAGGTCTACATGGGCGAAGTGCCGCTCATGACCGACAAGGGCTCGTTCATCATCAACGGCACCGAACGCGTGATCGTGTCGCAGCTGCACCGTTCGCCGGGCGTGTTCTTCGAGCACGACAAGGGCAAGACGCACAGTTCGGGCAAGCTGCTGTTCTCGGCCCGCGTGATCCCCTACCGCGGTTCGTGGCTCGACTTCGAGTTCGACCCGAAGGACATGCTGTACTTCCGCGTCGACCGCCGCCGCAAGATGCCGGTCACGATCCTGCTCAAGGCCATCGGCCTGAACCCGGAGTCGATCCTGGCGAACTTCTTCGTCAACGACAACTTCCGCCTCATGGACAGCGGTGCGCAAATGGAGTTCGTCTCCGAGCGCCTGCGCGGTGAAGTCGCGCGCTTCGACATCACCGACAAGTCGGGCAAGGTCATCGTCGCCAAGGACAAGCGCATCACCGCGCGTCACACGCGTGAGCTGGAGCAGTCGGGCACCACGCACGTGAGCGTGCCGGAGGACTTCCTGGTCGGTCGCGTGCTGGCCCGCAACATCGTCGACGCCGATTCCGGCGAGATCCTGGCCAAGGCCAACGACGAGCTGACCGAAGCGCTGCTCAAGAAGCTGCGCGCCGCCGGCGTGCAGGACATCCAGTGCATCTACACGAACGAACTGGACCAGGGCGCGTACATCTCGCAGACCCTGCGCATCGACGAAACGGCCGATGAATTCGCCGCGCGCGTGGCCATCTACCGCATGATGCGCCCCGGCGAGCCGCCGACCGAGGACGCGGTGCAAGCCCTGTTCCAGCGCCTGTTCTACAACCCCGACACCTACGACCTGTCGCGCGTCGGACGCATGAAGTTCAACGCCAAGATCGGCCGCGAAGAATCGACCGGCCCGATGGTGCTGACCAACGAGGACATCCTGGCCGTGGTCAAGATCCTCGTGGACCTGCGCAACGGCCGCGGCGAAGTCGATGACATCGACCACCTGGGCAACCGCCGCGTGCGTTGCGTCGGCGAACTGGCCGAGAACCAGTACCGCACCGGCCTCGCCCGCATCGAGAAGGCCGTCAAGGAACGTCTGGGCCAGGCCGAGCAAGAGCCGCTCATGCCGCACGACCTGATCAACAGCAAGCCGATCTCGGCGGCGTTGAAAGAGTTCTTCGGTGCCTCGCAGCTGTCGCAGTTCATGGACCAGACCAACCCGCTGTCCGAGATCACGCACAAGCGTCGCGTCTCGGCCCTCGGCCCGGGCGGTCTCACCCGCGAACGCGCCGGCTTCGAAGTGCGCGACGTGCACGTCACGCACTACGGCCGTGTGTGCCCGATCGAGACGCCGGAAGGCCCGAACATCGGCCTGATCAACTCGCTGGCCCTGTACGCCCGCCTGAACGAATACGGCTTCATCGAGACGCCGTACCGCCGTGTGGTCGACAGCAAGGTCACGATGGACATCGACTACCTGTCGGCCATCGAGGAAGGCAAGTACGTCATCGCCCAGGCCAACGCAGTGCTCGACAAGGACGGCAAGCTGATCGGTGACCTGGTGTCGGCGCGCGAGAAGGGTGAATCCATCCTGGTCGGTGCCGAGCGCATCCAGTACATGGACGTGTCGCCCGCGCAGATCGTGTCGGTGGCCGCCTCGCTCGTGCCCTTCCTGGAGCACGACGATGCGAACCGCGCACTGATGGGTGCCAACATGCAGCGCCAGGCCGTGCCCGTGCTGCGCCCGGAGAAGCCCTTCGTCGGCACCGGCATCGAGCGTGTCTCGGCCGTCGACTCGGGCACCGTCGTCACCGCCACCCGCGGCGGCGTGGTCGACTACGTCGACGCGACCCGCATCGTGGTGCGCGTGAACGACGCCGAGGCGCAGGCCGGCGAGGTGGGGGTGGACATCTACAACCTCATCAAGTACCAGCGTTCGAACCAGAACACGAACATCCACCAGCGTCCCATCGTCAAGCGCGGCGACAAGATCGCCAAGGGTGACGTGGTGGCCGACGGCGCTTCCACCGACCTCGGCGAACTGGCCCTGGGCCAGAACATGCTGATCGGCTTCATGCCCTGGAACGGCTACAACTTCGAAGACTCGATCCTGATCTCCGAACGCGTGGTGGCCGACGACCGCTACACCTCGATCCACATCGAGGAACTGGTGGTCATGGCCCGCGACACCAAGCTCGGCGCCGAGGAAATCACCCGCGACATCCCGAACCTGGCCGAGCAGCAGCTCAACCGCCTGGACGAGTCCGGCATCATCTACGTCGGCGCGGAAGTCATGCCGGGCGACGTGCTGGTGGGCAAGGTCACGCCCAAGGGCGAGACCACGCTGACGCCGGAAGAGAAGCTGCTGCGAGCGATCTTCGGCGAAAAGGCCTCCGACGTGAAGGACACCTCGCTGCGCGTGGACCAGGGCTCGCAAGGCACCGTGATCGACGTGCAGGTGTTCACCCGCGAAGGCATCACCCGCGACAAGCGCGCCCAGCAGATCATCGATGACGAGCTCAAGCGCTTCCGTCTCGACCTGAACGACCAGCTGCGCATCGTCGAGGCTGACGCCTTCGACCGGATCGAGAAGCTCTTGACGGGCAAGGTCGCCAACGGCGGCCCGAACAAGCTGGCCAAGGGCAGCAAGCTCGACAAGGCCTACCTGTCGTCGGTCGAGAAGTTCCACTGGTTCGACATCCGCCCCGCGGACGACGAAGTCGCGGCGCAGCTTGAGTCGATCAAGAACTCGCTCGAACAGACCCGCCACAGCTTCGACCTGGCCTTCGAAGAGAAGCGCAAGAAGCTCACGCAGGGCGACGAACTGCCGGCAGGCGTGCTCAAGATGGTCAAGGTCTACCTGGCCGTCAAGCGCCGTCTCCAGCCCGGCGACAAGATGGCTGGCCGCCACGGGAACAAGGGCGTGGTGTCCAAGATCGTTCCGGTCGAGGACATGCCCCACATGGCCGATGGCACGCCGTGCGACATCTGCCTGAACCCGCTGGGCGTGCCTTCGCGCATGAACGTGGGTCAGGTGCTGGAGGTGCACCTGGGCTGGGCCGGCAAGGGCATCGGCCAGCGCATCGGCGACCTGCTCCAGCAGGAAGCCAAGGTGGCCGAACTGCGCAAGTTCCTGGAACAGTTCTACAACGGCTCCGGCCGCAAGGAAGACCTGAGCCAGCTGAGCGATGGCGACGTGCTCGAAATGGCGCACAACCTGCAAAGCGGCGTGCCCTTCGCCACTCCGGTGTTCGACGGTGCCTCGGAAGAGGAAATCCGCGCGATGCTGAAGCTGGCCTTCCCGGACGACATCGCGAAGGCCAAGGGCCTGACCGAGACGCGTACGCAGGCCTACCTGATCGACGGACGCACGGGTGAACCGTTCGAGCGTCCGACCACCGTCGGCTACATGCACTTCCTGAAGCTGCATCACCTGGTGGACGACAAGATGCACGCCCGTTCGACCGGCCCGTACTCGCTCGTCACCCAGCAGCCGCTGGGCGGCAAGGCGCAGTTCGGTGGCCAGCGCTTCGGGGAAATGGAAGTGTGGGCGCTGGAAGCCTACGGCGCCTCGTATGTGCTGCAGGAAATGCTCACCGTCAAGTCCGACGACGTGCAGGGCCGCACCAAGGTGTACGAGAACATCGTCAAGGGCGAGCACGCGATCGAGGCCGGCATGCCGGAATCGTTCAACGTGCTGATTCGCGAGTTGCAGTCGCTCTGCCTGGATGTGGAGCTGATCAAGGCCGCCTCCGGCGACAAGAAGCCGGTAACACCGGTTTCGCCGGTAGCAGCGGAT
>JAFEEH010000158.1 GCA_018241185.1 Pseudomonadota bacterium | reverse complement strand
TAGCGAAGCGGAGGGTCGCAGCCAGCAGGGTCGCCTTTTCTTTGCCTACTTTCTTTTGGCGAAGCAAAAGAAAGTAGGTCGCCCGCCGGGGCGACATCCCGGCTCCTGCATCCACATCTGAGCAAGGCCCAAATTCATAAACAAAAAGTGCCCAAACCGCCCGTCCAGCAAGCGCCACCAGCTATCAATTCGATAGCAATTTCACCCTCACCCCACCGGCCAAACCACCCCGTTGTCATTCAAGATTGCATCCAGCGGCACGTCATGCCCCTGCGGCTCGAAGTCCTCGATGAACCCATTGGTGAAGCCCAGCCCCACCGTGAAGGGCCGCGGCTCCAGCGACGCCAGCGTGCGGTCGTAGAAGCCGCCGCCATACCCCAGCCGGTAGCCCCCCGCGCTGTACCCCAGGCAGGGCACGAACAGCAGCGTCGGCACGATCAGCTCGGTGTCCTTGGGCTTGGGGATGTCGTAGGCGTCGTTCTCCATCGGGCACCCCGGGTACCAGGCATGGAAGGTCAGCGTCTTGTGCTCGCGGTTGACCACCGGCAGGCCGATGCGGCGCCGCTGCGACTCGGCCAGCAGCTCGCCGTCCTCCTTCCAGCGGTGCAGCGCGGGCAGCGGGTCGAATTCGCCCTTGATCGGCCAATAGGCACCGATCACCGTGTCGGGCCGGCCCACCAGCCAGATGCGCATCACCCGCTGCAGCAGGTCGGCCTTGTGCAGCCGATCGGGCATGGCCAGGCGCTGTTCGATCAGCGCGGCGCGGACCTGGGCCTTGAGGAAAGATGCCGTTTCTTCGCGTTTTTCGTGAGGTGCTTTGTCCATAATCCCTCGATGCAGTTTCGAAGCATTTTGGCACCCTGTAGACATCTCCTTTCCGGTCTCGCGGTGGCCCTGGCGGCCCTGGCCCAGCCGGCCTGCGCACAGACCAACACCAACGACGACGTGCTGCTGCAGATGAAGCAGGCCTTCCAGCGCGGCGACAAGGCCCGGCTCGCCGCCCTGCTGCCTCAGGCCCAGGGCCACACGCTCGAACCCTGGGCCGCCTACTGGGAGCTCAAGGCCCGCCTGCCGCAGGCCAGCCCCGACGAGGTACAGGCCTTCCTCACGCGTTACGCCGGCACCTACCAGGAAGACCGGCTGCGCAACGACTGGCTGCTGCTGCTGGGCCAGCGCCGCCAGTGGGACGACTTCATGGCCATGCACGCGGCCTTCCGCATGCAGGACGACCGCGAGGTGCAGTGCTACGCCATCGCCGTCGACGTGCTGCGCACCGGCCAGGCGACGAAGGCGCAGGCCGACACGGTGCGCCGCAACTGGTTCGGCCAGCGCGAGGGCGACGATGGCTGCCTCACCGCCGCCGACCGCCTGATCTCGGCGCGCATGCTCTCGCCCAACGACGCCTGGAAGCGCGCCCGCCTGGCCATGGAAGCCAGCCGCCCCGGCGCCGCCCGCGCGGCCGTCAACCTCGTCGCGCCCGATGCGCTGCCCACCTTCGACCAGGTCAACGCCGGCGCGGTGAAGTTCCTCACTGGTGCCGCCTCCGCGGCCTCGAAGGCGCGCAAGGAAATGGTGGTGCTGGCGCTGATCCGCATGGCCTCGGCCGACCCGGACGCCGCCGCGCTGCAGCTGGACAGCAAGTGGGGGCCGATGCTCTCGCCCGAGGAGCGCAACTGGCTCTGGGGCCACATCGGCCGGCAGGCGGCACAAAAGCTCTCGCCGCAGGCGGTGGGCTACTTCGCCAACGTGACGAAGAACAGCGACCTCACCGACGACATGCTGGCCTGGAAGGCGCGTGCCGCGCTGCGCATGGGCCAATGGAAGGACGTCGCCGCGGCCATCGACGGCATGAGCGACGAAGGCCGTCAGGACCCGACCTGGGTCTACTGGAAGGCCCGCGCGCTGATGGCCCAAGGGGGCGATCGCCGCACGGAAGAGGCGCGCGAGCTGCTGCAGGGCATCGCCGGCACGCGCGGCTTCTACGAGCTGCTGGCGCTGGAAGACCTGGGCCAGCGCGCCCAGGCGGCCACCCGGCCGGCCCCGCTCACGCCCGAGGAGAAAGCCGCAGCGCGCACCAATCCGTCGCTGCAGCGCGCGCTCTACGCCATCGGCATGGGCCTGCGCTCCGAAGGCGTGCGCGAGTGGAACTACGCCACCAACCTGCACGACAAGGGCGGCATGGACGACCGCGCCCTGCTGGCCGCGGCCGACCTGGCCTGCCAGCGCGAGATCTACGACCGCTGCATCAACACCAGCGAGCGCACCAAGGGCGTGATCGACGTCGACCAGCGCTTCCCCATGCCCTTCCACGACACCGTGCTGCGCAAGAGCCAGGACATCGGCCTCGACCCGGCCTACGTCTACGGACTGATCAGACAGGAATCGCGCTTCATCATGGACGCCCGCTCGGGCGTGGGCGCCTCGGGCCTGATGCAGGTGATGCCGGCCACCGCACGCTGGACGGCACGCAAGATCGGGCTGCCCTATTCGCCAGACATGATCACCGACCGCGAGACCAACATCACCATCGGCACCAACTACCTCAAGCTGGCGCTGGACGACTTCGACGGCTCGATGCCGCTGGCCGCCGCCGCCTACAACGCCGGCCCGGGCCGCCCGCGCGCCTGGCGCAACGGCCCGGTGCTCGACGCCGCCATCTGGGCCGAGAACGTGCCCTTCAGCGAGACCCGCGACTACGTGAAGAAGGTGCTGGCCAACACCACCAACTACGCGGCCATCATCACCGGCCGCCCGCAGTCGCTGCGCGAGCGACTGGGCCGCGTGGGCCCGCGCATGGCCGACGAGCCGGAACCGAACAAGGACCTGCCCTGAGTCCTGCGCGCCCCAAATGCGGGCGCGCGCCTTCCGTCCTGCCCTTTCGCTGAATGAACCGCTACCTGCAAGCCCTGCGCGACGCGTTGCCGCACTGGGCCGTCGAGTGGCTCGACGTGCTGATCCCGATGGGCCAGGTCGCCTTGATCCTGATCGGCGCCTGGCTGCTGTTCCGCCTGGCCGCGCGCCTGATCCGCCGCGTGACCGGCGCCTATGCGCTGCCGGTCGAGGTCGCCGTGGTGTCGCGCCGCGTCGCCGGCTTCCTGATCTACGGCGGCGCGCTGCTGTGGAGCCTGGAGCGCCTGGGCGTCTCGGGCACCGTGCTGTGGACGGCCTTCACCGGCTTCGCGGCCGTCGGCGCGGTGGCCTTCTTCGCGGCCTGGAGCGTGCTGTCGAACATCTTCTGCGCGCTCCTGATCTTCACCACCCGCATGTTCCGCATCGACGACGTGGTGGAGGTGCTCGAGAACGGCGAGAAGCCCGGCCTGCGCGGGCGCGTGCTCGACATCAACCTAGTCTACACCACGCTGGAGGAGAGCGGCACCGAGTCGGACGGCACCACGCTGCAGATCCCCAACAGCCTGTTCTTCCAGCGCTCGGTGCGGCGCTGGCACGGCAGCCGGCCGGGCGTGCCACCCACGGTCGGCGTGGCGTCCGCACCCGCGCCGGTGCCGCCGGCGCCCTGAGCGCGGCTGCGGCCTGCTGCGCACGAAACGACTTCTGCCTACAGCCGGCCGGCGGCCTGTCGCGCCACACTCCCGCCCAGTCCCACTCCCGCCCCAGCCCATGGCCGCTTCGTCCTGGTGGAACGAGATCACCGAGGTGGTCGTCGCGGAGTTCTCCGACGTTCCCGACCTCTCGCAGTTCGTGCGCATCACCGTGCGGCTGCTGCTGGCCTCGGTGCTGGGCTTCATCCTCGGCTTCGAGCGCGAGCAGCAGGGCAAGGCCGCCGGCGTGCGCACCCACATGCTGGTGGCGATCGGCTCGGCGATGTTCGTTCTGGTGCCGCAGCAGACCGGCATCGAGCCGGCCGACATGAGCCGCGTGATCCAGGGCCTGGTGGCGGGCGTGGGCTTCCTGTGCGCCGGCACCATCCTCAAGCACGGCGCCGGCGAGCAGCAGGTGCAAGGCCTGACCACCGCCGCCGGCCTGTGGATGACGGCCGCCATCGGCATGGCCTGCGGCCTCGGACGCGAGGCTACCGCCGTGCTCAGCGCGCTGCTGGCGCTGGCAGTGCTGCAGGTCGTGCCTCGGCTCGTGAGCGGTCTCGAACGCATCGTCGGGCCGCCGCAGGACAGCGAAGAACGTCCGCGGCCCCGCGTGATCGCCTCGCCCGACGACGATGCGCACAAGCCGCCGGGCTGAGCGCGTCGTCGCGGATTCGGCATCAATCCGCGGCCCATCCGGCATCAGCGCGGCGCAGGCCAGCCGCTAGCATCGGCGCCTTCACTCTGCACCTGGGAACCGGACATGGCGACGCTCAAGCTCTACATCGGCAACAAGAACTACTCCTCGTGGTCCATGCGGCCGTGGGTGCTGCTCAAGCAGGCCGGCATCCCGTTCGAGGAGGTGATGGTGCGCTTCGACTCCTTCGATGCCGACTCCGCCTTCAAGGCCACCGTCAAGGCGCTCAACCCCAACGGCACGGTGCCCGTCCTGGTCGACGGCGAACTCGCGGTGTGGGACACGCTGGCCATCGCCGAGTACGTCGCCGAGCGCTTCCCCGACAAGGCCCTGTGGCCGCGCGACGTGGCCGCGCGTGCCCGCGCCCGCAGCGTGTGCGCCGAGATGCACGCCGGCTTCACCGCGCTGCGCGGCCATTGCCCCATGAACATCGAGGCCGACCTGCGCGAGGTCGGCCGGAAGATCGTTCGCGAACAGGCCGCCGTGCGCGCCGACCTGGAACGCATCGGCGGCATGTGGACCGGGCTGCTCGCCGCCCACGGCGGGCCGCTGCTGTTCGGCGACTTCAGCATCGCCGATGCGTACTTCGCGCCGGTCGCCTCGCGCATCCGCACCTATGGCCTGCCCGTGCCCGCCGAAGCACAGGCCTACGCCGACCGCCTGCTGGCGCTGCCCGGCGTGCAGGCCTGGAGCGACGAGGCGCTGAAGGAGCACGACTTCGTGCCCTTCGACGAGCCCTACCGCACGTCGCGCTGAGCGCCGGTCAGAAGCGGTAGGTCGCCGCCAGGTAGGTCACCACCGGGTTGAGCTTGAGGCTGGCCTGGCTGGTGCCGATCGGCAGTCCGAACGAGGTCGTGGTCGTCAGCTTCGCGGTCGTCTTCAGCGGGATGTACGACACCGACAGCGACACGCCCCAATGCCGGTCGAACTGCCAGGCCGCACCCACGTTGACGACCGGCGCGAAGGAACTGTCGAGCTTGGCGGTCGTCACGGTCGACAGCGGTGCCTGGCGCAACTGGCTGCCCAGCGCGCTCTGCAGGCTGGACGTCAGGTTGACATCGCTGTACCAGACGTAGGTCGCACCCAGGCCGACGAAGGGACGAAAGCGCGCCTCGGCGTCGTTGAAGTAGTACTTGCCCAGGATCGTCGGGCTCCACTGGCGGGCCTGGCCCAGTTCGCCGACACGGTCCAGCGTGCCGGTGCCATAGAGCTTGAACTTGGGCGGGATGCCGAGCACGCCCTCCACGGCCCAGTGCGGATCGATGAAGTAGGCCGCGCTCAGGCCCAGCGTGTCGGAATCGCTCACGCGCGCACCCGAGCCGGGCACCACGGCGGGCACCGGCGCCGTGAAGGTCAGCGGCTTGCTCGAGTCCTGCGGCGACAGGTGGAACCAGCCGGCGCCGACGACCCAGTCGCCGGCCTGCTGCGCCATCGCGGGCGCCGAGGCCAATGCGGCTGCGGCCGCCACGGCGCCCAGCGCCGCTGCACGTTGTCTCCTGACCATGAAAGCTCCTTGTAGGAATGGTTTTGCGGAGCGGATTGGAGCCGGCGGCGCGCCCGGCGTTCCCTTGGCGGCGATGCGCGCGGGCCTTCCTACACTCGCCCCATGGAGATCTACCTCGTCGGCGGCGCCGTGCGCGACCGCCTGCTCGGCCTGCCGGTGTCCGACCGCGACTGGGTCGTGGTCGGCGCGACGCCCGACGACATGGCGGCGCAGGGCTTCGTGCCGGTCGGGCGCGACTTCCCGGTCTTCCTGCATCCCGTGACGCACGAGGAGCATGCGCTCGCCCGCACCGAGCGCAAGAGCGGGCCCGGCTACCGCGGCTTCACCGTGCACACGGCGCCGGACGTGACGCTGGAGCAGGACCTCGCGCGGCGCGACCTCACTATCAATTCCATAGCTGTTCCCGCAAGCGTGGCGGGCGTTTCGGGCCATTTCGACCCTGAAACGCCGGCCCTGGTCGACCCCTACGACGGCCGCGGCGACCTGCAGCAGCAGGTGCTGCGCCATGTGACCGAGGCCTTCCGCGAAGACCCGGTGCGCATCCTGCGACTGGCGCGCTTCGCGGCCCGCTTCCACGACTTCACGGTCGCGCCCGAGACGATGGCGCTGATGCGCGACATGGTGGCCGACGGCGAGGTCGATGCCCTCGTGCCCGAACGGGTGTGGCAGGAACTCGCGCGCGGCCTGATGGAAGCCAGGCCCTCCCGCATGTTCGAGGTGCTGCGCGCCTGCGGCGCCCTCAAGGTGCTGCTGCCCGAGGTCGACGCGCTGTGGGGCGTGCCGCAGCCGCCGCAGCACCACCCCGAGGTCGACACCGGGGTGCACCTGATGATGGTGCTGGACATGAGCGCGCGCCTGCAGGCGCCGTTGCCGGTGCGCTTCGCCTGCCTCACACACGACCTGGGCAAGGCCACCACGCCGGCCGACGCGCTGCCGCGCCACATCGGCCACGAACAGCGCAGCGCCCGGCTGCTGGCTGGCGTGTGCGAGCGCTGGCGCGTGCCCACCGAGGTGCGCGAGCTGGCCGATGTGGTCGCGCGCGAGCACGGCAACATCCACCGCAGCGAGGGCTTCGAGGCCGCGGCGCTGGTGCGGCTGCTGGAGCGCTGCGACGCCTTCCGCAAGCCGCAGCGCTTCGATGCGGCGCTGCTGGCCTGCGAGTGCGATGCACGCGGGCGCCTGGGCATGGAGGACGCGCCCTACCCCCAGCGGCCGCGCCTGCTGCGCGCGCTCGAGGCCGCGCAGTCGGTGGCCACCGAGGGCATCGCACGCGAGGCGGCGGCACGCGGGGCCAAGGGGCCGCAGATCGGCCAGGCGATCCATGCCGCGCGCGTGGCCGCCGTGGCTGCGGCCGCGCTCTGACCCGGGGCGGGGCCCGCCCCGGCCTGTGGGAACTGCCGGCTTTGGCCGACGCGCGGTCGCCACGGCCCGTGCTAAGGTCCCCGCAGATGCAGACGACCCCGCCACTCCCGGGCCGCGATGCGGCCCTCTTCCTCGATTTCGACGGCACGCTGGTCGCGATCGCCGAAACCCCCGAAGCCGTCGAAGTGGCCCCTGGCCTCGTGCCCCTGCTCATCGAGCTGCACGAGCTGCTCGGCGGCGCGATGGCCGTGGTCTCGGGTCGCCCCATCGATGTGCTGGACCGCTTCCTCGCACCGCTGCGCCTGCCGTCCGCCGGTGAACACGGCGTGCAGCGCCGCGACGCCGAAGGCCGCATGCAGGAAGCCGCCGCGCCCGACCTCAGCGGCGTGCTCGAAGCCGCCAACGCCCTGGCCTCGCGCCACGCCGGCTTGCTGGTGGAACGCAAGCACGCTGCCATCGCCCTGCATTACCGGCTGGCGCCGGCGCTCGAGCAACTCTGCCTGGACACCATGGCCGAGGTGGTCGGCACGCAGCCGCAGTTCGAGTTGCTGCACGGCAAGTGCGTGGTGGAGATCAAGCCGGCCGGCGTGAACAAGGGCATCGCGATCGACGCTTTCCTGAAGGAGGCTCCGTTCGAGGGCCGTCGCCCGGTCTTCGCCGGCGACGACACCACCGACGAGACCGGCTTCGCCGTCGTGCAGTCGCGTCCCGGCGGCATGGGCATCAAGATCGGCGAAGGCAGCACGCGCGCCGCGCACCGTCTGGCCGGCCCCGCGGCCATGTACACGTGGCTGCAGACGCTGCGCGACACGCTGGTGCGCGCCTGAAGCTCCTGCCGCCTTCACCTGGATCCCCGCAATGCCCCGTCTTGTCGTCATCTCCAACCGCGTCGCCGACCCCCGCAAGCCCGCCGCCGGCGGCCTGGCGGTGGCCGTGGGCGAATCGCTGCAGCAAAGCGGCGGCCTGTGGTTCGGCTGGAGCGGCACCATCGTCGAGGACGGTCCCACGGGCGAAGGCGAGCTGCACAAGCACCAGGCCGGCAAGGTGATGCTGGCCACGCTCGACCTCAGCCGCGAAGACCACGATGCCTACTACCTCGGCTACAGCAACAACGTGCTGTGGCCGGTGTTCCACGACCGGCTCGACCTGGCCAACTTCGAGGCCGGCTACATCGGCGGCTACCGGCGCGTGAACCAGCTCTTCGCGCGCAAGCTGCTGCCGCTGCTGCGCGACGACGACATCCTCTGGGTGCACGACTACCACCTGATCCCGCTCGCGGCCGAGCTGCGCGCCATGGGCTGCAGGCAGCGCATCGGCTTCTTCCTGCACATCCCGCTGCCGCCGCAGATCATCATGGCTGCGATTCCGCAGCACGAGTGGCTGATGCGCTCGCTCTTCGCCTACGACGTGATCGGCTTCCAGGCCAACCAGGACGTGCAGCACTTCGAGCGCTACGTGCTCAACGAGGCGCACGGCGAATCGCTGGGCGACGACATGTTCCGCGCCTGGGGCAACACGGTGCGCGCCAGTGCCTTCCCCATCGGCATCGACGTGGACGAGTTCGAGGCACTGACGCAGGCCAAGGACGCGCGCGACATGTACGCGACCATGAAGGACGAGTACAGCAAGCGCCGTCTGCTGCTGGGCATCGACCGGCTGGACTACTCCAAGGGCATCCCGCAGCGGGTGCGCGCCTTCCGCGAGCTGCTGGCGCACTACCCCGAGAACCGGCGCAGTGCGACGCTGATCCAGATCGCGTCGCCCACGCGCGAGGACGTGAACGCCTACGGCGACATCCGGCGCGAACTCGAGTCGCTGTGCGGCGCGATCAACGGCGACTACGGCGAGCTGGACTGGATGCCGGTGCGCTACATCCACCGCATGGTGGCGCGCAAGCGCGTGCCGGGCCTGTGCCGCGCGGCCGCGGTGGGCCTGGTCACGCCGCTGCGAGACGGCATGAACCTGGTCGCCAAGGAGTACGTGGTGGCGCAGGACCCGGAAGACCCCGGTGTGCTGGTGCTCTCGCGCTTCGCCGGCGCGGCCGAGCAGTTGAAGGAAGCGCTGCTGGTCAACCCCTACGACACGCACGGCACCGCCGAGACGGTGCAGCAGGCGCTGCAGATGCCGCTGGAGGAACGCCGTGCGCGGCACCAGAAGCTGCTGCAGCGCATCCGCGAGCAGGACGTGCACTGGTGGCGGCGCACCTTCCTCGAAGCGCTGAGCAGCACACCGGGCGATCGGGGCTGATCGCCGCGCCCTCAAGCGCTGCTCCCCACGATTCAAGCCAAATGAGGCTGCAGCGCCCGTCCAGTGGGCGCAAGCAGCTATTCTTTCGATAGCAGATCGGGCGCCGGGGACAGCACCTCGGCCATCACCGCCGCCACCCAGTCCATGAAGGCCTGCACGCGCCGCGCGACCTGGCGACGGTGGGCGTAGAGCAGCGTCACAGGCAGCGGGTCGGCGCGGTGCTGAGGCAGCAGTTCCACCAGCCGTCCGCTGTCGATCCACTCGCGCAGACCCAATGCCGGCGCCTGGATGATGCCCAGGCCCGCGAGGCACGCCGACTCGTAGGCGAAGGTGTTGTTCACGGTGAGCACCGCGGCCATCGGCAGCATCTGCGGTCCCTCGGGCGTCGTGTACTCCCATCCGGGGGCCGCGCCGCCGAGCGTCGACGAATAGCGCACCAGGCGATGACGCGCCAGATCGTCCAGGCTGCGCGGCATGCCGTGCGCGGCAAGGTAGGCCGGGCTGGCCACATTGATCTGCGGCAGGAGGCCCAGCGGCCGCGCCACCAGGCCCGATTCGCGCAGCGCGCCGGCGCGAATCACGCAATCGAAGCCTTCGTGCACCAGGTCGACCCGCCGGTCCGTGCTGCTGAGCTCGAGTTCGATCTGCGGGTGGGCCGCCAGGAATTCGGGCAGACGCGGGATCAGCACCTGGCTCGACAACTGGCCCGGCATGTCGACGCGCAGCCGCCCGCGCAACGCCGCCGGCTGCCGCTGGAACAGCGCCTGGAGCTCTTCCGCGTCGCCCACCAGCGCCTGCGCGCGCTCGGCGAAGAGCTGCCCGTCAGGTGTGACGCGCACGCTGCGCGTCGTGCGCTGCAGCAAGCGCGTGCCCAGTTCGGCCTCCAGCTGCTGCACGACGGCGGACACGCGCGCCCGCGTCAGGCCCAGCCGCTCGGCCGCGCGGGTGAAGCTGGCCGACTCGGCGACCAGCAGGTAGATGCGCAGGGCGTCGAGGTCCATGGACGGCCTATTGTCAATTTTTTTTGAACAGTGAAGCGATTTTCAACGGCTTTATCCATCGATTGTCGACCCATAAAGTTCATTCCATCGCAACCCACCGCACGGAAAGGACCGACATGACCACCCCCTCCACCCCCATTGCCCTGATCACCGGCGGCAGCCGCGGCCTGGGCCGCAACGCTGCCCTGCACCTGGCACGCGCCGGCGTCGACCTCGTGCTCACCTACCGCAGCAGCGCCGGCGAAGCCCAGGCCGTGGTGCAGGAGATCGAGGCCCTGGGCCGACGCGCCGTGGCGCTGCCGCTGGACGTCTCGCAGTCGAAGTCCTTCGGCGACTTCGCGGCGGCGCTGAAGCAGGCGCTGGCCACCACCTGGCAGCGCGAGCGCTTCGACTACCTCGTGAACAACGCGGGCATCGGCGTCAACGCCCCCATCGCGCAGACCACCGAGGCGCAGTTCGACGAACTCGTGGCCGTGCACCTGAAGGGCCCGTTCTTCCTCACGCAGGTGCTGCTGCCGCTGATCGCGGACGGCGGCCGGATTCTGAACGTGTCGAGCGGCCTGGCCCGCTTCGCGCTGCCGGGCTACGGCGCCTATGCGGCGATGAAGGGCGGCATCGAGGTGCTGACGCGCTACCTGGCCAAGGAGCTCGGCCCGCGCGGCATCGCCGTGAACGTGATCGCCCCCGGCGCCATCGAGACCGATTTCGGCGGCGGCGCCGTGCGCGACAACAAGGACCTCAACGCCGCCATCGCGTCGCAGACCGCGCTGGGCCGCGTCGGCCTGCCCGACGACATCGGCGGCGCCATCGCGGCGCTGCTGCAGCCGGGCAACGGCTGGATGACCGGCCAGCGCGTCGAGGTGTCGGGCGGCATGTTCCTCTGAAGCCCTGCCGCACGACGGCCGCGGCCCGACCGCGCCGGTCAGAGGTTGCGCAGGCCGGCGATCGACGGAGCGAAGAAATATTCGCCGCCCTTGAGCGCGACGAAGCCGGCGAACAGCTTCTGGATGGCGCCAGCCGTCGAGCCGAAGCTCGGCGGCCAGTGCTGCCCCAGCGTGCCGCGCTGGCCGATGATGGGGTCCATGCCCACGCCACCCGAGGGGAAGCCCTCGTTGTTGACCCAGGCGGTCTGCATGAAGTGGAACTGGTTCTCGATCGACGCCTGGTAGCTCATGAAGAGCAGGCCCACGCCGTCGTTGGGCTGGTCGACGAGTTCCTTGGTGTCCGGGTCCTGCAGGCGCACGCCGTAGGTGATGCCGCGGCGGGCCATCTGCACGCCCTTGTCGAAGGCCAGGCCGCCGGGGCTCGACCCGCGTGGGTTGGACTTGCGGATATGCGCGTGGAAAGGGCACTTGCCGCCGCTGGGGTCGGCCCCGTAGTCGAAATCGTTGACGACAGGCACGCCGGCCTCGGCTTGATGCAGCGTGAGCGGCGTGCCGTCCTCGAAGCGGCCCACCACCTGCGCGCCGGCACGCTCGCGGTCGTCATCGACCAAGCCCATGTCACCTGCCAGGGCTTCTTCGGCCTGCTTGAAGCCGGCGACGTCCTGCTCGAGCTTGCGAAAGACGAAGAAGCTGCCATGGCTCGCCGTGCCGGCCGGATCCAGCGGATCGGGCACGAGGAACTGCGACAGTGGCGCCGCCGGGTCGTACACGGTGCGGGGCTCCTTCGCCAGTTCGCTCTGCAGCATCAGTGGCTGCGAGCGGCCATCGACATAGCCGAAATGCTCGATCCCCTCGCCGTCGGCGTTCTTGTAGGCCCGGCCTTCCTGGACGAAGCGGATGGCGAAGCCGCTGTCGTCCTTGCCGAGGTCGGCAGCGAGCTTGCCGACGATGCGCGCGAAGTCGGCCTCGTGGTGGTAGGCCACCAGCAGCAGCACGTCCAGGGGCCGCTTGAGCTCGTTCTGCCAGCTCGCTGTGGTGCCGTCGTCGAGCACCTGCGGGTCGGCCGCCATGCCACTGGCGAAGGCGCCGAAGCCGGCGAAGGCGCCCTGGCGCCCGAATTTCGTCATGCCCGTCTGGCTCAGAAAAGCCAGTCGCACCACACCACCGGGAGAACGCGTGGCCTTGAACTGCAACGCTTCCTGCAGTTGCGTGTGCGCGTCCGTGACCGGGAAGGCATGCAGGAAGGCACGCGCCTTGGGCGCATCGGTCACTTCCAGGAAGAGCAGCGCGACATGCTCACGGCCGTGGCCCTTGAGGATGTTGGCCTGCAGGTTGCGCAGAAAGCTCTTTTCCTGCGTGCTGATGACGGTGTCGTCGAAAGGCTGGGTGAGCTTGATCGGCATGGCGGTCTCCTCGTGGGTGGGGTTCCAGCGTAGGCCTGCACGGGGCGCCGGTCGTCCTCCGCACAGGGGAGCATGCGCTCACAAACTTTCAGGACGAGGCGCGTCGGATCCGCCGCGCTCAGGCCGCCTCCTCCATCTGCAGCACCACGCGGCCGTCGACCTCCCCACGGCGCAGGCGGCCCAGGATGTCGTTGATGTCTTCCAGCCGGCCCGGCGCGCAGACCGTATGGACCTTGCCTTCGGCCGCGAAGTCCAGCGCCTCCTGCAGGTCCTGGCGCGTGCCGACGATGGAGCCGCGCACGGTCTTGGCGTTGAGCACCATGTCGAAGATGGGCAATGCGAAATCGCCGGGCGGCAGGCCGACCATGGACATGGTGCCGCGCTTGTGCAGCATGCCCAGCGCCTGCGAGAAGGCCTGGCGCGACACCGCCGTCACCAGCACGCCCTTGGCACCACGCAGGCTGCGCTGCAGCTCGGCCGCCGGATCGCACTGCGCGGCGTTGACGGTCAGCTCGGCACCCACGCGTCGCGCCAGTTCGAGCTTGGCGTCATCGATGTCGACCGCGGCCACGTGCAGGCCCATGGCGCGTGCGTACTGGATGGCCAGGTGGCCCAGGCCGCCCACACCCGAGATGGCCACCCAGTCGCCGGGCTTGCAGTCGAGCACCTTCAGCCCCTTGTAGACCGTGACGCCCGCGCACAGGATGGGCGCCACTTCGACGAAACCCAGCTTCGGCGGCAGATGGCCCACGTAGCCCGGGTCGGCGAGCACGTAGTCGGCGTAGGCGCCATCGACGGTGTAGCCGGTCATCTGCTGCTCGTCGCAGAGCGTCTCCCAGCCGGTCAGGCAGTGCTCGCAATGGCCGCAGGCGGTGTGCAGCCAGGGCACGCCCACGCGGTCGCCCTCTCGGAGGTGCTTCACGCCGGCGCCGACGGCGTAGACATGGCCGACGCCCTCATGGCCCGGAATGAAGGGCAGGTGCGGCTTCCCCGGCCAGTCGCCGTCGGCGGCGTGCAGGTCGGTGTGGCACACGCCCGAGGCGGCGACCTTGACCAGCACCTGCCCCGGCTGCACCTGCGGCACAGGCACCTCCTCGATGCGCAGCGGCTCGCCGAAGGCGCGCACCACGGCGGCTTTCATCGTTGCCATGGTGTCACTCGAAGGCGAGTGCGCCGGTGGGCTGGTGGATCACGATGCGCTCGTCGGCCGCGGGAGCCTTGGCGGGCTGGGCCTCTTCGGCGGCACGGACCAGCAGCACCGGCACACGCGCCGTGCGCAGGATCTGCTCGGCGCTGCTGCCCATGACCATGCGGCCCAGGCCGCGCCGGCCGTGGGTGCCCAGCACGATGAGCTCGGCGCCCCAGTCGCGCGCCTCGTCGTTGACGACCTGGTGCACCGGGCTGCGGAACTCGTCGCGCAACACCGTGTCGACCGGCACGCCGGCCTGGGCGGCCTGCGCCGCGGCGCGTGCGAGCAGCTGCGCGCCCTGATCGCGCAGCGTGTCCAGCCAGCCGCCCGGGTTGCCGGCATAGGCGTCCATGGCCAGGGCGAAGGACAACTCGTCGATCGCGTGCAGCACGCGGACGCGCCCACCGACGGCGGCGGCGAGCCGCAGGGCTTCGTCGAGTCCGCGGCGCGAGGTCTCGCTGCCGTCGACGGGAACAAGAATGCGCTGGTACATGGTGAACTCCGAAGTGGATGGAGTCCCCAGTCTGTGCCGGTCGCGCCGCATCGACCTTGACGCAGCGCAAGCTGCAGTGTCAGGCGCCGGCGCTGCGCCGCGACCAGGCCCACGCCGGCCAGCGGCTGCGCGGTGCGGGCACAGGCGTCGGCAGCCGGCGCCACGTCACCGGTGCGCCCAAGGCGCTCAGCGTGATCCAGCCCGCGCGCTCGACCACATGGTGCGCGCCCTCGTCCAGGGTGGAGCCCACGGGCACGCAGATGTCGGCGATCCAGCGCGGCGCCTCGTCGATGCGCAGTCGGCCCGCCGTCACGACGAAGGCGGTGCCCGCGTCGACGGCGATGTGCAGGCTCTGGCCCGGTGCCAGCCGGGCGGTGTCGCAGGAGGGGGTCTGGCAGTGCATGGCAGCTTCTTTCGGCGGGGTGGGTAGGTGAGCTCATCGTAGGAATCCGCCCCTTCGGAAAACAGGCACACGGCCCGCCTTTCTGCATCGCAGCAGCCGGCCCGCCGAGCCATCTGTTATGGTCATTTCGGCCCGATCTGCATCTGTTGCCGCACGCCGGTGCGGCGCACGATGGGCACAGGCGCCGCCCAGCCCTGGCGCACACGGACACCTCCATGGACATGCCTCCGCGCTACCGCCAGCTGGCCCAGCACTACCTCGACGCGATCCGCGCCGGATCGCTGCAGCCGGGCGACCGCCTGCCCTCGCTGCGCGATCTGATGAAACGCCACGGCGTGAGCCTGTCCACCGCGCTCCAGCTGTGCCGCACGCTCGAGAGCGAAGGCTGGGCCGAGGCGCGCGACCGATCGGGGTACTTCGTGCGCCGCCCGCGCCGCCTGGCCACGCCGCCGATGGACGAGCCGGCCACCGACCGCGCGCCCGACCCGGCGCAGTTCGTCGGCATCCACGAGAAGGTGTCGGACTTCGTGATGCGCCGGCGCTACGGCGAGGTGCAACTGGACCTGTCGATCGCCCGCGCCTCGCCGGCGCTGTACCCCGGCGAGGCGCTGCGCGCCGCGATGGCGCGCCTGCTGCGCCAGCGCCCCGAGATGCTGACCACCGCCGCACCCTCGCGCAGCCGCACGCCCTTTCGCGAAACGATGGCCAAGCGCGCGCTGCGGGCCGGCATGACGCTGTCGCCCGACGAGGTGCTGCCCACCAACGGCTGCATCGAGGCGCTGAACCTCGCGCTGCGCGCGGTGGCGCAGCCAGGCGACACCGTGGCGGTGGAATCACCCACCTTCTACGGCCTGCTGCAGGTGCTGGAGAGCCTGGGCATGCGCGCGCTGGAGATTCCCACCAGCCCGCAGACCGGCCTGTCGGTGGAGGCGCTGGAGATGGCGATCGGCGCCTACGGCAACATCAAGGCCGTCATCGTGGTGCCGCACCTGCAGAACCCGCTGGGCAGCGTGATGCCCGACGCGCACAAGGAACGGCTGGTGCACCTGTGCGAGCGGCACGGCATCCCGCTGATCGAGGACGACACCTACACCGAGCTGCTCGATGCCCCCGTGCCGCCGCGCGCACTCAAGTCCTTCGACCGCGGCGGCCACGTCATCCACTGCGCCTCGCTGCACAAGGTGCTGGCGCCGGGGCTGCGGCTGGGCTGGATCACGGCCGGCCGCTGGCATGCGCGGGTGGAGATGCTCAAGTACGCGCAGACGCGCAGCAACGAGGAACTCTCGCAATGGGCGGCCGGCCAGTTCATGGCCACCGGCGCCTACGACCGGCACCTGCGCCAGTTGCGCGACCGGCTGCGCGTGCAGCGCGAGCGCACCGCAGACGCCATCGCCCAGCACTTTCCGGCCGGCACGCGGCTGAACCTGCCGCCGGGCGGGCTTCAGCTGTGGGTGGAGCTGCCCGAGCGGCTGTCCTCGGTGCCGGTGTTCGACGCCGCACTGCGCGAGCACATCCTGTTCGCGCCGGGCACGCTGTTCTCGAACTCGGCGCGCTTCGACCACTGCCTGCGCATCAACTGCGGCTGGCCCTGGTCGCCGGCCATCGACACCGGGCTGCGGCGGCTGGGCGAGATCGCGTCGGCGGTGGCGGCGCGCACGCCAGCTTCAGAGCCAAATCGGGCTGCAACGCCCGCCCCGCTTGCGCGGACAGCTATCAATTCAGTAGCAACGGGAGTGTGAAGCAACACCGCGAGCCACCCGACATTTACTGCGCTTCACTCTCCACCACCGTTCACGCTGAGCCCGTCGAAGCGACGCGCGAGGCTTCGACAAGCTTGTATGGTTTTGCCACCGCAACAACCATTGGAGAAAGGGCAAGGCGCCGGGGTGGAGGGACATCGACAAGCCTGGGCGATGTAGAGGCATCGACCCACCCACT
>JAFEEH010000157.1 GCA_018241185.1 Pseudomonadota bacterium | reverse complement strand
GTCGCCGAACACCTCCATCACCTGGTCGCGGCGGCCCACCAGCACGCCGTAGGGCGTGCGCAGCACCCCGCCGTGCAGCTCGCGCACGGCCGTCCAGAGCCACTGGCTGGTGCCGTTCTGCCGCGCACCCAGGTCCTCGAGCACCAGCTTCCACTGTTCGCGCGCCGCGCCCAGGCCGAGCGCCGATTCCGCCGCTTTCAGTTTCGCGATGACCATGGCGCCCTTCTTGGCCTCGGCGGCGCGTTCTGCCGCCGCCGGGTCGGACGCGGCCGCCGGGCAGCCCGCCTCGGTGGCGAAGCGCGCGATGTCCTGCAGCGCCGGCACGGAGGGCACGAAGAGGTACAGCCCCCATTGCAGCGCCACCGGCCGCGCTGCGCCGGGCGGCAGCGGCAGCGCTCCCGGCCTCGGGCAGGGCCCGAAGACGAAGCTGTCACGGTCGCCCTCGCGCGGCCGCGCGAAGATCGGGTCGCGCTGCCCTGAGTAGCTGCCGTCGCCCCCGCTGTTGCCGCCGGAGAGCCAGGACTGGATCAGCTCGAACTGCTCGGCGATGGACGCGTTGTAGGCCATGAAGACCACGCCGCGTTCCTCCTGTGCCGTCTGGGCCGTGTGCGGCGGGCCATAGGACATGCCGCGCCGCAGGATGCGCGGCAGCACCTGCAGGTCCTCCCGCTGGCCCTTGCGCACGCGCGGATTGGCACGCCGCACATGCGAGTGCAGCGGGCACAGCGCGCCCATGGGGTCGTTCGCATAGTCGAAGGCATTGCCCAGCGTGCCGTCGACCAGGTTGCGGCCGTCCTGCTGCCGGCCGACCATCAGCGCCGCGAGACCCGAATGGCCAGGCGGCCCCCCGACCAGCGCGTGCAGCGCGTCCACGTCCTGTCGCAGCTTGCGCACCACGAGGAAGGTGCTGTCGGTCCAGAAGCGGCCCTGCAGCGGCGGATCGTCGTGGCTGTTGCCGTAGCCGAGCAAATAGTCGCCGAGCGCCCAGCGGTCCCAGTCGCCAGCCCGCGGGCTGCCGGCCGGCTGGTCATCCGGATGCATGGGATTGCTCAGGCCGTCGGCGAAGCCGAAGTGCTCGCGCGCCTGGCCCCCGGCGTCGATGTTCCGGTGCAGCGGCTCCACCGACAGGATGCGTGCCCCCTTCGGCAACCGGGCCTGGAAGTCGTCGATGGCCCCATAGGCCGGGTGCTGCGCGTCCAGGGCGTGCCAGCCCGGTGTCGCCGACGCCACCAGGATCTGCGCCACCACATGCACGCTCGACAGCGCCACGCGCGTCGGTGTCGTCGTCGCGGCGCCCAGCGGCCAGTTGCGTTCGGGCAGCGCCCAGTGCTGCGGATGGTCCGCCTCCAGATCGCCCAGCACTGCGGCGCGTGCCTCCATGCCCTGGAGGAATTCCGTCGGCAGGCAGGCCAGCAGGCCGTCGGGCACCCGCGCCTTCCTCAGGCCGGCCAGGGTGAAGAACAGGTTGCGCCACGGTCCGCTGCGCTCCTTGGCGGTTTGCGCCCCGAGCGTGGCCGGATCGAGCCGGCACACCAGTTCGCCGATCGCCCTCGCGTCGTCGCACTCGATCAGCAGCAGCGCGCCGTGCGTCGGTGTTGCCGGCAGGGCCTGGACGATCCCGGCCTGCGCATCGGGCGGCGGCCAGTGCGCACGGGCGGGGCAGGCCTGCGCAGGTGCCGCCGGCGTCGGTGCCACCTGCGTCATGAACCAGGCCACGGCCGCCTCTTCGGTGGGCGTGTGGCAGGGCATGTGTGCGGGCAGGAGCGTCGGTGGCGTGGCGCTCATGCGCGTCCACAGCGGCCGCAGCAGGTGGTGCGCCGCATGCAGCAGGCAGTCGCCGTCGGGCGTGCCGGGCGGGTACAGCTCGGTGAGCCGATACAGCGCCGCAAGGCCCGGCAGCGCCTGCGCAGCCAGCGTGGCGTTGCCGATCACGGGCGGCGGCGGCGCCGGGGCGCGCTGCTGCGCGCGCAGCCAGTGCAGGTCGTTCACCGTGACCGGGCTGGCGGTGTAGAAGAACTCGGTGGCGCGCTGCGCGCTGCGCACCCAGCGTGCGTACTCGGCATAGGGATGCGTGCGCGCGAGCAGGTAGCCCTCGCAGTTGCAGAAGATCACGTCCAGCAGTGGCCCGAGGTCGCGCCACACGCGGCGCATGTAGGGCTCCCAGCCGCCGTCGAAGCTCACGGCCAGCACCAGCAGCCGGCTGCCGTCGGGGCCGTCCGTCAGCGCAAGCCGGAAGGACTGCAGCGCGCGCACGCGGTCGATCATGTCCGGGATCGCCGGCGCCGGATCGATCTCCAGCGAGGCGTAGCGCAGCGTGTTCAGGCTGCGCAGCAGCAGCGACAGGCGCGTCTCGTGGCTGCGCGCGTCGGGGGCGGCGACCAGGCCGCGCTTGAGCGGTGCGGCCAGCGTCAGGTCGGTGATGCCGCGCAGCGTGCGCGAAGGGTCCTGGACAGGGGCGGGCATCGAAAGACTCCTCGGAATCAGAGCGGTGGGCGAAGGCGCAGCACGGGGCGGGGCAGCAGCGGCCGGGGCAGGGGCTCGGCGGGTCCGGTCAGGGCGGCCTCGGCCGCGAGCACCGCGTCGAGCGCGCCCTGCAGCACCGCGGCCTGCGAGGCGCTGAGCAACTCGTTCCGCGCATCGCCCGTCGACACATCGCCCGTCGGCACATCGCCCACCGGCGGGCGCACGGTGGCGTCGGCGATCTGCGTGCGCAGTGCTCCCGCATAGCGGTTGCGCGCCGCCGCCGCATGCGCGCCGGCCAGCAACTCGGCCAGGGCTTCGCGCAGCAGTTGCAGGCGCATCCAGCGGTGCTCGGCCCAGCCGGCGGAGGTGCCGTCGGGCCGCCCCGGCGGCGCAAAGCGCGTGAGCAGCCGATGGGCGGCTTCCTGGCCGAGGTCCGACAGCGCCTGGATCTGCCGCGGCGTCATCGCGATGTTGAGGCCGCCGATGCCCGGCGGCAGCTCGATGCGCACGATGCGGTCGCGCACGCCCGGCATCTGCGCCAGCAGCGCATCGTTCCAGTCCTTGGCAGTGCCCAGCAGTGCGCCCAGGAAGCCCATCGTGCGCCGCAGCAGCGAGGGCTCCTCGATGAAGCGGTTCCAGTCGCTGCGCGCCCGCGCCCGCCCTTCGGGCAGCGACACCGCGTCGCGGACCTGCGCCGGCGTCAGCATGTCGGGCACCTGCGGTGTCACGCCGGGCACGCGTGGCGCGTCGCGCAGTGCCACGCCGAAAGTGGGCCACGAGGGCACGGCGCAGTCGAACATGTGGATCGGGAAGTTCGAACACAGGCCGCCATCGGACAGCAGGCAGCGGCGCGGCGTGTCGCCGTGCTCGCGGTCGAGCATCCACACCGGCACCGGCGCGAAGAGCAACGGCGCGCTGACGCTCATGCGCGCTGCGACGACGATCGGGAGTTCCATGCGCGGCAGGGTCCACAGGTCGTCTTCGGCGTCCTGGCCGGCCGGCGCGTCGCGGTCCGTCGGCCGGTGCAGCGCGGCGCGCGCGTCTGGCGGCAGCGGGCCGAAGCGCTGCGTCTTCATCGCATCGACCACCGCATCGGGGAACAGCCGCCGCATCTCGCGCGGCACGAAATACACCGGGTCGTCGTCCTTGCGCAGCGGCAGCACCAGCGGCTGGCCCAGCGTGAGATTGGCCGCATACACCTGCAGCCGGATCGAGACGGCATCCATCTCCTGCGTGCCTTGGCCCAGCGCGCGCGGCGAGGCCGGTGCCTGGCGCAGGTCGGCGAAGTTCAGCGGTGCCGCGTCCACGCTGCGGCCCGCGATCTCCTGGATCAGGCCGTGCAGCCAGTCGGTGAGTGGCGCCGGTACTTCGGCCGCTGAAGCGGTGCCCGCGGTGCCGCTGCACAGGCCGAAGTCATGCGCGATCAGGCGCTGCAGGTCCGTGCGCAGCGCCCAGGCGCCCGCCGCCAGACCCACCCCGCCGAGCACCGCAGCAAGCAGCCCCGCGGCCGTTGCCAGGCCGCCCGCGAACGCGCTGGCGAGCCACAGGGGCGCGCTGCCGCCTTCGCCCGGCGACAGCCAGCGCGCCACATGGCCGAAGGCCGCCGCGAGCGCGCCGGTCGTCCCGAACGCCACGGCCAGCACCGCAGCAGCGGCCGCCAACCCCAGGGCGAAGGCCACCCAGCGCCGGGTCGTGACATAGGCGCGCCACAGCGCGCCGGCCAGCGCACCGACGCCGATGTCCGGCTGCGCCAGCACCGGCACCAGCGCGTCGAACAGACGCCGGCTGTGCGCCCAGGGCTGGAACAGCTGGCGCAGCCGCGTGATGCCACGGGCCTCATCGACCCAGTCGCGCACCTCCGATGTGCGGGCAAGCAGCACCCGGAAGCCCTCGGCCGAACCGTGGCGCCGCCGGTACTCGGCCGCCGCCGCCAGCGCGGCCGCACCCGCGCCCGAGGACGAGCCACCGATGCTGTGGAACCGGAAACGGCTGGCCAGCGTGAGCAGCAGTGCCGGATAGGCGATCGAACTCGTCACGCCGCCCGTGAGCACGAGGTCGCAGAAGCGGTCGGGGGGCGCCTGGTCGTCGAAAACAGGGGGGGCGGGGGCGTCGGCGCAAGGCGCGTGGCCCGAAGCCGGGCCATCAGGGCATGGGGCCGCTTCGAGCGCGCACCCGGGTGCTGGGTGGGCTCCCATGCAAGCTCCTTCCTCACAAGGAGCGCATCATGCCCGGCGGCGTCACAATCTTCAATGAATTGTCTCCTTGCTTCAGGGGAGCCCATCCCCGTCGCGTCGCGTACTCAGGCGCCGCGCAACGCCTTACGCACGAGGTCGACTTGGCGCGCGCAGTCCATCTTCTGCATCAGCGCCGTGATCTGGCTGCGCACCGTGTGGTAGGACACCCCGTGGGCCTGCGCGACCTCGTGGGCTCGCCGGCCGCTGGCCAGCGCGTGCAACACGCGGGCTTCGGCTGCCGTCAGCGCAAAGACCTGCTGGAGCGTCGCCGGGTCGGGAAGTGGGGTGGCGTCGGGCCGCCGGGTCAGGCGCAACAGCACCAGGATTTCGCGGCCGACGCTCAGGGCATCGTGCGCACGCGCGAGTTCGCAACTGGTGCCGTCGGGCAGCGTCAACGCGATCGGCCGATGGCAGTGCGCGGCCTGTGCCAGCGCGGCGAGCAGCCGGCCCTGGACCCGCGCGTCGGTGTGATGCAGTCGGCCCGCACGCATCTGGAGGCGGCCGGCCCCGCCGGCGAGTCGCGCCTGCGCCAGCGGCGACAGATGGACCACCAGCCCGGCCGGCGTGACCAGGCACAGTGCCTCGTCGAAATGCGCAAGCGCCTCGGCTGCGTCGTGGATCCAGCGCTGCGCACGCTGCTCGCGTTCTGCCAGGCCGTGCTGCAGAGCGTCGGTGAAGAGGCGCGCGTGTGTCTTTTGTCGATCCGCACGTGAAGGTGCACGCACTTGGCTGCGTTGCACAGTGATGCCGCCGCGGCGTTGAGGGCTGTCTGCCAAGATGCAGGCGACGAATTGGCGCATGCGATGTCGGCACATGAAGTCCACATAAAAGGCGTTGCGTGACAGAAAGGCAGAAGAAAAAAGCTCGCCGGTGTCGAACCACGAGCCGGCCGGCGCATGAGCGGCAACGGGCACGACGATGTCCTGAGCGAAGTAGTGTTCGACATACTCGCGCCCGGCTGCCGGGTCACCATGGCGCTGCTGAAACGAAAGCAGTGTTCCCTCGACGTCGAGCATGATCAGCGTCGCACTGTCCCCATCGAGGACGTGACACGCCCCCTCAAGGATGTCTTCCCAGGGCGGCAAGGGATCGCACAGGTGGCGCACCGCGTCGCGCGCGCGCCGGTAGGCGGGGTCCGATCCCGATGCGTCGTCCGCTCGCATGCCTCTGTCCTCGGTTGACCTGGGATTGGGCGCGTTGCATCGCCCGTGCCCGCCGGCAACCACCTTAGACAAGCGGGTCCGCCAACGCATCACTCGTTTGAGTGAGGCCGGCCCGGCCTCTGCGCTTGTCACGCCGGTGGCGCACTGCGATGCTCGACGGCAACCCCGGCGCGGCGTGCGCCGCTCCGCGGAGGTGCTCGATGGCGGCTTGGGACAGCGAACAGGTGGCGGCGGTCCGCATGGCGACCGCGGCCGCATCCGATGCCACGCGCTGGCCCGAGGTGCTGCAGCGGCTCGCCCGGCGTTTCGGCGCCACGGCGGCCGCGGTGCACACACCCACGCCGCCCTCGGCCGAGCGTACGCTGTACGCGTCCATCGAGTTCTCTCCCGACGCCCTGCCCGAGTACCTGCGCCACTGGGCGAGCCAGGATCCCTGGTTTCTCGGGGCCGCGCGGCGCGGGCTCCCGCTTCGCGATGGTTACTGCGTGCAGGGCGAGGTGGCCTGCCCGTGGGACGAGTTGCGCCGGACCGCCTTCTACAACGACTTCGCCCGCCCGCAGGCCATTCAGCGGCTGATGACGCTCATCGTGGACGCGGGACGGGAGGCCGAAGAACTGCCTGTCACGGTGGTCACGCTGTACCGGCGTCCGGGGCTCGAGTCGTTCAGTGCCGGCGACGTCCGGGCCCTGGGAGATATACATGCCCCGCTGCAGCTGGCGGTGCATGCCCATTGGGCGCTGTCGACGGCGCGGCGTGCGGCCCACTTCGCGGCCGAGACGTTGGACGAACTGTCGGTGCCGGTGTGGGTGCTCGACGGCCGGGGCGGCGTGCTGCACGCCAACGCCGCAGGGTCGGGGTTGCTCGCCGACGATCGCTGGCTGCAGCTGCACGGCAACCGGCTGGTTCGCATCGGCCAGTGCTCCGGCAGCGCGTTGGCGCAGTTCGTCGACGAGGCTCGGTGCCAACTGGCACCCGAGCGATTGCTGTGGCTGCCCGGTCCGACGCCGCAGGCGCGGCCCGCGACGGCCCGCGCTCGCCTGGTGCCGATGCCCGAGGACCATGCCTGCCGCACGGTGTGGCCGAAGGCGCGGATGCTCCTGTTCGTCGAGGGCCTGACGCCCGCGCGCGGACCCGAAGCCTTCGACGAGGCGGCGAAGCGCCATGGCCTCACGCCGGCCGAGCGCGGCGTGCTCGCGCAACTGGTGCGCGGCCGCTCGCCGCAGCAGATCGCCCAGGCCCACGCGCGCTCCGTCCACACCGTGCGGGCGCAGTTGCGGCAGATCTTCGACAAGACCGGGGTGCGGCGGCAGAGCGAGTTGGTGCGTGTGTTCGGCCCGCTGTTCGGCGACTGAGCCCTCGGCCTCGCAGGCGCCATGGCGCGGCGCGGTGCGCTCCGCATCGTTCGTTTGAACGATGGCGCCGGCAGCGCCGGATTCCACACTGGGCCACGGCCAATCCGGCCGTGCGAAGGCTGGAGGAATCGGCGATGAGGAAGACGATGTTCGGGCATTTCGGTGCCTTGGGGGCGAGCGCCGCCCTGCTGGGCGCGCTCGCCGCGTGCGGCGGCGGCGGTGGTGGTGGGAGCGGTTTTCCGCTGGTGGGGCTCGGCGGGGGCGCCGGCGCGGGTGGTGGTGCGGGCGATGGCGCGGGGCCGGGTCCCGGCACGGCCGCGCCGCCGCCGGGGCCGGTGACCGTCGCTGGCAAGGTCGTGGTGCTGGACGGGGTTGGAGACGCGCTGGTGTGCATCGACCGCAACCTCAACCGCCGGTGCGATGCCGACGAGCCACAAGCGCCGCGCACCGGGGCCGATG
>JAFEEH010000156.1 GCA_018241185.1 Pseudomonadota bacterium | reverse complement strand
TATGCGACGCCGCATCCTCGCCATGCTCAGCGAGCAAGGTGAGAAGGAGGTCCGCGCACATCGCAGCCTGGAGCGCATCGCGGTGCATGTCTTGACCCAGGCCCCACCAGCACACGAGGCCCGTGTGGGCTGAAGCAGTGTCCATGAGCGCGCCTCCCCCGCACCTCCCTTTTCGCCATTGGGCCAAGTACACGAGCCGTGACTTCGCGCGGCTCGACCGTTCACGCCTCATTGCGATCCTGCCGGTCGCTGCAATCGAGCAGCACGGCCCGCACCTGCCGCTGGCGGTCGACACAGCGATCATCGAAGCCCTGGTGGACGCCGTGGTCGACAGAATCCCCGCGGAGGTGCCGGCCCTGTTCCTGCCGACGCAGGCGATCGGCAAGAGCAACGAGCACGCGCGGTATCCAGGCACGCTGACGCTCTCGGCCGAGACGCTCGCGCGCAACTGGATGGAGATCGGAACGAGCGTCGCGGCCTCGGGCGTGCGCAAACTGGTGCTGTTCAACAGCCATGGCGGCCAGTCGTCGGTCATGGACATCGTGGCGCGCGACCTGCGAGAGCAACACGGCATGTTCGCCATATGCGCCAACTGGTACGCCTCCGATCTGCCGCCGGGCCTCATCGACGATGAAGAAATGCGTTTCGGCATCCACGCAGGCGATCTCGAGACCTCGATGCTGCTTGCACTGCACCCGGAACTGGTGAACATGTCCGCCGCGCGCGACTTCGAATCGCGTGAGCAGGCGTTGCTGCGTTCCTACACCCAGCTCGGATACGACAGCGGGGCCGGCCGCATCGCCTGGCAGACGCACGACCTCAACCCGATGGGCGCTTGCGGTAATGCGTCGCGAGCGACGGCCGAGAAGGGGCGGCAGATCATCGAGCACGTCACGGGCCGCTTCATCGACATGTTGCGAGAGATCGATCGATTGCCTGTGGAGTGGCTCGGCGGACGGCCGGCGTGGTGAGCCGGAGCTCTATCGGCGCCAGTCGGCACGGCGAACTTTTCTGGCTCTGCAATGCGCGCGTGCCGGACTCCCTGCTGGCGCCGAGCGACCGTGCAGCGCTGCCGGCGGCGGGCAAGGGTTTGCGAAGCGCGCACCTGTGCATTGCGGACGGACGTGTACGCAGCCTCACAGCCGCACAGGTGCCGACGGAAGCGCCGCAGTTCGACCTTCGTGACGGTGTCGTGACCAGCGCCTGGGTGGAGGCGCACACCCATCTGGACAAGAGCCATATCGGCCCGCGAACAGGCCGCGACGACAACTCACTGCAGGAGGCCATCGCTGTGGCCGGGCAGGATCGGGCCGGGTGGACGGAAGCCGATCTGTTGCACCGCATGGACTTTTCCCTGCGCGCAGCGTTGGCCCATGGCACGCGAGCGCTGCGCACCCATCTCGATTGGACCAGTGCGCCGCCTCCCCTGGCATGGAGGGTCGCCCAGGGCCTGCGCAACACGTGGGCTGGGCGGATCGAGCTCCAGCTGTCGTCGATCTGTCCGCTGCCGCTGTTCGCCGATGGGCCCGCTGGCAAGGCGGTGGCGCACGCCGTGGCGCAGGGGCAGGGGGTGCTGGGTGCCTCGGTGCATCCGATGCCCGGCCAGCGCGACCTCCTGGCGCGCGTGTTCGCGCTCGCCCGCGACACGGATCTGGACCTCGATTTTCACGTAGACGAGCATTTGCAGGACAACACCGAAGGCATGCGCACCATCGCCGATCTGACGCTGCGCCACGGCATGGAGGGCCGCGTCGTGTGTGGCCACTGCTGCGCGCTCGGTACCCTCGAGGCGGCTGACCTGCATGTTCTCCTTGGGCGCTTCGCGCAGGCGGGCATCCAGATGGTCAGCCTGCCGCTAGCCAACCTGCAACTCCAGGACCGGCAGCCCGGCCGCACGCCTCGGTTGCGCGGGATCGCGCCCCTGCGCGAGGCTGCGGCGGCCGGCGTGCCGGTCAGCATCGCTTCGGACAATGTGCGCGACCCCTACGTGCCCTATGCCGATCTGGATCTTCTGCAGGTGCTGACCGTGACAGCACTGGCGGCGCAGTTGCCCGATCCGATCGAGCAGTGGATCTCCAGCATCACCTGTGAACCCGCACGTGCCTTGCGCCTGGACTGGGACGGCATCCTGCGCCCCGGTTGTCCGGCAGATCTCGTGGTGCTGGCCGGACGCAGCAGCCACGAGATCTGCAGCCGGCCACAGGCGGCTCGGCGTGTCATGCGGGGCGGCCGGTGGAGCGAATCCGCGTTGCCGGACTACCGCGAACTCGATGTCTGACGCGACGCCAGTTCTGCCTTGGCGATCTTTCCCGTTGGCGTCATGGGCAACTCGGTGAGCAGTTCGATCGTGAGCGGATCCAGGGCAAGATCCACTTCGTCCCGGATCGCATCCTTGAGTTGGCTGGGATCGATCTGTGCGCCTTCGCGGGCGGTCACGAAGGCAAGCGGCCGAGCGCCCAGGACTTCGTCGGCAATGCCGATTACCGCCGCCTGCCGTACACCGGCCTGGCGGCACAGCGCCTCTTCGACGTCGCGCGGAAACCAGGCCTGGTCACCCACCTTGATCAGTTCTGCGCGCCGGCCGCGCATCGTCACGAAACCTTCCTCGTCGATCAGGCCGAGGTCGCCCGTGCGCAACCAGCCACCTCGCGTCGATTCGGCGGTCTTCTCGGCGCGCTCCCAGTAGCCCGCCATGAATCCGCCGCGCAGCACGATTTCGCCGACCGTGCCCGTGGGCACGGGACGATCCTGCGCATCGACGATGCGGACTTCCTTGTCGGGCAACGCAGGGCCGACGCGCAGGAGGCGCTTGTTGTCCGGCTCGAGTTCCGGCAAGCCCATCGCCATGAAGCCGCCGAGCTCGCTTTGGCCGAAGCTTTCGACCAGCGGCAGGCGCAAGGCGTCGCGCCAGCCGGACTTCAAGGTGGGCGGGACCGGCCCACCGCCGGAGAGTCCCAGCCGCAGGCGCTGCGGTGCACGGCCACGCCGCGCACTCTCGTCCAGCAGGTCTTCCAGCAGCGTCGGATTGGCGATCAGAAGGGTCGCACCGCTTTGCTCCAGAGCCTCCCATCCTGCAGCCGGATCCCAGAAGCGCATCACGTGCAGGTGCGCACCCTGTGCCAGCGGCGGAAGCAGATTTGCCACGAGCTGATAGGAGCTCGACAACGCCGTCGGGCCGAAGCTGACATCGTCACGCCCCACGCGCAAGCGTTCCGCGATGCAGCGCGCAGCCGTCACGGTCGGCTCGTGCGCAAGGCAAGCGCCCTTCGGCTTCCCAGTGGTGCCCGAGGTATACGACAGGTGGGCGATGGCTCGCTCGTCCCACGGATCGGGCGGTGCCGGCAGGCGCCCCTTCATCAGCTCGGGCAAGGATTGCGCGCCCGGTTGCTCGCCGTCCATGCACACCAGATGCCGGATGCCCGGCACCGCTGCCACTGCCTGCGTGACCGCCTGCACCATGTCGTGCGTGTAGATCACGACCTTGGGCGAATGGTCCGCGAGGTAGTAGGCGAGTTCGTTTGCGAACTTCACGTTGACCAGCGCGGCGATGGCGCCGATGCGCCAGGCACCGAACATCGCCGCGAGATAGTCCATGCCGTTGTGCGCAAAGATGGTGACACGGTCCCCTTTGACCACCCCGAGTTCGCCGAGCGCACCCGCCATGCATTCCATCGCATCGACGGCTTCGGCGTAGCTGAAGGTCCGTCGCCGGTCGACCCAGGTCCAGGCGGGACGGTTTGGCGTGCGTTCGGCACCTTGAAGGAGCAATTGATGCATGAGCATGGGTGGACCTGTGGGGGTTGATGGAAACGGGGAACGACATGCGCCCGGGGCGCTAGCTGGTCAAAGCGTGGCAGGCAAGCTGCACGCGCGCGCTGTCGGCGTACTGCCTGTATTCGAATGCGCATGCGAGCGCGTCGATTAAGTGAAGCTCCGGCGAAACGGCCTGCAATCGCATTGCGCCCCGGTAGACGAAGCCTTCGGCACCACGTTCACCCGTGCCGCTGCCTCGCCATATGAAAGCCGGGCCACCGCTGCCGAAACCGATGCCCCTGCCTTTCCACCCATAGAAACCCTGCACCCGGGGGTTGGCGACGAAGTCGAAATGCATGGCGCCGCCGAAGGCGCCGAGCTTGCCCGAACCGTGCACCGACCCTGAGCAGCCGATGCGCATACGCGGTCCGTGCGCATTCGGTCGCAGCACCTCGCGCGCATCGACCTGCCCGTGGAGTTCATAGAGAAGCTGCAGTTGCATTTATGGGTGCACAAGATGGCCGAGCCAGCGAGTCATGGGCACCAGTATTCGAATGCGGTGCTGCACTGTCCAATGCAGGGCCCGTATCACGGCCATGCGGCACAGGCATTCGTGCCAGCAGCCCGCCAGACCGAGGCATGAGAAATGGCTGTTTGCTCGCGTCGGGCCCTGGTCGGCATGTGGCTCGTCGGTCCTGAGCAAGGTCTGCGCACTCGGCCGATTCTTCTGCATGGGTGAGCCGAATCGTGGCGATTCAGACATGCCATGGACGGCGAGCCCGGCCGATTTTCATACTTGCCGGAAAGGGCCCGACTCTCATGGACACCACGTTTGAAGTTCACGTTGCCGCAGTGCGCCAGGAATGCACTGACGTCCGCAGCTTCGAACTCGCGCTTGCAGACGCCGACGCGGGTGCGTTGCCGTCCTTCGAGCCCGGCGCTCACATCGATGTGTACGCCGGCGATGCAGGCATCCGGCAGTACTCGCTCTGCGATGCGCCGGGAGCATCCAGGCGCTACCGAATTGCGGTGAAGCGCGAAGACGCCGGGCGAGGAGGCTCCCGCTGGATGCACGGCCTGCGCGAAGGCGATGTCGTGCGCATCGGTTCTCCGCGCAACAACTTCCGCCTGGCAGCCTCGGCCCCGCACCACGTTCTTCTCGCAGGAGGCATCGGACTCACCCCCCTCCTCTCGATGGCCGAGTACCTCGGGCTGCGCGGCGAGACCTTCACCCTGGGCTGCTTCGCCCGGAGTGCTGCTCATCTCGCGTTCGCGGATCGACTCCGCACGGCTCCTTGGGCGGACCGGGTACGGCTGCATCTGGATACAACGGTTGAAGCGCAACGCGCCATCGAATCGCTTCTTCGACTTCCGTTGCCCGGCACGCAGCTCTATGCCTGCGGTCCGGCGGGATTCATGGACGCGGTCACAAGGGCGGCCAGCGACTGGCCGGCTGAGAGCATCCATACGGAGCACTTCACGCCGCGGGCGGCCGTGTCGTCGCCGCCAGCGCCCCAGGCCTTCGAGGTGGAGCTCGCGCGCAGCGGCCTTCGCCTGTCGGTGCCGGCAGAACGCTCGCTGCTCTCCATCCTCGTCGATGCCGGCGTCTCGGTTCCCACGTCCTGCGAACAGGGCCTATGCGGCACCTGTGTCACTCGCTTTCTCTCCGGGGATCCTGAGCACGGAGACTCGTGTCTTGGCGCTGCGGAACGCCGGACCCATGTGGCGCTTTGCTGTGCCCGGTCCCGCAGCGCCCTGCTCGTGCTGGACTTGTGAGGGGTGATCCGGCGCTGGCACGGATGCCGGGCTCTGCTGGACCTCCTGCGGCCAGGACCGGTAGATCGAGACGTGGCGCGGATGCTCAGCGATTTAAGAAAAAAGTACCCGCAGCGCCCGCCCCACCTGCGCCGCCAGCTATGAAATCAATAGCAAGTCGACCGATCAGCCCGCAGCCGGCTGCTGCCAGTACACATACGTCCACGCCGGCTCGAACCCGATGCGTGCATACAGCGATCGCGCGAGGTGGTTCTCGACCTCCACCTGCAGGAACGCATCGGCGATGCCGCGCCGTTGCGCCTCGACGCCCATGGCGGCCATGAGCTGGCGCGCCAGGCCGCGGCCGCGAAAGCGCGGGCGCGTGCGCATGCCGTGCACGCCGACCAGGCCGTGGCTGAAGCAGGCGCAGCCGACGGCACCCAACTGCTCGGGCGCGCCGGGCTCCAGCGCCAGGCGCACGCCGGCGTACACCGCATCGTGTGCGCGGCGCAGCAGTCGAACGCGGTGCGCGCCGTCGACGGGGTCGAAGCCCTCGCCCAGGTACACGCGCGACCAGTCGTCGCCGGGCTGCGTGTCGAGCTGCACCGCTCCGGCGTCGCCGCCCGCGGCCATGGACGCGGCGCTGCCGGTCATGACCAGCGTGGGCCGCGACGGCACGTAGCCGCGTTCGCGCAGCGCGGCGTCGAAGTCGGCGAAGGCCGGCGTCTCGACCGGCAGGCGAAAGACCGGTGGCAGGCCGGCCGCGCGGTAGCGCGCCTCGATCAGCGGCAGCAGCGCGAGGTCCGGCGCGCCGTGATGCAGCGGTGCCGCGCTGTGGGCGCGGCCCACGGTGCCGGCGTCCAGCGCCACCAGCCAGCCGGGCTGTTCCTCGAGGGTGTCCGGCGGCACGGCCGCCAGCGTGGAGCGTTCGATGGCTTCGACGGAAAAGGACATGCCGCCATTGTCGGCGCGGCGCGTGACACCGCAGTGCCGGCTTTCCCTGCCCGGCGCGGCGGTCATTCGGTCACGGCGGCGCTGCCAGCCCCAGCGCCTCCAGCCCCTGGGGCCCGACCTGCGCCGCTAGGGCGGCGCGCGTGTCCACATGGGCAGCCAGCAGCTTCGCGCCGCGGCTGCCGGCGTGCAGCTCCTGCGCCGACAGCCCGCGCAGATGCAGTGTGACCTGCGCGCGCACGGGATTCAGGGCCCGGTCGAAGGCCTGCTCGACGACGTCCAACGCCAGCACCCGCACAGGCTGCACGCGCTGCCGCCCCCATGCAAAGAGCACCAGCGGTGAATCGACGTGCAGCTCGGCTGCCGGCAGCACCAATGCCTCGAGCGCAGCCAGAAGCGGCGCGATGCCCGCCACCGCGGAGGACACGACCGCCATCGCCTGGGCGTCGAAGTGTGCCTCGAGCTGCATCGTCTCGACCAACGCGTGGACCACGGCCGGCGCGGCGCCGGGCTCCGGGCCAATCTGGCGCGTGAGCGTTTCGGGGTTGAAGGGGAAGACGATCACCTGCCGCACCGACGCGCCATCGGGCGCCAGCACCAGCAGGCCGGCCTTGACCAGCGCCGCGTCCTTCATCGCACGCCCCACCGTTTCAGGCCGGCGCGCCGAAGGACGGCTCGGCCGGCTCCGTCACGTCGGTGTCGCGCTCCCAGCCCTCGTTCTCGAGCCGTATGCGCTGGATCGCGACGGCATGGGCGTTGGCGTCGAGCTCGGGCAGCGCAACGAACTCCGACACCCAGGCGCGGTACACCTTGTAGGCCAGCACGAGCTGGCCGGCCTCGTTGTACAGCTCGATCATCAGGTCCTTGCGGAAGTCCTTGAGCGACACCTCCGCGCCCAGGCCGCCGCCCAGGCTCCACACCTTCTGCGCCCAATGCTCGAACTCCACGTCGTGCGTCACACCGCGCTGCAGCGTGATGGCGTCGAACTTCGTGCGCCCCGGCGACTTGCGCACGGCGGAGGGGTCGCCGCCCTCGCGGTACTCGATCACCTCGGTGCTGCGCCGCAGGGCCGAGATGCGGCTCACGCCGGCGACGTAGCGGCCGTCCCACTTCACGCGGAATTTGAAGGCCTTGTAGGGGTCGAAGCGGTTCGGGTTGACGGTGAACTGGGCCATATGCGGCTGCCTCCGGTGGAAGGCCGCAGCATCCGCGAGGGCCGCATGCCGCGGCAATATGGCAGAGGTGGTAGCGCCGGTCGGCTCAGCCTGCGTCGTCGGCGCCACGGGCGTTGAAGGTGCGCGGGAACAGCGCCGCCTGCGAGCGGTCGCGCAGGCGATACGTCATGGCGGGCCGGCCCAGTTGCCCGGCCTCGGCGGCGCGCATGCCCGCCTCTTCCATGAAGCCGCCATCGAGCATGCGCTTGCGAAAGGCGCTCTTGTCCACCGGGCGGCCCAGCACGACCTCGTAGACGTGTTGCAGCGCCGGCAAGCTGAAGGGCTCCTCGATGAGGAAGGCCGGCAGCGAGGTGTACTCGACCTTGCCGCGCAGGCGGGCCAGCGCCGCGGCCAGCAGCTCGGCATGGTCGAAGGCCAGGCGCTTGCGCAGCGCGGCATCCGCGTCGAACCAGTTCACTTCGTCCGCGCGGGCGCCCTTGTGCAGCGCGACCGCCATCGCCGGCACCAGGGCATAGAAGCAGTGCGTGGCCGACCAGCCGCGCGGATCGCGCGTCGCGCTGCCCCAACTGCCGAGCTGCTCCAGGTAGGGCGTGATCGCGCCCGTCTTCTCGCGCAGTTTGCGCAGCGCGCAGTCGAGCAGGCTGGCGTCGACCTCGACGTTCACGAAGCCACCGGGCAGCGCCCAGCGGCCGGGAAAGGGCTCGGCCGCGTCATCGGGACGTCGCACCAGCAGCACCTGCAGCGCATCGGCCTGCACGGTGAACAACACCACGTCGACGGAAGTGAGCGGGCGCGCGAAGCTCGTGCCGTGAACGGGTGCGCGAGGTGCTTTCGATGCAGACAAGGCGGGCTCGATTCGATCGTGGGCTTATACAACCATGGCAGGCGCGCCGAGCGATTCGCGCCCCTCAGGCGCGATGCTCCTGCGTCAGCTCGACCACGAAATCGAGGAAGGCGCGCGTCTTCGAAGGCAAGTGCTCGCGCGACGGGTACAGCGCGTAGAGCGGGAAGCGCTCGTCGGCCCAGTCCGGGAAGAGCGCCACCAGGGCGCCGCTGGCCAGCAGCTCCCCGGCGCCCAGGTCCATCATCTGCGCGATGCCGTAGCCGGCGATGCACACGCTGTGCAGGGTGCCCGCGTCGTTGAGCACCAGCCGGCCGCCGGTCGGCACGACGATGCGCCGCCCGCGCCGGTGGAACTCCCACGGAAAGGGCCGGCCGGTCTGCGGATCGCGGAATTCGATGCACACGTGGCGCCCGTCGGCCAGTTCCTGCGGCCGCACCGGGTGGCCGTGGCGCGCGAGGTAGGCGGGCGCGGCCACGGTGAGGATGCGCGTGTCGAGGAGCTTGCGCGCCACCAGGCTCGACGTGGGCGGCTCGCCGAAGCGCAGCGCGAGGTCCATCCCCTCGGACAGCATGTCGCCGAGCTGCGGGCGCGTGGCGAGCTCGAGCTGCAGGTCGGGGTGGCGCGCCATGAAGGACTCCAGCTGGGGCCCCAGGATCAGGCGCGAGAAGTACGGATCGACGTTGACGCGCAGGTGCCCGCGCACGGTGGTCGCCGCGCCCGCCGCCGTGGCTGCCGCCTCTTCCAGACCGGCGAGCAGGGGCGCCGTCTGCGCGTGGAAGCGCCAGCCCTCTTCGGTGAGCCGCACGGCGCGGGCGCTGCGCTCGAACAGCCGGATGCCCAGCCGCGCCTCCAGCCGCGCGATGGCGCGGCTCACGCCGGGCTGCGACATGTCGAGCTGTGCCGCGGCCGCGGCGAAGCTGCCGCTGCGCACGATGGCAGCAAACACGCCCATGCCGTTGAACATGCGTTCGTCGAAACGCTCCATGCATGCCATTCTGGCATTCATTGGATGACTTCCATGTCATTGAGATATTCCCATCGACTTCCCAGAATGACGGTCATCGCCCGCAACGTGTGGGCGCAAGGAGCTTCGACGATGTATGCAGTCACCGGAATCACCGGCCAGGTGGGAGGCGCCGTGGCACGCGCCCTGCTGGCCCGTCACCAACCCCTGCGCGCCGTGGTGCGCGATGTCGCACGCGCAGCGCCCTGGCGCGACCTCGGCACCGATGTGGCTGTCGCCGACCTCGACGATCGACAGGCATTGGCGCGCGCCTTTTCGGGCACGCAGGGGGTGTTCGTCATGCTGCCCGCCAACTTCGATCCGGCCCCCGGCTTTCCGGAGGTGCGCCGTCTGATCGGCGCCATCGCGCAGGCGCTGCAACAGGCGCGCCCGCCACGCGTCGTGGCGTTGTCCACGATCGGTGCGCAGGCCACGCACGAGAACCTGCTGACGCAACTCGGTCTGTTCGAGGATGCACTGGGCGCTCTTTCCCTGGACGTGCGCTTCATCCGCCCGGCCTGGTTCATGGAGAACGCGCTGTGGGATGCGGCGAGCGCACGCGACAAGGGCGCGATCGATGCCTACCTGCAGCCCGCGGAGCATCCCATCCCGATGGTGGCCACCGAGGACGTGGGCCGCACCGCCGCAGAAATGCTCCTGTCGCCCGGCGACGGCCCGCGCGTGGTCGAGCTCGAAGGGCCGGCACCCGTGTCGCCCGCCGACATCGCCGCAGGCCTCGGCGCTTTGCTCGGCCGCACAGTGCTTGCACAACCCGTCCCACGCGTCGACTGGGAGGCCCGCTTCAGGCAGCAGGGTGCGCAGCACCCCGGGCCCCGTGCGCGCATGCTCGACGGCTTCAACGAGGGGTGGCTGCGCTTCGAGGGCGTGCCCCGGCGCGGCGCGGTGCCGCTGGCGACGGTGTTGCGCGAACTGATCGCGCGTGCCGCCTGATCCGACGAACCCGGAGAAGGCTCATGTCCCGGATTTTCATCACCGTCTCGGCCGACGGACTGGGCCACATGAGCGCTGGCCGCAGGTGCGCGCCCACGCGCTGGAGCCCGGCTGGGTGCCGACGCGCATGGGAGGCCCGGCGGCCACCGACGACCCCGCGCAGGGGCACCTGACGCAAGCCTGGCTGGCCGAGGGCACCGACCCGGCCACGCGTCGGGCGGCCACTTCTGTCACCTGCACCCGCGCGCGGCCGACCCGCGCACGCACGACGCCCACCGGCAGGACGACCCGATTGCCCGCTGCGAGGCGTCGGCCGGCGTGGCATTGCGCCGACGCGCAGCGCCACGTCGGCCGGAGAACCTGAGAAAAAAGCGGTCAAGGCTGTCGAAATGTGCCGGGCCCGCACGTCATGGGGTGAAGCCATACTGCTTCGCCAACCCCAAGGAGTGAGAGCCATGCAATACATGATGATGTTCTACGTGCACCCCGACGACGCAGCCCGCGCGCAGGGGCCGGAGGCCGACGCCTCGATGGCCGGATGGGTCGCCTACATCGGCAGCCTCTACCAGGCCGGCGTGGGCCAGAGCGGCCACGGCCTGCTGCCGCCGGCCACCGCGACCACGGTGCGGGTACGCGGCGACCAGCGGCAGGTGCAGGACGGCCCCTTCGCGGACAGCAAGGAACAGTTGGGCGGCTACATGGTCATCGAGGTGCCGGACCTGGACGCTGCGCTGGCCTGGGCCGCCCGTGCACCCTGTGCCGCACGCGGCGCCGTGGAGGTGCGGCCCGTGATGCCGCAGCAGGTGCCGCACTGAGCACGGCCCCGTGCACGTGGCCATCGATGCGCACGCCGCCGCCGAGCGCGCGGCCCGCGAGTCCTACGGCCGGCTGGTGTCGCTGCTGTGCGCACGCACGCGCGACATCGCCCAGGCCGAGGACGCGCTGGCCGACGCCTTCGAGCGCGCGCTGCGCACCTGGCCCGAGCAGGGTGTGCCACAGGAGCCCGTCGCCTGGCTGCTGACGGCCGCGCGGCGCAGGCACCTGGACGAATGGCGCCACGCGCAGGTGCAGGAAGCGACCGCGCAGACGCTGGCGCTGCTCGCGGACGAATTCGCCGCCGATGCGCACGACGCGTCCGCGGTGCCCGACGAACGGCTGCGCCTGCTCTTCGTCTGCGCGCATCCGGCCATCGACCCCGCGGCGCGTGCGCCGCTGATGCTGCAGACGGTGCTGGGGCTCGACGTGCAGCGCATGGCGGGCGCCTTTCTCACGGCGCCGGCGACGCTGGGCCAGCGCCTGGTGCGGGCCAAGAACCGCATCCGGCAGGCCGGCATTTCCTTCGAATACCCGCAGGCGCAGGATCTGCCCGGCCGGCTGCAGGACGTGCTCGACGGCATCTATGCCGCCTATGGCACCGGCTGGGACGAGGTCGACGGCACCGACACCACGCGGCGCCTGGCGGGCGAAGCCCTCGCGCTCGGCGGCCTGCTGTGCCGGCTGATGTCCGGCGCCCCGGAGCCGTTGGGCCTGCTGGCGCTGATGCTGTTCTGCGAGGCGCGCGAGTCCGCGCGGCGCAGCCCGCAAGGCGCCTACGTGCCTCTGGATGCACAGGACACCAGCGCGTGGCGCATGCCCTACCTGCACGAAGCCGAGGCCGCCCTGCGGGAAGCGGCGCGCCGGGAACAGCCCGGCCCCTACCAGCTCGAGGCGGCGATCCAGTCGGCCCACACGCAACGGCGCCTGGGCGCGAGCGTGCCGCCCGAGGCGCTGGTGGCGCTGTACGACGGGCTGCTGGCGCGCCGGCCCAGCCTGGGCGCCGCCGTGAGCCGCTGCTGTGCGCTTGCCGCTGCGCAAGGCGCCGAAGCCGCCCTGGCTGCACTCACCATGCTCGACGGCCCGGCCGCGGCCGCCTACCAGCCCTGGTGGGCCGCGCGCGCGCACCTTCTGGCGCGCACGGGCCGCCACGACGAGGCTCGGGCTGCCTACGCGCGGGCCGTCGGCCTGAGCAGCCATCCGCCCGTGCGCGACTACCTGCTGCGGCAGGCCGCGGCTTTGCCCGGCTGATCCGCAACCGGGGGCCACAATGCCCCCATGCTGGCCCTGCTGCGCACCTTTTCCTGGCAAGAGCTGCGGCACCACCCGTGGCGCAACCTGGCCGCGGTGGTGGCGGTGATGCTGGGCGTCGCGCTGGCCTTCTCGGTGCACCTGATCAACGCGTCGGCGCTCGACGAGTTCCAGGGCGCGGTGCGTTCGGTCAACGGCCAGCCCGACCTGGAACTGCGCGCCGTGCAGGGCGGTTTCGACGAACAGCTGTACGCGCAGGTGGCGCGGCTGCCGCAGGTGCGGCTCGCCAGCCCGGTGCTGGAGGTGCAGGCCATTGCGCGCACGCCCGCCGGCCAGCGCTTCGGCCTGCGCGTGATGGGAGTCGACGCGCTGGTGGTGCCCGGCATCGCGCCCTCGCTGATGCCGATGCCCACGCAGGGCAGCGACGAGGACACGCGTTTCGCCATGCTCTCCCCCGGCCGCGCCTTCCTCAACCCGGCCGCGCAGCAGGCCGCAGGCACGTCGTCCACGCTGCAGCTCGACAGCGCGGCGCCCGGGCAACCGCCGCTGCGCGTCGCCGGCACCGTGGCCGCCGGCGGCAACGCGCTGGCGGTGATGGACATCGGTGCCGCACAGGACCTGCTGGGCCGCGGCGGCGAACTCACGCGCATCGACCTGCGACTGGCACCGGGTACCGACCGGGCAGTCTTCGTCGCCGAACTGCAGCGCCTGCCGAGCTGGCCTGCGAACGTGCGCGTGGCCGAGCCCGGCGACGCAGCCGAGCGCGCGAGCAACCTGTCGCGCGCCTACCGCGTCAACCTCGCGGTGCTGGCGCTGGTGGCGCTGTTCACCGGCGCCTTTCTCGTCTTCTCGGTGCTGGCGCTGAGCGTGACCCAGCGCGCGCAGCAGTTCGCGCTGCTCGGGGTGCTGGGCCTCACGTCGCGCCAGCGCCTGCGCCTGGTGCTGGCCGAGTCGCTGCTGCTCGGCGCGGTGGGCAGCGTGGCCGGGCTGCTGCTGGGCGGCACGCTGGCCTGGGCCGCGCTGCAGTTGCTGGGCGGCGACCTGGGCGGCGGCTATTTTTCGGGCGTGTCGCCGCGCCTGCAATGGAGCACGCCGGCCGCCCTGCTCTACGGCGCGCTGGGGCTGGCGGCTGCGGGCGTCGGCGGCTGGTGGCCGGCGCGCGCCGCGCAGCGCCTGCCCGAGGCGCAGACGCTCAAGGGGCTCGGCGCCGGTGCAGCTGCCGTGCGCCGCCCGTGGATTGCTATATTTTTGGTAGCTGCTGGCGCAGGACTGGCGGGCGTTCCAGCCGTTTTTGGCATTCCTTTGGCTGCCTACGTGTCGGTCGGGATGCTGCTGGTCGGCGGCATTGCGGGCCTGCCCTGGCTGATCGAGGCGGTGTACGACCGGGTCGCACCGCAGCTGGGCCGACGCCTGTTGCCGATGCTCGCCATCGAGCGCGCACGGCGCATGCGCGGCACGGCGGCCGTGGCGGTCAGCGGCGTGGTCGCCAGCCTGGCGCTGTCGGTGGCGCTGACGGTGATGGTGGCGAGCTTTCGCGACTCGGTGACGCAGTGGCTCGACGTGGTGCTGCCCGCCGACCTGTATGTGCGCGCGGCCGGTGCCGGGGGTGCGTCGACCGACGCGGCGCCCTTCGACGCCGCGCTGGTGCAGCAGATGGCGCAACTGCCCGGCGTGGCGCGGTCCAGCACCCTGCGCACGCGCAGTCTTCTGCTCGACGCGGCACGCCCGCCAGTCACGCTGATCGCACGCACCGTCGACCGCGATGACGCCGCACGTTCGCTGCCGCTGGTGGGGCCGGCCCTGCCCGTGCCGGCCGGGCGCGTCGGCCTGTACGTGAGCGAGCCGATGGTGACGCTGTACGGGCTGCGGCCGGGGCAGGACTGGCCCGAACTTTTCAAGGCTTTCGGCGGCGCAACGCCCGCCCAGCCTGCGCAAGACGCTACGTTTTTCATAGCAGGCGTGTGGCGCGACTACGTGCGCCAGTTCGGCGCCGTGACGATGGACAGCGCCGACTTCGCGCGCCTGACGGGCGACCGGCGCGTGAGCGACATCGCACTCTGGCTCGCGCCCGATGCGCGCGAGGCCGACGTGCAGCAGGCCGCGCGCGCGGTGGCCGCAAAGGCATTCGGCGGCGACGGCAACGCCATCGAGTTCTCTTCCGTGGCGCAGATCCGCGCCAATTCGCTGCGCATCTTCGACCGCAGCTTTGCGGTCACCTACTGGCTGCAGGCCGTGGCCATCGGCATCGGCCTGTTCGGTGTGGCGGCCAGCTTCAGCGCGCAGGTGCTGGCGCGGCGCAAGGAGTTCGGCCTGCTGGCGCACCTCGGCCTGACCCGGCGCCAGGTGCTGGCCGTGGTGGCCGGCGAAGGCGCGGCGTGGACCGCCATCGGCGCCGTCGCCGGACTGGCGTTGGGACTGGCGGTGTCGGTGGTGCTGGTGAAGGTGGTCAACCCGCAGAGCTTCCACTGGAGCATGGATTTGCTCGTGCCCTGGGGACGGCTGGCGCTGCTGTGCGGCGCGGTGGTCGTCGCCGGCACCGTCACGGCCTGGCTGGCGGGACGCGCGGCGGCGTCGCGGGAGGCGGTGCTGGCGGTGAAGGAGGATTGGTGAAAATCCCCAAAGGGAATCTACAGGAGGACAGTGATGGCAGGTCTACAAGCGCTTCTTCGTCCATGCACTTTCATCATGACCATGGCGTTGTGTGGGTGCCAGACCCTCCCCAACGTGCAGCCAGCAACCTACAACTTGAAGGCACCCACATCCACCGGCGGAGCCATCGTGGGGACTGTCATGAATGGCGACTTCCTCGGTGTCGTCGAGGCCTTTCGCTTCAACTTCTTGTCGCCAACCGGGGAGGAAATACACGTTCTGCCTGTTGATGGAAAGGGCCGCTCCACGATGAGGGTGAACATGGTCCTCTTGCCCGGTGGCCAGCCTCTGCCACCATCAAGCAATCACGGCCTGTTCTCTGACGCAGAGGTTGCAACGAAGGACTTTGCCAACATGCGTGGAAGTGCTTTCGCACTCAATCTGCCACCTGGAATCTACCGTGTACAGGGGTTCTCAATCCAACGACGCGGTCATTGGGAGTCGTTCAACCAGACGCAAAACATGTTGGAGTTCAGGGTGAAATCAGGCGAAATCCAATACGTGGGCCGATTCATGTTCGACACGTTGTGCGCGTGCGCAGAGGTCAGAAACGCATGGCCTCACGACGAGTCATCGGTCCGGCGCCTCGCGTACTTGAAGAACGCCCACATCGAAAACAGTGCTCTGACCGGCGCTTGGACGACCCCCATGACCGCAGATATTCTGCGCATGACGCGCGAGACACTGAAGTCTTTTCCTGTCCCGCCCAAGACTCCATCCGCACGCCCTCAGCCCTGAAAGACGTGCCATGCCCTCCTGGCTCCCCACCGCCATCCGCCGCATCGAAGCCGACTACCAGCGCAGCGCCGACACGCACCTGATCCCGCTGCCGCTGCCGGCCTTCGCCGACGCGGACATCGACCTGTACCTCAAGGATGAATCGACCCACCCGACGGGCAGCCTCAAGCACCGGCTGGCGCGCTCGCTCTTCCTCTACGCGCTGGTGAACGGCTTCGTGCGCGAGGGCACGACGATCGTGGAAGCGTCCAGCGGCTCGACGGCCGTGAGCGAGGCGTCTTTCGCGCGCCTGCTGGGCCTGCCCTTCGTGGCGGTGATGCCCCGCAGCACCTCGCCCGAGAAGATCGCGCAGATCGCCTTCTATGGCGGCCGCTGCCACTTCGTCGACCATGCGAGCGAGGTCTACGAGGCGGCGCGCGCGCTGGCCGCGCAGGCGCCCGGTCCGGGCGGGGGCCACTACATGGACCAGTTCACCAACGCCGAGCGCGCGACGGACTGGCGCGGCAACAACAACATCGCCGATTCCATGTTCCAGCAGATGGCGCGCGAACGGCATCCGGTGCCGACGTGGATCGTTGTCGGGGCGGGCACCGGCGGCACCAGCGCGACGATCGGGCGCTACGTGCGCTACCGCTGCCACGACACACAGGTGGCGGTGGCCGACCCCGAAGGCTCGGTCTTCGGCGCGTACTTCCGCAGCGGCGATGCAACCCTCACGGCGCCGGGCTCGCGCATCGAAGGCATCGGCCGGCCACGCGTGGAGCCCAGCTTCGTGCGCACCCTGGTCGACCGCATGGTCGAGGTGCCCAACCTCGATTCGATCGCCGCGATGCGCGTGCTGTCGACCCTGCTGGGCCGCAAGGTCGGCCCCTCCACCGGCACCAACTTCGTCGGCATGCTGGCGCTGGCGCAGGAGATGCGCGCCGCGGGTCGGGAGGGTTCGATCCTGTCGCTGCTGTGCGATGCGGGCGAGCGCTACCTGCCGACGTACCACGACGCGGGCTGGGTCGCAGCGCAGTTCGGCGACTGCGCGGCGGCGCAGCAGCGCATCCAGGCTTCGCTGGCCTGAACGCGCCACCGCTCGCGATGCTGACCCGTCGACACACCCTGGCGCTGCTGCCCGCACTGGCCTGGGCCACGTCGGCACGCGCGTTGCCGCCACGCACGCTGCAGTTCCCGCGCGACTTCGGCAGCCATCCCGAGCTGCGCACCGAGTGGTGGTACATCACCGGCCATGCCGAGGCGGCCGGTGGACGGCGCTTCGGCTTTCAGGTCACCTTCTTCCGCTCGCGCGTGGATGCGGCGCAGCCGATGCGCTCGGCCTTCGCGGCGAAGCAGCTGCTGTTCGCGCACGCGGCGGTGACGGACCTGCAAGGGCGCCGGCTGCGTCACGAGCAGCGGATCGCGCGCGCCGGCTTCGGCATCGCGAGCGCCTCCGAAGCCGACACCGACGTGCGGCTGCAGGACTGGTCGCTGGTGCGCGATGCCGCCAGCGGCCGCTACCAGGCCGAGGTGGCGGCCGATGCCGGCGCCGAGGGCTTCGGCCTGTCGCTGCGCTTCGCGCCCACGCAGCCGCTGCTGCTGCAGGGGAGCGCCGGCCTGTCACGCAAAGGGCCGGATGCGTCGCAGGCCAGCTACTACTACAGCGAGCCGCAACTGGCCGTGCAGGGCCGCATCGCGCTGCAGGGGCAGGCTCCGCTCGAGGTGACCGGCCGTGCCTGGCTGGATCACGAATGGAGCGAGGCGCTGATGCACCCCGAGGCCGTGGGCTGGGACTGGATCGGCATGAACCTCGACGACAGCAGTGCGCTCACCGCCTTCCGGCTGCGACGGGGCGACGGCTCGACGCTGTGGGCCGGTGGCTCGTGGCGCGCGCCGGGCGGCGCCGTGCAGACCTTCGGGCCGCAGGACGTGCGCTTCACGCCCGGCCGCGTGTGGACCAGTCCGCGCTCGGCCGGGCGTTACCCGGTGCAGTGGACGGTCGACACGCCGGCGGGCCGTTTCGAGGTAGCGTCGCTGCTCGACGACCAGGAACTGGACAGCCGCGGCTCCACCGGTGCGATCTACTGGGAGGGCCTGAGCGCGCTGCGCGATGCGCAGGGACGCACCGTCGGGAACGGCTACCTGGAGATGACGGGCTACGTGGCAGCGTTGCGGCTTTGAGGGCTCGCCGGCCCACCACCGATTTGCTACCAAATCGATAGCTGCTCGCGCAAGCGGGGCGGGCGCTGCAGCCCGATTCGGATCAAGGAAACGAGCGCCTGCGCCGCGAACACGGCGCTCGTCAGCCGCCCTTGCGGCGACGCCCCAGCAGCGCGATGACCTCGCCCATGATGCCGCGCCGGAAGGCCAGCACGCAGACCACGAAGATCAGGCCGGTGACCATGGTGACCGACTCGCCCAGGGTGTTGAACCAGTCGACGCCGGTGAGGTGCGCCAGCGCGGTGCCCAGGTCGCCGATCTTGTTCTCCAGCACGACCACCACCGCCGCGCCGACGATCGGGCCCGACAGCGTGCCCAGCCCGCCCAGCAGCGTCATGAGGATCACCGAGCCCGACGACGACCAGTGCACGTCGGTCAGCGTGGCGAAGCCCAGCACCAGGGTCTTGAGCGAACCGGCCAGGCCCGAGAGTGCGGCCGAGATCACGAAAGCCAGCAGCTTGAAGCGGCTGACGTCATAGCCCAGCGACAGCGCACGCGGCTCGTTCTCCTTGATGCCCTTGAGCACCTGGCCAAAGGGCGAGTGGATGGTGCGCACGATGAGCAGGAAGGCAGCCACCACGACCACGAGCGTGACGTAGTACATGGTCATGTCGCTGGAGAGGTCGAGCACGCCGAAGAGCTTGCCGCGCGGCACGCCCTGAAGGCCGTCCTCGCCACCGGTGAACTTTGCCTGCAGGCAGAAGAAGAACACCATCTGCGCCAGCGCCAGCGTGATCATCGCGAAGTAGATGCCCTGGCGCCGGATCGCCAACAGGCCGAAAACCCAGCCGAGCAAGGCGCCGGTGAGCGTCCCGGCGATCAGGCCGAGCTCGGGCGTGAGGCCCAGGTCGCGCAGGCAGTAGCCAGCGATGTAGGCCGAGAAGCCCAGGAACGCGGCGTGGCCGAAGGACAGCAGCCCGGTGAAGCCGAGCAGGAGGTTGAAGGCCGACGCGAAGAGCGCGAAGCACATCAGCTTCATCACGAAGACCGGGTAGGCGCCCATGAAGGGCGCCGCGATCAGCGCAACGAGCAGGAGGCCGTAGCCGAGGAGGGATCTGTTGTTCATCAGGTGCCGCCCTTCTCACTTTTCTTTGCCGAACAGGCCGGCAGGACGGATCAGCAGCACGATCACCATGATCACGAACACGACGGTGGACGAGGCTTCGGGATAGAAGACCTTGGTAAAGCCCTCGATCACACCCAGCCCGAGGCCGGTGACGATGGCGCCCATGATCGAGCCCATGCCACCGATCACCACCACGGCGAAGACGACGATGATGAGGTTCTGCCCCATCAGCGGCGACACCTGGATCACCGGCGCGGCCAGCACGCCGGCGAAGGCCGCGAGCGCCACGCCGAAGCCGTAGGTCAACGTGATCATCAGCGGCACGTTCACGCCGAAGGCCTCGACCAGGCGCGGGTTCTCGGTGCCGGCGCGCAGGTACGCGCCGATGCGGGTCTTCTCGATCACGAACCACGTGGCGAAGCACACCACCAGCGAGGCCACCACGACCCAGGCGCGGTAGTTGGGCAGGATCATGAAGCCCAGGTTGGTCGCGCCCGACAGCTGCTCGGGCGCGTCATACGACAGGCCGGAAACGCCGTAGACCGAACGAAACGCGCCTTCGATCAGCAGCGTCAACCCGAGCGTCAACAGCAGGCCGTAGAGGTGGTCGAGCTTGTAGATCCAGCGCAGCAGCAGCCGCTCGATGAGTACGCCGAAAAGGCCGACGATGACCGGCGCCGCGATCAGCATGACCCAGTAGTTGACCTCGAAATAGTTCATGGCCATCCACGTCAACACCGCGCCCATCATGAAGAGGGCGCCGTGCGCGAAGTTGATGACGTTGAGCAGGCCGAAGATGACCGCGAGGCCAAGGCTGAGGATCGCGTAGAAAGATCCGTTGACCAGCCCCAGCAGAAGCTGGCTCAGCAGCGCGGGCATTGAAATGTTCATGGGAAATGTGAACCAGATTGGGAGGGCTTGCGCACGACGAATTCATCGGTGCACATGGCATCGCCGCGGCTGCGGGCGGATCCACACATGGCGCAACGGACAATGCCTCGGACTGCCGGTCATCCTGCGAAAGCGGAGCCGGCAGTCCGGGCTCATCTCACTTCCAGAGCTTGCATTTGGTATCGGCCTTGGCCGTGAACACCTGCTCGCCGGGCATTGTGCTCAGCACCTTCAGGTAGTCCCAGGGCTTCTTCGATTCCTTGGGGTCCTTGGCCTCGACCAGGTACATGTCGTGGATGAAGCTGCCGTCAGCGCGGATGGTGCCCTTGCCGTAGAAATCATCGATCTTCATGCTCTTGAGTTGCGCCATGACCTTGTCGGCATCGGTGGTCTTGGCGGCCTGCACGGCCTTGAGGTAGGTCATGGTGGCCGAGTAGTCGGCGGCCTGGATGTCGGTCGGCATGCGCTTGGTCTTCTCGAAGAAGCGGTTGGCGAACTTGCGGCTCGCGTCGTTCAGGTCCCAGTACCAGCTCGTGGTGTGGAGCAGGCCTGCCGTGTTCTTCAGGCCCAGGCTGTGGATGTCGGACAGGAACACCAGCAGCCCGGCGGTCTTCATCGTCTTGTCGATGCCGAACTCCTTGGCGGCCTTGATGGCGTTGATGGTGTCGCCGCCGGCGTTGGCCAGCGCGAGGATCTGCGCCTTGGAGTTCTGCGCCTGCAGCAGGAAGGACGAGAAGTCGGAGGCGTTGAGCGGGTGCTTGACGCTGCCCACCACTGTGCCGCCCTTGGCCTTGATGACGGCCGTGGTGTCGGCCTCGAGTGCCTGGCCGAAGGCGTAGTCGGCCGTCAGGAAGAACCAGCTCTTGCCGCCGCGATCGACCACCGCACCGCCGGTGCCCTTGGCCAGGGCCACCGTGTCGTAGGCGTAGTGCACCGTATAGGGCGTGCAGGCCTCGTTGGTCAGTGCCGAAGTACCGGCACCGTTGTTGAAGTACACGCGCTTCTTTTCCTCGGCCACCTTGGCCATGGCGAGCGCGGTGCCTGAGTTGGTGCCGCCGAAGATCATCGTCAGGCCCTGCGTGTCGACCCATTCGCGCGCTTTCGAGGCGGCGATGTCGGCCTTGTTCTGGTGGTCGGCCGACATCAGTTCGATGGGCTGGCCCAGCACCTTGCCGCCAAAGTCGTCGATGGCCATCTGGATTGCCAGTGCACCGTTTTTCCCCTCGATGTCCGCGTCAAGGCTGGACATGTCGGTGATCAGGCCGATCTTGACCTTCTCCTGTGCCTGGGCGCCCGTGGCGATTGCCAGTGCGCCGATGGCCAGTGCGATCGCGGTGAAATGCTTGGTTGTCATCACGGAGTCTCCTTGGAAGAAATGGAAAGATTCAAACGCCGAGCAGCTCGTTGAGCACCGGCATCTTGGACTGCAGTTCCGAGGCGCCGAAGCTTTCGACGATGCGCCCGTGCTCCATCACGTAGAAGCGGTCGGCCAGCGGCGCGGCGAAGCGGAAGTTCTGCTCCACCATCACCACCGTGTAGCCCTTGGCACGCAGCATGGTGATCATGCGGGCCAGGGCCTGCACGATGACGGGCGCCAGGCCTTCGGAAATCTCGTCGAGCAGCAGCAGCCGCGCGCCGGTGCGCAGGATGCGCGCCACGGCCAGCATCTGCTGCTCCCCGCCCGACAGCCGCGTGCCCTGGCTGTGCCGTCGCTCCGCCAGATTGGGGAACATGGCATAGATCTCGTCGACCGACATGCCCGCGTCGCTGCCCTTGAGCGGCGGCGGCAACATCAGGTTCTCCTCGGCCGAGAGGCTCGCGAAGATGCCGCGCTCCTCGGGGCAGTAGCCGATGCCGAAGTGCGCGATGCGGTGCGTGGGCAGGCCGATGGTCTCGTGACCGTTGACGCGGATGCTGCCCTTGCGCGTTCCGGTCAGGCCCATGACGGCGCGCAGGGTGGTCGTGCGACCGGCGCCGTTGCGGCCGAGCAGCGTGACCACCTCGCCCGGCTGCACGACCATGTCGACGCCATGCAGCACGTGCGATTCGCCGTACCAGGCCTGCAGGCCCTTGATTTCGAGTGCGGGGGTCGACATCAATGCGCCTCCCGCCGGGCCGCCCCAAGGGAGGCGTGCGCCCCCTCGGGGGGCAGCGAACCACACGAAGTGGGGAGCGTGGGGATCATCATCAATGCGCCCCTTGCAACTGGCCGTCGGTCGTGCCCATGTAGGCTTCCATGACCTGGGGGTTCTTCGACACGACCCCGTATGGCCCTTCCGCCAGCACGGCGCCACGCTGCAGCACCGTGATGGTGTCGGCGATGGTCGACACCACGCTCATGTTGTGTTCGACCATGAGGATGGTTCGCCCGGCCGACACGCGCTTGATGAGCTCTGCCACGCGGTGCACGTCCTCGTGGCCCATGCCCTGCGTCGGTTCGTCGAGCAGCATCAGCTCGGGCTCCATGGCCAGCGTGGTGGCGATCTCGAGCGCGCGCTTGCGGCCGTAAGGCAGGTTCACGGTTTCCTCGTCGGCCACGTCCTCCAGCCCGACCTGCGCCAGGAGCTCACGCGCCCGGGCGTTCAACGGCAGCAGCGATTTCTCGCTTTTCCAGAAGTGGTAGCTCGTCCCTAGCGCGCGCTGCAGGCCCAGGCGCACGTTCTCCAGCACCGTCAGGTGCGGGAAAACGGCCGAGATCTGGAAGGAGCGGATGATGCCGCGCCGTGCGATCTGCGCCGGTCGCTCGCCGGTGATGTCGCGGCCGTTGAAGAGGATCTGACCCGAAGTGGGCTCCAGGAACTTCGTGAGCAGGTTGAAGCAGGTGGTCTTGCCCGCGCCGTTGGGGCCGATCAGCGCATGGATGGATCCCCGCGCGACTTTCAGGTCGACCTTGCTGACCGCGGTGAATCCCTTGAATTCCTTGGTGAGCTCGCGCGTTTCGAGAATGATGTCGCTCATCGCCCGACGCCACCTCGTGGCTGGAAGGAAATTTCGTTCATGCAGGTGCGAAGAGAGGTGCGTTGCGTTGGGGCCGGCCGGGTGGCGAAGCGGGGACGATTGTTGGCGGCGCCCCTGCAATTGCGTACTGGGGCAAATGCGGATGCTGCGGTGCAATGCACGGCTTTCGTGCATGGGCGTCGACCCAACGGAAAAAAAAAGGGGGACCGGCCGGCCCCCCTTTTCACATGAGTCGCAACTGAATCAATGCGCGCCGGCCGCCGCGTCCGACGACCCGCCACCGCGCGCCGGCTTAGACAGCCAGATCACCGGGATCAGCAGCAAGAAGAGCACCGCCGAGCCGTAGAACAGGTCGGCAGTCGCCAGCATGAAGGCCTGCTGGTCGACCAGGCGGTTGATCTGCGCCAGCACCTGCTCCGGGCTGAAACCCGCGCCGCCCAGCGCACCGATGGCACCCGTGGCGGCGGTGCTGCCCTGGTTGATGGCCTCGGCGAGCTGCGCGTGGTGCAGAGTGGCGCGGTTCTCCCACAGCGTGGTGGCGATCGACGTGCCCATCGCCCCAGCCGTGATGCGCGCGAAGTTCGACAGCCCCGAGGCCGCCGGGATGCGGTCCGGCGTCAGGCCCGACAGGGTGATCGTGACCAGCGGGATGAAGAAGAAGGCCATCGCGATGCCCTGGATCAGGGTCGGGATCATGATCGTGGCGAAGTCGGCCTGCGTGTTGAAGCGCGAGCGCATCCAGAGGATGAGCGCGAACACCAGGAACGAGACCGTCGCATAGCGCCGCGGATCGACCTTTCCCACCGTCAGCCCGACGATCGGCGACAGCACGATGGCCAGCAGCCCCACCGGCGCCAGCACCATGCCGGCCTGCGTGGCGGTGTAGCCCATGTACTGCTGCAGCCACAGCGGCAGGATGACCACGTTGCCGAAGAAGAGGCCGTAGCCCACGGCGGTGGCCAGCGCGCCCGACCAGAAGTTGCGCCGCTTGAAGAGCGACAGGTCGACCACCGGGTGCTTCTCGGTCAACTCCCAGACGAGGAAGAAGGCGAAGCCGACCACCGCGAGCACCGCCAGCACCACGATCTGCACGGAGTGGAACCAGTCGAGCTCCTTGCCCTTGTCGAGCATCAGCTGCAGCGCGCCCACCCACAGCACCAGCAGCGCCAGGCCGATGGCGTCGATGGGCACCTTGCGGGTGACGCTCTCGCGGTCCTTGTAGATGGCCCAGGTGATGCCCGCGGCCATCAGGCCCACGGGGATGTTGATGTAGAAGATCCACGGCCAGGAGATGTTGTCGGTGATCCAGCCGCCCAGGAGCGGCCCCATCACCGGCGCGACCAGCGTGGTCATCGACCACATGGCCATCGCCAGCCCGGCCTTGGCCCTTGGATAGCTCGACAGCAGCAGCGTCTGCGACAGCGGGATCATCGGGCCGGCGACGAAGCCCTGCAGCGCGCGGAAGGCGATCAGCGTCGTCATGTTGGGCGCCAGGCCGCATAGCCACGAGCTGATCATGAACAGGATGACGCTGGCCATGAACAGGCGCACCTGTCCGAAGCGCTGTGTCATGAAGCCGGTGAGCGGCACGGCGATGGCGTTGGCCACGCCGAAGCTGGTGATGACCCAGGTGCCCTGCGTCGGGCTCACGCCCAGGTCACCCGAGATGGCAGGCAGCGACACGTTCGCGATCGACGAGTCGAGCACGTTCATGAAGGTCGCGGCCGACAGCGCGATGGTGCCCCAGACGCGCGCCGCCCCTTCGAGGGGCGGCGGCGGCACGTAGGCGGCTTGTGCGGTCGACATACGGATCGATGGCGCGCGGCGGGATCAGATCGGCTTGTTCTGCAGCGCCACGTGCGCGGCGTCGCCGGCCGTGGGCGCGGCCGAGCCCGGGCGGTGCGCGGCGGGCGCTGCCGCCGGCTCACGCCCGAGGTTGGCGGCGATGATGCGGCGTACCTCGGCTTCGGCGCCCTTGTCGAGCGTGCTGTAGACCTCGGTCTGCGCCAGCGCGTTGGTGCGCGGCGCCTCGGCCAGCATCTGGCCATCTTGGTTACGCACGTCGATCTCGACATCCATCGACAGGCCGACGCGCAGCGGATTGGCCTTGAGCTGCGAGGGCTCGAGCGCGATGCGTACCGGCACACGCTGCACGACCTTGATCCAGTTGCCGGTGGCGTTCTGCGCCGGCAGCAGCGCGAAGGCGGCACCGGTTCCCACACCCAGGCCGGCCACCTTCCCGTCGTACTCGACCTTCTTGCCGTACAGGTCGGCGGTGAGCTTCACGCCCTGGCCGATGCGGATGTTGCGCAGTTGCGGTTCCTTGAAGTTCGCATCGACCCACAGCTGGTTGAGCGGCACGATCGACATCATCGGCGTGCCGGGGCTCACGCGCTGGCCCAGTTGCACGGTGCGCTTGGCGACGTAGCCGTCCACCGGCGCCGGCATGGCGACGCGCTGCGTGGCGAGATAGGCCTCGCGCACCTTGGCGGCCGCGGCCAGCACGCTGGGGTGGTCCTCGACGTTGGTTCCGTCGGTCAGCGAACGGTTGCTGGCGAGGTTCTCGCGCGCGGCCGCGACGCCCGCCTGCGCGGCCGCCAGAGCACTCTTCGCATTGGCCAGCGTGGTTTCGGAATGGTTGAGTTCTTCCTTCGACACGGCGCCGTTGCCCGACAGCGCCTGACGGCGCTTGAGGTCGTCCTGCGCGCGGGCGATGTCGCTCTGCGCCTTCACGACGTCAGCCTGGCGCAGCGCCACCTGGGCGGCCAGCGAGCCGTTGTTGGCATACAGCGTGCGCACCTGGCGCACCGCCTGGCCGAGCGCAGCCTCGGCCTGCTCGAGCGCGACCTTCGCGTCGGCCGGGTCGAGCTGCACCAGCGGCTGGCCGGCCTTGACGAAGTCGGTGTCGTCGGCGTCGATGGCCATCACGGTGCCGCCGATCTGCGGAGTGATCTGGATCACGTTGCCCTGCACGTAGGCGTTGTCGGTGTCTTCGTAGTGGCTGGCGACCAGCCACTCGTACAGGCCCCAGCCGCCGCCGACGACGATGACGACGGCCGCCAGGGCCGTGAGTGCGCGGCGGCGCTTGCCGTTGCCGGCGGGTGCTTCGGCCGGCGCTGCGGCTGCGGCTGCTGGGGCGTTGGGGGTGGTGTTCTCGCTCATGGTGTTGGAAGGATTCTTGAAGAGACGATGAGGTCGGCGGCGGGTGCGCTCAGTGGGCCGCCGCGGGCGTTGCGGCGGAGGCCGTGGCCTGTTCGGCGGCAGGCTGCCAGCCGCCGCCCAGGGCGCGCGCCAGGGCGACCTGCGTGTCGAGCGCGCGCGCGGCCAGGTCGACGGCCTGCCGACGCTGGGCCAGCACGGTGGTTTCGGCGGTGAGCACGTTGAGGTAGTTGCCCAGCCCCGCGCCGTAGCGCTGCACGGCGATGTCGTAGGCGCCTTCGGCAGCGGCCTGCGCTTCGCGCTGCTGGGCCTGCTGGCGCGCCACGGACTGGATGCTGGTGACCTGGTCGGCCACGTCGCGCACGGCGTCGATCACGGCGGCGTTGTAGCTCTCCACGGCCGCATCGCGGTCGGCCGCCTTGCCGCGCAGGTTGGCACGCAGGCGGCCGCCCTGGAAGATCGGCAGAGTGATCGCCGGACCCACGCCCCACTGCTCGCTGCCCGACTTCAGCAGGGTGCCGAAGCCCAGCGACTGCACGCCCACGAAGGCCGTGAGGTTCACGTTGGGGTAGAACTGCTTGCGGGCGTAGTCGACGTCGCTGGTCGCCGCCTCGGCGCGCCAGCGGGCGGCCGCGATGTCGGCACGGCGACCCAGCAGGTCGGCCGGCAGCACGGGCTGTATTGCTATGTTTTTCATAGCTGCCAGCGCAGGCGGGGTGAGCGTTTCGGCCACATTCGGCTTGGCAACCAACGCGTCAAGCGCATGCTTGGCGATGCCGATCTGCTCGTTCAGCGCCTCGATCTGCTGGCGCGCTTCGGGCAGCCCGCCCTCGCTCTGACGCAATTCCAGACGTGTATCGAGGCCGGCCGAGACGCGGTCGCGCACCAGGCGCAGCGTTTCGTCGCGCTGGGCCAGCGTGCGCTTGGCCACGGCGAGTTGGGCCTCCAGGCGCGCCCACTGCACATAGCCGCGCGCCACGTTGCTGGCGAGCAGCACGCGCGCGGCTTCGGCGTCGGCCTGCGCCGCCCGGGCATTGCCCACCGCCGCCTCGATGGCAGCGCGGTTCTTGCCGAAGAAGTCGAGCTCCCAACTCCCGCCGATCTGCAGCAGGCCGCTGTTCTGGATCGAGCCGCCGAGCGGCGAGGGGTAGATGTAGTTCTCGGAGTACAGCGAGCGGTTGAGGTCGAGCTCGCCCTTGATCTGGGGCAGGTCGGCGGAGCGGGCGGTGCGGATCGTGGCCTCGGCCTTGGCCAGGCGGGCCGCTGCAACGGCGAGGTTGGGGTTGCCCTGCAGGGCGGTGTCGATCAGGCCGTCGAGCTGGGCATCGCCGAAGCCGCGCCACCACTGGCTGTCGACGGCCGATGCCGTGCCCGCGGTGGCATCGGCCGCGGGCAGGCCGACGGCGGCCGCGTCGCGCATCTGCGCCTGCGAGCCGATGCCGGCCATGTCGGCGCAGCCCGCCAGTGCCGCAGCCAGCGCGGCCGCAGCGAGGACCACGGCACCACGCCGTGCCACGGGAAGATCAGGAAGAAGCGCTGTCATCTTTTTCTTTGCGCGCCGCGGCACGGGCCGAGGCGTCGACGGAGTTGTTGAGGATGCGGCGCAGGTACGCCTTCAGCTGTTTCCACTCGGCTTCGTCGAAGCCGGCGAGGAATTCGTTCTGGACCCGGCACAGCACATGGGGCACGCGCTTGGCGTGCTCGGCGCCCTCGTCGGTGAGTTCGATGTGCACCACGCGGCGGTCGGCGACGGAGCGCACGCGGCGCACCAGGCCCTTGGCCTCGAGGCGGTCGAGCAGGCGCGTCATGGCGCCGGTATCGAGTTCGCACACGCGGGCCAGTTCGGCCACCGTGGTCGAAGGGCCGGTGTGCATGTGCAGCTTGTGCAGCGGAATCCACTGCGGGTAGGTGGGACCGCCCGGTTCGACCAGTTCGGCCTCCACGGCCTGCCCCACGGCCGTGATGATGCGCCGCATCATCAGCCCGATGCTTTCGTCGGCCGAGTAGTCGTCGGGCCGGTAGAAGGGCTGGCCGATCGAGGGATCGGCAGAGGGGGTGTCCTGGGGCATGGCGTGAATATTAATTGCCATGACAGTAATTGTCAAGGCTGACTTTGTGACGGCAACGGTTGGCTAGAATCGGACCATGGCTGCCTCCCTGCCCGCCACGGGCGATCTCTCCCCCGCGCCGGCCAAGGCATCGCCGCGCGCGCTTTCGGGCCTGCGCCCCTTCCTGCGGCCGTACCGCCTGCAGATCGGCCTGGCCGCCCTCTTCCTCGTCATGGCCGCCGTGACCACCCTGCTCTTCCCGCTGGCGCTGCGTGGGCTGATCGATGGGGGCCTGGTGCCGTCCGACCGCGGCGCGCAGGCGCTGGCGCTGCGCAACCACTTCTTCGAGCTGTTTCTTGTCGCCATCGCGCTGGGCGTGTTCTCTGCGGCGCGCTTCTACACGGTGAGCTGGCTGGGCGAGCGCATCACGGCCGACCTGCGCAACGCGGTCTACCGCCACGTGCTGCGCCAGAGTCCGCAGTTCTTCGAAACCACGCAGACCGGCGAGGTGCTTTCGCGCCTGACCGCCGACACCACCCTGGTGCAAACGGTGGTGGGCTCCTCGCTCAGCATGGGGCTGCGCAACGCGGTGATGGGCCTGGGCGCGCTGGTGATGCTGGTGTGGACCAACCCCTACGTGATGGCGCAGGTGGGTCTGGTGCTGGTGCTCGTCGTCGTGCCGAGCATGCTCTTCGGGCGTCGGGTCCGTCGCCTGTCGCGCGCCAGCCAGGACCGGGTGGCCGATGCCAGCGCGATCGCCGGCGAGGTGCTGAACGCGATCCCGGTGGTGCAGAGCTACACGGCCGAGGCCCGTGAGTCGGAGCGCTTCGCGGCCTCGACGCAAGACGCCTTCCGTACCGCGGTGCGTCGCACCAAGGCACGCGCGGTGCTGGTGGCCTTCATCATCATCGCCACCTCGGCGGCCCTGCTCTGGGGCCTGTATGCCGGCACGCAGGCCGTGATGCGCGGCGAGATCACGGCCGGCCACCTGGGCCAGACCGTGGTCTACGTGATCATCCTGGCCAGCGCCTCGGCGGTGCTCGGCGAGGTGTATGGCGAGTTGCTGCGGGCGGCCGGCGCCACCGAGCGGCTGATGGAACTGCTGCACGCGCGCCCGGTCATTGCCTCGCCCCGCCAGCCGGCGGTCGCCGCGGTGCCACAGGGCGGCAGCGCGGTGCGATTCGAGGCGGTCGACTTTCATTACCCCTCCCGGCCCGGCATCCCGGCGCTACGCCATTTCGACCTGGCGATCGCACCGGGCGAAACCGTCGCGCTGGTGGGTGCCAGCGGGGCCGGCAAGAGCACGGTGTTCCAGTTGCTGCTGCGCTTCTACGACGCGCAGTCCGGCCGCATCCTGCTCGATGGCCAACCGCTGGCCACGCTGGCCCTGGACGACCTGCGCCAGCGCATCGGCCTGGTGCCGCAGGACGCCGTCATCTTCTCGACCAGCGCGCTGGAGAACATCCGCTACGGCCGCCCCGGCGCCAGTGACGACGAGGTGCGCGCCGCGGCCCGCGCGGCGCATGCCGAGGCCTTCATCGACGCGCTGCCCGAAGGCTTCGACACCTTCCTCGGCGAACGGGGCGTGCGGCTGTCGGGCGGCCAGCGTCAACGCATCGCCATCGCCCGTGCCATGCTGAAGAACCCGCCGCTGCTGCTGCTCGACGAAGCCACCAGCGCCCTCGACGCGGAGAGCGAACGCATGGTGCAGGCGGCGCTCGAATCGGCGATGCAGGACCGCACGACCGTGGTCATCGCCCACCGCCTGGCCACGGTGCAGAAGGCCGACCGCATCGTCGTGCTGGACCACGGCGCGATCGTGGAGCAGGGCACGCATGCCGAGCTGGTGGCGCTGGGCGGCGTCTACGCGCAGCTCGCGGCGCTGCAGTTCGTGGCCTGAAAAACGAAAGTGCAATCGGGCTGCAGCGCCCGCCGGACGGGCGTTGCGGCCGAATTCGTCACGAACGTGACGATCTGGCGCCGCCCCATCGGCAAGCCTACTGCAGCGTGCCCTTGGCGCCCGGAGGAACGAGCAGCGGCATGACGGCGATGCCTTCGTCCAGCAAGGCTTCGGCCTGCTCGGGACTCGCCTGGCCGCGGATCCCGCGCTCCTCGGTCTCGCCGTAGTGCATGCGGCGCGCTTCGTCGACGAAGCGGTCGCCGACGTCCTCGGTGCGCGCCAGCACCTCGCGAACGGCGCGCATCCAGCGGGCCTCGGGGGTGTCGGCCGCGGGCACCGTCTTGGGCGCCTCGGGCTCGCGGGTCGCGCCGAGGTTCAGCCGCGGGGCACTCAGGCCCTTGGTGATGGCGGTGCTGCCGCACATCGGGCACTCGACGAGCCCGCGTGCGCACTGCGACTCGAAGTCCTCGGCCGAAGCGAACCAACCCTCGAAGGTGTGGCTGTGCTCGCAACGCAGGTTGAGGACTTTCATGGTCGCGATTATCCGGCGGCGCCGGTCGCGCCCTCGCCCGCCGACCAGTCGAGCGTCCATGCGCCCGACAGGACGTTCTGCAGCCAGACGGTGCAGGTCAGCGTTTTCGCGTCGGTGACCGTGCCATCGCGGCACCAGCCGAGCAACTCTTCCGGCGTGGCGGCGAACACGTCGAGGAACTCGCCGTGGTCGAGCTGCCGCTCGCCCGCCGTGAGGCCGCGCGCGAAGTAGATGTGGATGATCTCGGTCGAGTAGGCCACGGCGAGGTGCATCGCGCCCGCACGTGCCCATTCACGGGCGCGGTAGCCGGTTTCCTCGATCAGTTCGCGCCGCCCGCAGACGAAGGGGTCTTCGCCGGCGTCGAGCTTGCCGGCCGGGAACTCCACCATCACCTGACCGACCGGGTAGCGGTACTGGCGCTCCAGCACGACGCGCCCATCGTCCAGCAGCGGAATCACCACGACGGCACCCGGGTGCACGACGTACTCGCGCGTCGCCGTCTTGCCGTCGGGCAGGCGGATGGTGTCGCGGCGCGCCTCGAGGAAGTTGCCCTTGAACAGCTCCTGCGAGCTGACGCGCTCTTCCTTGAGATGGGTGTCGCTCATGATGGATCTCGAGAGGGGATGGTGTCGGAGCGCCGGTCAGGCGGCTGCGCGATGCTTGACGAGGTAGCGCCAGGTGAAGCCGGGAAAGGCCAACACCAGGAAGAGCGCGCCCGTCACGGCGTAGAACTCCCAGCCCTGCGGCGCGATCTGGCCGAGGCGCCGCTCGAACAGCAGGCCGACGGCGCCGGTGAGACCGTACAGAACGGCGAGCTCCGCCAACCGCCAGGCCAGCGACTTCTGCCCACCCGGAACCGGCACGACGCCGAGCAGGCGCTCGGTCAGGAAAGGCAGGTTGGCCGCCAGCACCGCAACCAGCAGCACCAGCCAGACCGAGGCGCTTTGCGACAGCCCACCCATGCGGCTCGCTGGCTCAGTTGGCCAGCGTGGCCACGATGGCCTGCGCGCACAGCGTCATCAGCCCGCCGGGCAGGATGCCCAGGATCAGGATCAGCGCGCCGTTGAGGGTCAGCACCGTCCGCACGTCGCGCGGCGCCGACACCGTGGTGGCCGTGAGGGGCGCATCGAAGTACATGACCTTGACCACGCGCAGGTAGTAGAACGCACCGACCAGCGACATGACCACCGCGAACACCGCCAGCCCGATGTACAGCGCCTGGCCCGAAGCGATCAGCGCCTGCAGCACGGCCAGCTTGGCGTAGAAGCCCACCAGCGGCGGGATGCCGGCCAGCGAGAACATCGCGATCGCCATCACGCCGGCGTACAGCGGGCTGCGCTGGTTCAGGCCGGCGAGGTCGGAGATCTCCTCGCTCTCGAAGCCCTCGCGCGCCAGCAGCAGGATGATGCCGAAGCTGGCCAGTGTGGTCAGGACGTAGGTGACGATGTAGAACATCGACGCGCTGTACGCGTACTGCGCGTTGTAGGTGTTGCCGTTCACCACGCCCGCCACCAGGCCCAGCAGCATGAAGCCCATCTGCGCGATGGTCGAGTAGGCCAGCATGCGCTTGAGGTTGGTCTGCGCGATGGCCGCCAGGTTGCCCACGAGCAGCGACGCAATGGCCAGCAGCGCCAGCATCTGCTGCCAGTCGATGGCCAGCGGCAGCAGCCCCTCGACCAGCAGGCGGATCACGATCGCGAAGGCCGCCAGCTCGGGTGCCGCGCCGATGAGCAGCGTGATGGCCGTGGGGGCGCCCTGGTACACGTCGGGCACCCACATGTGGAACGGTGCGGCGCCCAGCTTGAAGGCCAGGCCGGCGACGATGAAGACGAGGCCGAAGACCAGCACCTGGTGGTTGACCTGGCGGCTGGCGATCGCCTTGAAGACCTCGTTCACGTCGAGCGAGCCCGTGGCGCCGTACATCATCGACAGGCCGTAGAGCAGGAAGCCGCTGGCCATGGCGCCGAGCACGAAGTACTTCATGGCCGCTTCGCTGGCCACGGCGTTGTCGCGCCGCAGGGCGACGAGCGCGTAGCTCGAGAGCGTGAGCAGTTCCAGGCCCAGGTAGATCAGCAGGAAGTTGCTGCCCGAGATCATGACGAACATGCCCAGCAGCGAGAACATGCTGATGGTGAACATCTCGCCGCCGCGCAGCATCTGGCGGTCGGCCGCATAGGGCCGGCCATACACGAGCGTGACCATCAGTGCCACGGTGGCGAAGCACTTGAGCCAATTGCCCATCGGGTCGCTGACCACCATGCCGCCGAAGCCGTACACGGTCTGGCCGGCATTCGCCTGCATGCCGGTAAGCACGGCCACCACGGCGAGGGTCAGCAGGGTGAGCACATAGGTCCGGGTGCGACGCGCATCGGTGGTCGACAGGTCCACCAGCGCGATGATGCACGCCATCACGAGCAGGACGATCTCGGGGTAGATCGTGATCCAGCTGAGTTTGTCAATCATCTCGTTCTCTTGTTCAGCGTGGACTCAAGGAAGCTTGGACGCGGCTACGTGGCGCAGCAATTCCGTGACAGAAGCGTCCATCACGTCGGTGAAGGGCTTCGGGAACAGGCCCATCCACAACACCGCGATCGCCAGCAGGGCCAGCATCAGGAACTCGCGTCCATTGATGTCGGTGAGTTCTTCCACATGCTTGTTGCCGACGGGGCCGAGGTACACGCGCTTGTACATCCACAGCGTGTAGGCGGCACCGAAGATCAGCGCGGTGGCCGCCCCGAGGCCGATCCAGAAGTTGGCCTTCACGGCGCCCAGGATCACCATCCACTCGCCCACGAAGCCGGCCGTGGCGGGCAACCCGCAGTTGGCCATCGCGAACAGCAGCGCGAAGGCCGCGAACTTGGGCATGGTGTTCACCACGCCGCCGTAGTCGGCAATCTGCCGTGAGTGCACGCGGTCGTACAGCACGCCGATGCACAGGAACATGGCGCCGGACACGAAGCCGTGCGAGATCATCTGCACGATGCCGCCGGCCACGCCCAGGCTGTTGAAGATGAAGAAGCCGAGGGTCACGAAGCCCATGTGGGCGACCGACGAGTACGCCACCAGCTTCTTCATGTCCTGCTGCACCAGCGCGACCAGGCCCACGTAGATCACGGCAACCAGGGACAGCGCGATCATGAACCACGCCCACTCACGCGAGGCATCCGGTGCGATCGGCATCGAGAAGCGCAGGAAGCCGTAGGCACCGAGCTTCAGCATGATGGCCGCCAGCACGGCCGAACCGCCCGTCGGGGCCTCGACGTGGACGTCGGGCAGCCAGGTGTGGACCGGCCACATCGGCACCTTCACGGCAAAGGCGGCGAAGAAGGCGAAGAACAGCAGGGTCTGGGCATGGCCTCCCAGCGGCAGCTTGTGCCAGGCCAGGATGTCGAAGCTGCCGCCCGAGGTGTTGTACAGGTAGATCAGCGCGACCAGCATGAGCAGCGAGCCGAGCAGCGTGTACAGGAAGAACTTGAAGGCCGCGTAGATCTTGTTCGGGCCGCCCCAGATGCCGATGATCAGGTACATCGGGATCAGGGTCGCCTCGAAGAAGACGTAGAACAGCATCCCGTCAAGGGCCGAGAACACGCCGATCATCAGGCCCGACAGGATCAGGAACGCGCCCATGTACTGGTTGACGCGCTCGGTGATGACCTCCCAGGCCGAGATCACCACGATCACGGTGATGAAAGCGGTGAGCAGCACGAACCACATCGACAGTCCGTCCACCCCGACGTGGTAGTTGATGTGGAAGCGCTCGATCCAGGGCGCCTTCTCGACGAACTGCATCGCTGCGCTGCCGACCTGGAAGCGCGTGTACAGCGGAAGGGTGACGAGGAAGCTGGCGATCGCGCCGATCAGCGCGACCCAGCGGACAGCACGCGCTTGGTTCTCGCGGCCGAACAGCAGCAGGACGGCGCCCACCACGATCGGCAGCCAGATGGCAAGGCTCAACAAACCCATTTTTCTTGTTCTCCAGCGCAGCGGATCAGCGGTTGAACCAGACGAAGTACGTCATCAGGACGAAGATGCCCAGCAGCATCGCGAAGGCGTAGTGGTAGATGTAGCCCGACTGGAACCAGCGCACCACACCCGCAAGCCGGCCGATCAGCTTCCACGAGCCGTTGACCACGGCGCCATCGATCAGGGCCTGGTCGCCGCCCTTCCACAAGCCCATACCCAGCGCACGCGTGCCGCGCGCCAGTACGTTCTCGTTGAACCAGTCCATGTAGTACTTGTTCTCGAGCAGGCGGTAGATCGGGCCGAACGCGCGCTTGATGGCCGCCGGCAGCGCCGGGTTGACCATGTACATGTACCAGGACATCGCCACGCCGGCCAAAGCCAGCCAGAACGGCGGCGCCTGCAGGCCGTGCAGCGCCATGGCGATGGGGCCATGGAAGGCCTCGGCCAGTTCCTTCATTGCGTGATGCCTGGACGCGTCCACGAAGATGGCGTCCTTGAAGAAGTCGCCGTAGAGCATCGGCTGGATGGTGAAGTAGCCGATCAGCACCGAAGGGATGGCCAGCAGCACCAGCGGCAGCCAGACCACCCACGGCGATTCGTGCGGCTTGGCATCGTGGCCATGGCCGTGGTGGTCATCGTGCGCGTGGTCGTCGTGGTGCGCATCCGGGTTCTGGTCGTAACGTTCCTTGCCATGGAAGACGAGGAAGTACATGCGGAACGAGTAGAACGCCGTGATGAACACGCCGGCCAGCACCGAGAAGTACGCGAAGCCCGAGCCCCACAGGTGGCTCTCGTGCACCGCCTCGATGATGCTGTCCTTGGAATAGAAGCCCGAGAACAGCGGCGTGCCGATCAGCGCCAGCGAACCCACCAGCGACGTGATCCAGGTGATCGGCATGTACTTGCGCACACCACCCATCCAGCGGATGTCCTGGTTGTGGTGCATGCCGATGATGACCGAGCCCGCACCGAGGAACAGCAGCGCCTTGAAGAAGGCGTGCGTCATCAGGTGGAACACCGCGACCGAGTAGGCCGAGGCGCCCAGCGCGACGGTCATGTAGCCCAACTGCGACAGCGTGGAATACGCCACCACGCGCTTGATATCGTTCTGGATGATGCCCAGGAAGCCCATGAAGAGCGCGGTGATGGCGCCAATCACCAGGATGAAGCTCAGCGCGGTGTCGCTCAGCTCGAACAGCGGCGACATGCGGCTGACCATGAAGATGCCCGCGGTCACCATGGTGGCGGCGTGGATCAGCGCCGAGATGGGGGTCGGGCCCTCCATCGAATCGGGCAGCCACACATGCAGCGGGAACTGCGCGCTCTTGCCCATGGCGCCGATGAACAGGCAGATGCAGATCACGGTGATCAGCATCCAGTCGGTGCCGGGGAAGCCGATCTTGGCGAGTTGGTCGGCCTTGGCGAATGCTTCGGTGTAGTTCAGCGTGCCGGCGTAGGCAGCGATCAGGCCGATGCCGAGGATGAAGCCGAAGTCACCCACGCGGTTGACCAGGAAGGCCTTCATGTTCGCGAAGATCGCGGTCGGCTTGTTGAACCAGAAGCCGATCAGCAGGTACGACACCAGGCCCACCGCCTCCCAGCCGAAGAAGAGCTGGAGCATGTTGTTGCTCATCACGAGCATCAACATCGAGAAGGTGAACAGCGAGATGTACGCGAAGAAGCGGTTGTAGCCCGCGTCCTCTTCCATGTAGCCGATGGTGTAGATGTGGACCATCAGCGACACGAAGGTGACGACGCACATCATCATGGCGGTGAGGCCGTCGACCAGGAAGCCGACTTCCATCTTCAGGCCGCCGACGACCATCCATTCGTAGAGGGTGGCGTTGAAGCGGGCACCGTCCACCACGACGCTCTTGAGGGTCATGGCGGAGATGACGAAGGCGATCAGCACGCCCAGGATCGTCAGCGAATGGACGATCTTGCGGCCGAGATGGTTGCCGCCGAATTTCGTGCCGAACAGGCCCGCCAGCGCCGAGCCCACGAGGGGCGCGAGCGGCACGGCCAGCAGGGTGGAAGCAGATAGCGTTGCGCTCATGGTGGTTGTCGTTATCCCTTGAGCGAGTTGAGCTCGTCGACGTTGATGTTCGACTTGTTGCGGAACAGCAGCACGAGCAGCGCCAGCCCGATCGCCGACTCGGCGGCCGCGACGGTCAGGATGAAGAACACGAAGATCTGCCCGTGCATGTCGCCCAGGTAATGAGAAAAGGCGACGAAGTTCATATTGACCGCGAGCAGCATCAGTTCGATGCACATCAGCAGCACGATCAGGTTCTTGCGGTTCAGGAAGATGCCGATCACCGACAGCGCGAACAGCATTGCGCCCAGCGACAGGTAGTGGCCCAGGGTCAGCGTCATGCCTTCTTCTCCGCTTCGACGTCGGCGGCCGGCGCGGCCGGCGGCGGTGGGGGCAGCGTCGCGGCCAGCTTCACCACGCTCATGCGGTCGGCGGCCTTCACGTGCACCTGGTCCTTCACGTTGACGAACTTCGTGTCCTTGCGCTGGCGCAGCGTCAGCGCGATGGCGGCGATCATGGCGACCACGAGGATCACCGCCGCGATCTGTACGGGATAGACGTACTCGCTGTAGAGCAACAGGCCCAGCGCCTTGGTGTTCGAGCCCTGCGCGGCGGCGGCCTGCGCCATTTCGACGGGCGCGGCGCCCTGCAGGCGGAAGCCACCCATCAACACGTAGGCCATCTCGAGTGCGATGACCACGCCGATCAGCGCGGCCAGCGGGAAGTGCTTCCAGAATCCCTGGCGAAGGCTGTCGATGTTCAGGTCGAGCATCATCACCACGAAGAGGAAGAGCACCATCACGGCGCCGAGGTAGACCAGCACCAGCGCGATGGCCAGGAATTCGGCCTTCAGCAGCAGCCACACGGCGGCGGCCTGCGAGAAGGCCAGCATGAGGTAGAGCACCGCATGCACGGGGTTGCGCGCGGTGATGACCCGGAAAGCTGCAAAGAGCAGCACGACCGAGAACAGGTAGAAGAAGCCGGTCTTGACGTCCATGAGGATGGTTCTTTTCGGGCGCCGGGATCAGCGGTACTTGGCGTCTGCCGCCTTGTTGGCGGCGATTTCCTTCTCGTAGCGATCGCCCACCGCCAGGAGCATGTCCTTGGTGAAGTAGAGATCGCCACGCTTCTCGCCGTGGTATTCGAGGATGTGCGTCTCGACGATCGAGTCGACCGGGCAGCTCTCTTCGCAGAAGCCGCAGAAGATGCACTTGGTCAGATCGATGTCGTAGCGCGAGGTGCGGCGCGAGCCATCGTCACGCACCGTCGATTCGATGGTGATGGCGACCGCGGGGCACACGGCCTCGCAGAGCTTGCAGGCGATGCAGCGCTCTTCGCCGTTCTCGTAACGGCGCAGCGCATGCAGCCCACGAAAGCGCGGCGACAGAGGCGTTTTCTCTTCGGGAAACTGCACCGTGATCTTGCGGCGCAGCGCATAACGGCCCGTGAGGGCCATGCCCTTGAAGAGCTCGGCGAGCATGAAGCTCTTGAAGAAATCCTTGATCGAAAAGGACGAGGCAGCGATGGCTGTCATCTTGTTCGCTCCGCTTATTTCCAGATGTTCCAGGGCGTCTGCATCCAGCCCCCGACCACCAGCAGCCACACGAGGGTGACAGGAATGAAGATCTTCCAGCCCAGCCGCATGATCTGGTCGTAGCGGAAGCGCGGGAAGGTGCCCCGGATCCAGATGAACAGCGAAACCACGAAGAAGGTCTTCAGGCCCAGCCAGATCCATCCGGGGATGAAGTCGAGGAAGCCGATGGGCGAGAGCCAGCCGCCCAGGAACATCAGCGCGGCCAGGATCGAGATCAGCCACATGCTGGCGTACTCGGCCAGGAAGAAGATCGCGAAGCCCATGCCGGAGTACTCGACCATGTGGCCGGCGACGATTTCCGCCTCGCCCTCCACCACGTCGAAGGGGTGGCGGTTGGTTTCGGCCACGCCCGAGATCACGTAGACGACGAAGATCGGCAGCAGCGGCAGCCAGTTCCACGAAAGGAAGCCCAGGCCCATGTTGGCGCCCATGCCCTTGGCCTGCGCAGCGACCACCTCTCCGAGGTGCAGGCTGCCCGACACCATGATGACCACCACCAGGCAGAAGCCCATGGCAATCTCGTAGCTCACCATCTGGGCCGATGCACGCAGCGCGCCCAGGAAGGCGTACTTCGAGTTGGAAGCCCAGCCGGCGATGATCACGCCGTACACCTCGATCGAGGTGATGGCCATGATCAGCAGCAGCCCTGCATTGACGTTGGCCAGCACGGCATCGGGGCCGAAGGGGATGGCCACCCAGGCCGCCAGCGCCGGCATGATCGCCATCACCGGACCGAGCCGGAACAGACCCTTGTTGGCCGCCGTCGGGTTGATCAGCTCCTTGGTCAGCAGCTTGAGCGCGTCGGCGATCGGCTGCAGCAGCCCCATGGGACCAACGCGGTTGGGACCATGGCGCACCTGGATCCAGCCGAGGAACTTGCGTTCCCACAGCGTCAGGTAGGCGACCGCACCGAGCAGAGGCAGCAGCACGCACACGATCTTGATCAGCGACCAGACCACGGGCCAGCCGGCCCCGGTCCACCAACCTGCATCGATCAGCCCGCGTCCGAAACCGTAGATCGTGTCGATCATGCGGTCACCTCGTCGATGGCCTGGTAGTAGGCGACGCCGCGGACGGCATGCGCGCTGCCGCGGCCGTCGGCCGTGAGTTGCAGGGAGGGGGCCCGGCGCACGAGACCGTCCAACTGGTAGATGGAGGCCGCGACCGGCTCTGCGGCGGGTGCCGCCGGCGGCGCTGCCAGGTCGACAGGCCCAACCAGCGCATTGCTCAGCCGATCGGCGGGAACATGCGTCGCGACGCCGTCGAGGCCGCTGCGCACGTGCGCGAGCACGTCCTGCGAGGTCTCGAAATCGAAGCCCGTGAGTCCGAGTAGGTTGCCGAGCACGCGAAGCACCTTCCATCCCGGACGGGCTTCACCGCGCGGCTTGACCACCGCATGGAAGCTCTGGATGCGGCCCTCGGCATTGACGAAGGTGCCCGGGGTTTCGCTGAAGGGCGAAATGGGCAACAGCACATCGCTGAAGGCCAGGTTGGCCTTGAACGGGCTCAAGGTCACGACCATCTGTGCGCCGTCCAAACCCTGCGCGGCCTTCGCGCCTGCGGCCGAATCGAACTCGGGTTCGTTGTTGAGCAGGAGCACGGCCTGGAGGCCGCCCGCCAGCATCCGGCCGGCGTCGAGGCCCTGGGCGCCCGGCAGCGCGCCGACCCATTGGGCACCGACCGTGTTGGCCGCTTCGGTCAGATAACCGACCGAGGCGCCGGTCTGCTCGCCGATCCACTGCGCAAGGGCCAGTAGACGCGAGGCATCGGCGGCGTGCGCGGCCGCATTGCCGAGAAGAATGGCCTTGCGCTCGCCGCCCATGAGCGACTTGGCAGTCGCCCGTGCCGCATCCGTCGGCTCCGCATGGGAAGGAGCGGACACGCCCTTCTCGGCGGCCACTGCGGCTGCCAGAACGGCCAGCGCGTCGCCCCAGCCCGCCGCCTCGGCGGTCTGCATGCTGGCGAGCGGCATGGCCCAGGCATCTCGGGACGCGAGTTGCGCCTGGTTAGCGATGGCATGCACCGCGGCGCCCTTGCGCGCTGCCTGGCGGATGCGTTGCGCGAACAGCGGATGGTCCTTGCGCAGATTCGAGCCGACCACCAGCACGCGCTGAAGTTGCGACAACGAGGCGATCGAGGTGCCGAGCCAGCGCACGCCCGCGCTGCGCGTGAAGTCGGCGTGGCGCAGGCGGTGGTCGATGTTCTCGCTGCCTAAGCCGCGCATGAGGGCCGTGGCGAGCGCGAGTTCTTCCACCGTGCTGTGCGGGCTGACCAGCGCGCCGATGGAGGCGGCGCCATGGTCCGCCTTGATCTGGCGCAGGCCGTTGGCCACGTACTCGAGCGCCGTCTGCCAATCGACCACCTGCCATTGACCGCCCTGCTTGAGCATGGGCTGGGTCAGGCGATCGTCGCCGTTGAGCGCCTCGTACGAGAAGCGGTCGCGATCGGCGATCCAGCACTCGTTGACGTCCTCGTTCTCGAGCGGCACCACGCGCATCACCTGGTTGCTCTTGACTTGCACGATCAGGTTGGCACCGGTCGAATCGTGCGGGCTCACCGACTTGCGGCGGCTCAGTTCCCAGGTGCGGGCGCTGTAGCGGAAGGGCTTGCTCGTGAGCGCACCGACCGGGCAGATGTCGATCATGTTGCCCGAAAGCTCCGAATCGACGGTGTCGCCCACCACGGTGGTGATCTCGGAGTGTTCGCCCCGGTTGACCATGCCCAGTTCCATGATGCCGGCCACTTCTTGGCCGAAGCGCACGCAACGGGTGCAATGGATGCAGCGGCTCATCTCTTCCATGCTGATGAGCGGACCGACGTCCTTGTGGAAGACCACGCGCTTTTCTTCCTCGTAGCGCGAGGACGAGCCGCCATAGCCCACGGCCAGGTCCTGCAACTGGCATTCGCCGCCCTGGTCGCAGATCGGGCAGTCGAGCGGGTGATTGATGAGCAGGAACTCCATCACCGACTTTTGCGCCTTGATCGCCTTCTCGCTCTGGGTGCGGACGATCATGCCCTGCGTGACCGGCGTGGCGCAGGCCGGCATGGCCTTGGGCGCCTTCTCGATGTCGACCAGACACATGCGGCAGTTCGCCGCGATGCTGAGCTTCTTGTGGTAGCAGAAATGCGGGATGTAGGTGCCGGCCTTGTCGGCGGCATGCATCACCATGCTGCCCTCGGCCACTTCGACCTTCTTGCCGTCGAGTTCGATTTCAACCATGTCGTGTTCTCGTTCGCGCTCAGGCCTGGGCCGGCGTCTTGGGCACGTAGCCCGGCACCAGCGCCTCGAACTCGTGGCGGAAGTGCTTGATCATGGCCCGCACGGGCATGGCGGCCGCATCGCCGAGTGCGCAGATGGTGCGGCCCTGGATGTTGTCGGCCACCGAATTCAGCAGGTCCATGTCGGTGGCGCGGCCCTGGCCGTTGTGGATGCGGTCCACCACGCGCCACAGCCAGCCCGTGCCTTCGCGGCAGGGCGTGCACTGACCGCAGGACTCATGCATGTAGAAGTACGACAGCCGCTTGAGCGACTCGACCATGGAGCGCGAGTCGTCCATGACGATCACGGCGCCCGAGCCCAGCATGGAGCCGGCCTTGGCGATGGAGTCGTAGTCCATCGTGCACGCCATCATGATGTCGGCAGGCAGCACCGGCGCGGACGAGCCGCCCGGGATCACGGCCTTGAGCTGGCGGCCCTTGCGCACGCCACCAGCCAGTTCGAGCAGCTTGGAGAACGGCGTGCCCATCGGCACTTCGTAGTTGCCCGGCAGCTCGACATCCCCACTCACCGAGAAGATCTTGGTGCCGCCGTTGTTCGGCTTGCCGCACTCGAGGTAGGCCGGACCGCCGTTGCGGATGATCCAGGGCACCGCCGCGAAGGTCTCGGTGTTGTTGATGGTGGTCGGCTTGCCGTACAGGCCGAAGCTGGCCGGGAACGGCGGCTTGAAGCGCGGCTGGCCCTTCTTGCCTTCCAGCGACTCGAGCAGCGCCGTTTCCTCGCCGCAGATGTAGGCGCCGAAGCCGTGGGCCGCATGCAGCTGGAAGCTGTAGCCGCTGCCCAGGATCTTGTCGCCGAGGTAGCCGGCGGCGCGCGCCTCTTCGAGCGCCTCTTCGAAGCGCTCGTAGGTCTCGAAGATCTCGCCGTGGATGTAGTTGTAGCCGACGCTGATGCCCATCGCGTAGGCGGCGATGGCCATGCCCTCGATGACGATGTGCGGGTTGAAGTGCAGGATGTCGCGGTCCTTGCACGTGCCCGGCTCACCTTCGTCGGAGTTGCAGACGAGGTACTTCTGGCCCGGGAACTGGCGGGGCATGAAGCTCCACTTCAGCCCCGTGGGAAAGCCCGCGCCGCCGCGGCCCCGCAGGCCCGAGCCCTTGACCTCGGCAATCACCTGGTCGGGCGTCAGCCCCTCGGTCAGGATCTTGCGCAGGGCCTGATATCCGCCACGCGCCTCGTAGTCCGCCAGGCGCCAGTTGGTCCCGTCCAGCCCAGCATAGATCTGCGGACTGATGTGCCGGTCGTGGAAGCAGGTCTGCACGCCCGTGGCGCGGAACTGGGAGAGAACCTGTTCGGGGGTCATCAACGCTCCTCCCCGCTCGTCGCGCCGCGCAGCCCGTCGACCAGCTGATCGAGCTTCTCGTTGCTCATGAAGCTGCACATGGTGCGGTCGTTGACCAGCATCACCGGCGAATCGGCGCAGGCGCCCAGGCACTCGCTCTGCTGCAGCGTGAACAGGCCATCGGGCGTGGTCTCGCCCATCTTGATGCCGAGCTTCTTCTCGAGATGCACCAGCGCGGTCACGCCATCGCGCAGCTGGCATGGCAGGTTCGTGCACACGTTGAGCTTGAACTTGCCCACCGGGTGCTGGTTGTACATGTTGTAGAAGGTCGTGACCTCGCGCACGGCGATGTGCGGCATGCCGAGGTAGTCGGCGATGGCCGCTTCGCTCTCCGCGCTGACGTGACCGTCGACCTGCTGCACGATGGCCAGGCAGGCCATCACCGCCGACTGGCGGCCTGCGGCGTTGTCGGGGTACTTGGCCACCTCGCGCGCGAAGCGGTCGAGCACGGCCTGCGGCAGGACCGCCGGTGCCGGGGAACCAGAAGAAGAAAAAACGTCGCTCATCGGTCGATCTCTCCGAACACGATGTCCAGGGTGCCGATCACGGCCACGGCGTCGGCAATCATGTGGCCGCGCGCCATCTCGTCGAGGGCGGCCAGATGCGCGAAGCCCGGCGCACGGATCTTGAGGCGGTAGGGCTTGTTGGCGCCGTCGCTCACCATGTAGATGCCGAACTCGCCCTTCGGGTGCTCGACGGCGGCATAGGCCTCGCCTTCGGGCACACGGAAGCCTTCGGTGAAGAGCTTGAAGTGGTGAATCAGCTCTTCCATGTTGGCCTTCATCGACTCCCGGGCAGGCGGCGCCACCTTGTGGTTGTCGGTGATGACCGGGCCCGGGTTGGCCTTGAGCCACTGCACGCACTGCGCGATGATCCGGTTGGACTGGTTCATCTCCTCCATGCGGACGAGGTAGCGGTCGTAGCAGTCGCCGGTCTTGCCCACCGGGATGTCGAAGTCCATGCGGTCGTACACGTCGTACGGCTGCTTCTTGCGCAGGTCCCAGGCGATGCCGGAGCCACGCAGCATCGGCCCGGTAAGGCCCAGGTTCAGCGCGCGTTCGGGCGACATCACGCCGATGCCGACCGTGCGCTGCTTCCAGATGCGGTTGTCGGTCAGCAGCGTGTGGTATTCCCCCAGGTAGGTCTGGAAGCGCTTGGTGAAGCCCTCGAGGAAGTCGAGCACCGAGCCCTGGCGGTCCTCGTTCATGCGCTCGAGCGCCTTGGCGTTCTTGATCTTGCTGACCTTGTACTGCGGCATGCTGTCCGGCAGGTCGCGGTACACGCCGCCCGGACGGAAGTAGGCCGCATGCATGCGCGCACCGGACACCGCTTCGTACACGTCGAACAGGTCTTCGCGCTCGCGGAAGGCGTAGATCAGGATGGTCGAGCTGCCGCAGTCGTTGCCGTGCGAGCCCAGCCACATGAGGTGATTCAGCAGGCGCGTGATCTCCGCGAACATGACGCGGATGTACTGGGCGCGGATTGGCACTTCGAGGCCGAGCAACTTTTCGATGGCCAGGCAGTACGCATGCTCGTTGCACATCATCGACACATAGTCGAGACGGTCCATGTACGGCAGCGACTGGATGTAGGTCTTGTGCTCGGCCAGCTTCTCGGTCGCGCGGTGCAGCAGGCCGATGTGGGGGTCGGCGCGCTGGACGACTTCGCCGTCGAGTTCGAGCACGAGGCGCAGCACACCGTGGGCCGCAGGGTGCTGCGGACCGAAGTTCAGCGTGTAGTTCTTGATTTCAGCCATGTTCGATCACCAGGGCGCGACGCGCCCTCAGTGCAGGCCTCCGTAGTTGTCCTCGCGGATCACGCGCGGCGTGATCTCGCGGGGTTCGATCGTCACCGGCTGGTACACCACGCGCTGCAGCTCAGCGTCGTAGCGCATTTCCACGTGGCCCGAAAGCGGGAAGTCCTTGCGGAACGGGTGGCCGATGAAGCCGTAGTCGGTGAGGATGCGGCGCAGGTCGGGATGGCCATCGAAAACGATGCCGAAGAGGTCGAAGGCTTCGCGCTCGAACCAGTTGGCCGAATTCCAGAGCGCAGTGACCGACGGCACGACGGGAAAGTCGTCGTCGGGGCAGAACACCTTCACGCGCACCCGCTGGTTGAGCGAGACCGACAGCAGGTGCGACACCGCGCAGTAGCGCAGCCCTTCCCAGTATTCGTCGCGGTACGAGGAGTAGTCGACACCACAGATGTCGACGAGTTGCTCGAACTGGCAGCCCGGCGCATCGCGCAGGATCTGCATCACTTCGAGGTAGTGGGCCGCATCCACCACGGCGGTGACTTCGCCCTGCGCGACGGAAATGCGCTTGAGCTTGTCGCCCAGCGCCAGGGAGATGGTGTCCTTGAGGACCTGCGGATCGACAGCAAACGACGTCATGAGGGCGTGGCTCCGATCAGGCACGGGCGATGCTGTTGGTGCGACGCACCTTCTGCTGCAGCTGGATGATCCCGTAGATCAGCGCCTCGGCCGTCGGCGGGCAGCCCGGCACGTACACGTCGACCGGCACGATGCGGTCGCAGCCGCGCACGACCGAGTAGCTGTAGTGGTAGTAGCCGCCGCCGTTGGCGCACGAGCCCATCGACAGCACCCAGCGCGGCTCGGCCATCTGGTCGTACACCTTGCGCAGCGCCGGCGCCATCTTGTTGCACAGCGTACCGGCCACGATCATCAGGTCGGACTGGCGCGGACTGGCGCGGAACACCTCGGCGCCGAAGCGGCCGATGTCGTAGCGCGCGGCGGCCGCATGCATCATCTCGACCGCGCAGCATGCGAGGCCGAACGTCATGGGCCACAGCGAGCCGGTCTTGGCCCAGTTCACCACCGAGTCGTACGACGTGGTGATGAAGCCTTCTTTGAAAACACCTTCAATGGCCATGGCCACACACTCCTGCCGCGTTCAGTTCATTCCCAGTCAAGGGCACCTTTCTTCCACTCGTAGGCGAAGCCCACGACGAGGATCGCAAGGAACACCACCGCGGCCCAGAAGCCGAGCGGGCCCACGTCCTTGAGCGCCACGGCCCAGGGAAAGAGGAACGCGATTTCGAGATCGAAAAGAATGAAGAGGATGGCCACCAGGTAGTAGCGGACATCGAATTGCATGCGGGCGTTCTCGAAAGCCTCGAAGCCGCACTCGTAGGGGGAATTCTTCGCTGCATCGGGGCGGTTGGGCCCGAGCACGTAACCGAGGACCTGAGGCGCGATGCCTACAGCGATACCGACCAGAATGAAGAGCAGGACGGGAAGGTAGGAATCGAGGTTCATCGGGAGCGTTCTTCTTTCACCGTCTGCGTACCGCGGAAAGGCCTTCGTGGAGAAGTCTTCTGCGGATGCAATCTGGTGCGGTCGGCGAGACTCGAACTCGCACAGCTTTCGCCACTACCCCCTCAAGATAGCGTGTCTACCAATTTCACCACGACCGCGGTTTGAAGCTGCCCGGATGGCATGAGGAGCCTTTGCTGGAAAGGCGATTTGGCTTTCCGGACAGCTTTAGAGTTTACCCCGAAAAACACTGTTGCATGCTGCGGCGCACTATAGAAAGTGGGCCGCACAGCCGAATCACTTCGACGGGATTTGCGACGGGTTCTGCGCAGGGCTCGACGCCGGTGCTGCAGGCGTGCTCGACGCCGCACCGCCAGAGGGAATCTGCGACGCCGGATCGGGCGCAGGAGCCGCGGGCGCAGGGGCCGGAGCACTCACCGGCGCGCGATCCAGCAGGCTGCCGCCGCTGGTCGGGCGGGCATGGCTGAAGTAGGCCAGCAGCAAGGTGCAAGCGAAGAACACCGCTGCCAGCACCGCCGTGGTGCGCGACAGGAAGTTCGCGCTGCCGCTGGCGCCGAAGAGGCTGCCCGCACTGCCGCTGCCGAAGGCGGCACCCATGTCCGCGCCCTTGCCATGCTGAAGCAGGATGAGCCCGACCATCGCGATCGCCGCGAGCATCTGCACGCCCACCAGAATGTTCAACATCACGTTCATTCGTCAATACTCCTTGTTCGCTCGGGCGAGTCGCGCCGCATTCAGCGCGCTGCCGCAATGATCTGCAGAAAGTCGGGGGCCTTCAGCGAAGCGCCGCCGATGAGGCCGCCGTCGATGTCGGCCTGGGCCAGCAGCGACGCGGCGTTGGCCGCGTTCATGCTGCCGCCGTAGAGGATGCGGATGCGCCCTGCCAGTTCGCCGGCCGCATGGTGCAGCTGAGCGCGCAGCACCGCGTGCACCGCCTGCGCCTGCTCGGGCGTGGCCGTCCTGCCGGTGCCGATGGCCCACACGGGTTCATAGGCGACCACGATTTCGCTGATGCAATGGCCGTTGGTGTGGATCACGGCAGCCAGTTGGCGCCGCACCACCTCTTCCGTGTGGCCCGACTCGCGCTCGGCCAGCGTCTCGCCCACGCACACGATGGGCGTGATGCCCGCCGCCAGCGCAGCCGCAGCCTTCGCAGCGACGGTCTCGTCGCTCTCGCCGTGGTACTGGCGGCGCTCCGAGTGGCCGACGATGGCATAGCGCACGCCGAAGTCCTTGAGCATGGCAGCCGAATGCTCGCCGGTGTAGGCGCCCTGCGCATGGGCCGACAAATCCTGCGCACCCAGCGCGATCGGCGAGCCATCGACCAGGCCCTGCACCTGCGCCAGGTAGGGGGCGGGCACGCACACCGCCACGTCGCATGCCGGCGCGCCGACGCCTTCGCGAAGCGCGCCAACCAATGCAGCGTTGGCCGCGAGGCCGCCGTTCATCTTCCAGTTGCCGGCGATCAGCTTCTTCTTCAGATTGGTCATCTCGGGATTCACCAGGTCAGCACGATCTTGCCGACGTGCTGGTTGGATTCCATCAGGGTGTGGGCTTTCGCCGCGTCGGCCGCCGCGAAGGTGCTGTGGATCACCGGCTTCACTTGGCCAGCGGCCAGCAGCGGCCACACCTGCTCGCGCAGCGCCTGGGCGATCGCACCCTTGAACGCGACAGGCCGCGGACGCAGGGTCGAGCCGGTGATGGTCAGGCGGCGGCGCAGCACCTGCCCGGCATTGAATTCGCTCTTGACGCCGCCCTGCACGGCAATGATGACCAGGCGGCCGTCCTCGGCCAGACAGTCGATTTCGCGCGCCACGTAGTCGCCCGCCACCATGTCCAGCACCACGTCGACGCCGCGGCCATCGGTCAGGCGCTTTGCTTCGGCAGCGAAATCGCTGCTGCGGTAGTTGATGGCATGGTCGGCGCCGAGTGCCAGGCAGGCCTCGCACTTGGCGTCGCTGCCGGCGGTGGCGATCACCGCCGCGCCCATGGCCTTGGCCAACTGGATCGCCGTCACGCCGATGCCGCTCGTGCCGCCCTGCACCAGCAGCGTTTCGCCGCGCTGCAGGCGCCCGCGCTGGAACACGTTGCTCCAGACGGTGAAGAAGGTCTCGGGCAGCGATGCCGCCTCGATGTCGCTCCAGCCCGCGGGCACCGGCAGACACTGGACCACCGGCGCCACGCACAGTTGCGCATAGCCGCCACCGGCCACCAGCGCGCACACCCGGTCGCCGATCGACAGCCCGGCAGCGGCGAGCGCCTGCGCATCACCGGCCACGATCTCCCCGGCGACTTCGAGACCAGGCAGGTCCGACGCGCCCGGCGGCACCGGGTAGTTGCCGGTACGCTGCAACACGTCGGGCCGGTTCACCCCACTGGCGCCAACACGGATGAGCGCTTCGCCGGTACCCGCGACGGGATCGGGCCGCTCGGCCAACCGCAGCACCTCGGGGGCGCCGTAAGACGTGATCTCGATGGCTTTCATGGTCTTTTCGTGCTCCAGCGCCCGTGGAATGGGCGCAAGACGCTATAAAAAAGAGAGCGAGCCCCGCATTGGCGCGGGGCTTCGGGTCAGCCCTGGTGCGGTTCGCCGCGGCCAGTATCCGGCTGCTGCTGCACGGCGTCGACCGGCGGCTGCTCGTTGCGCTCTTCGCGCGGACGGCGCTCCTCGCGCGGCGGACGGTCGCCGCGATCACCGCGGTCGCCCCGGTCTCCGCGCTCGCGGCGCTCGCCACGGCCTTCGCCCCGGTCTTCGCGCGGCGGACGGTCACCGTACTCTGGCATGCCGGCCGGGCGCTCGGCCAGCGCCTTCATCGACAGCTTGACGCGGCCCTTGTCGTCGGTCTCGAGCACCTTGACCTTCACGATCTGGCCTTCCGACAGGTAGTCGGTGACCTTCTCGACGCGCTCGTGCGCGATCTGGCTGATGTGCAGCAGGCCGTCCTTGCCGGGCAGCAGGTTGATCAGCGCGCCGAAGTCCAGGATCTTGGTGACCGGGCCTTCGTACACCTTGCCGATTTCCACTTCCGCGGTGATCTGCTCGATGCGGCGCTTGGCCTCGTCGGCCTTGGCGCTGTCGGTCGAGGCGATGGTGATGGTGCCGTCCTCGTCGATGTTGATCTGCGTGCCGGTCTCTTCCGTCAGCGCCCGGATCACTGCGCCGCCCTTGCCGATCACGTCGCGGATCTTCTCGGGGTTGATCTTCATCGTGTACAGCTTGGGCGCGAAGCTCGACACCTCGGCCTTGGCCTCGCCCATCGCTTCCTGCATCTTGCCCAGGATGTGCATGCGCGCTTCCTTGGCCTGGGCCAGGGCGACCTGCATGATTTCCTTGGTGATGCCCTGGATCTTGATGTCCATCTGCAGGGCGGTGATGCCGTTGGTCGTGCCGGCCACCTTGAAGTCCATGTCACCCAGGTGATCTTCGTCACCGAGGATGTCGGTCAGCACGGCGAACTTGTTGCCGTCCTTGATCAGGCCCATGGCAATGCCGGCCACGTGCGCCTTCATCGGCACGCCGGCGTCCATCATCGACAGGCAGCCGCCGCAGACCGAAGCCATCGACGAGGAGCCGTTCGACTCGGTGATTTCCGACACCACGCGCACCGTGTACGGGAATTCTTCCTTGCTGGGCAGGCAGGCGACCAGCGCGCGCTTGGCCAGGCGGCCGTGGCCGACTTCGCGGCGCTTGGTGGAGCCCATGCGGCCCACTTCGCCGGTGGCGAAGGGGGGCATGTTGTAGTGGAACAGGAAGCGGTCCTCGAACTCGCCGGCCAGCGCGTCGATGCGCTGCGCGTCGCGTTCGGTGCCCAGCGTGGTCACGACCAGCGCCTGCGTCTCGCCGCGGGTGAACAGCGCCGAGCCGTGGGTGCGGGGCAGCACGGAGTTGCGGATCTCGATCGGGCGCACGGTGCGCGTGTCGCGGCCGTCGATGCGCGGCTCGCCTTCGAGGATCTGGCTGCGCACGATGTTGGCCTCGATGGCGAACAGCAGGTCGCTGACCTTGCCGGCGTCGTACTCGGCGCCTTCGGCCTTCAGCGCCTCGAAGACGCTAGCATTGGCTTCGCGCAGGGCCTGCGTGCGGGCCTGCTTGCTGCGGATCTGGTAGACGGCGCGCAGCTTCTCTTCGGCCAGGCCCTTGATCTTGGCTTCGAAGGCTTCGTCCTTGGCTTCGGGCGCCCAGGTGCCGTTCTCGGTCCACAACGGCTTGCCAGCCTCGCGCACCAGTTCGTGGATGGCGTTGATGGCGATCTTGCCCTGCTCGTGGCCGAAGACCACGGCGCCGAGCATCACGTCCTCGGGCAGTTGCAGCGCTTCGGATTCGACCATCAGCACGGCCGCTTCGGTGCCGGCGACGACGAGGTCCATCTGCGAATCGGCTCGGGCGCTGCGGGCCGGGTTCAGCACGTACTGGCCGTTGATGTAGCCCACGCGCGCGGCGCCGATGGGGCCATCGAAGGGGATGCCGGAAATCGACAGCGCAGCGCTCACGGCGATCATGGCCGCGATGTCGGCGTCGACTTCGGGGTTCAGCGACACGGTGTGGATCACCACGTGCACTTCGTTCAGGAAGCCTTCGGGGAACAGCGGACGGATCGGGCGATCGATCAGGCGCGAGGTCAGCGTTTCCAGTTCGCTGGGCTTGGCTTCACGCTTGAAGAAGCTGCCGGGGATCTTGCCGGCGGCATAGGTCTTCTCGATGTAGTCGACCGTCAGCGGGAAGAAGTCCTGGCCGGGCTTGGCGGACTTGGAAGCGACCACCGTGGCCAGCACGACGGTGCCGTCGATGTCGACCAGCACGGCGCCGGTGGCCTGGCGGGCGATTTCGCCCGTTTCCATGACGACGGTCTTGTCGCCCCACTGGAAGGACTTGGTGATCTTGTTGAAGAGGCTCATGATTGCTCCTTTATTGATAGCAGGCCACGCAGGGCCCGCGGGCGTTGGAGCGCAATTCAGAACACGATGCCATTCCAGCGAGGCCCGGCCCGGACCCCCTTGGAATGACACAGCTTCGCTCTGTTTTGCGATCTCCGAAGTAGAAAACGCCTGAGCTAGCGGACTAACTCAGGCGTTCTTGCAAAGGCAGGTCTTACTTGCGCAGACCCAGCTTGGCGATCAGGGCGGTGTAGCGGTCGGCGTCCTTGGACTTGAGGTAGTCCAGGAGCTTGCGGCGACGGCTCACCATGCGCAGCAAGCCGCGGCGACCGTGGTGGTCCTTGGCATGCGTCTTGAAGTGGGGGGTGAGTTCGTTGATGCGGGCGGTCAGGATGGCCACTTGCACTTCGGGGCTGCCCGTGTCATTGGCGGCGCGCGCGTTGTCCTTGACGATGTCCGCCTTCTTGTCGGCTGCGATCATTTTGAAAGTTTCCCGTTCCAAAGATGTTTGACTTGCGGCGCGCGCTGGAACTGAACGCGCCGTGCGCCTTGCGGCATGCAAAGCCTTGGGATTATATACCGGCGCCCTTGCCCGCCTGGCATGGCCCCAGCCGGTGCGCCCCCGGGCCGAGCGCAGCCATCTCGTCCGCCGGGTTGCGCAGCACGCAGCGGTCCAGCGACAGGCAGCCGCAGCCGATGCAGTCCGACAGCGAATCGCGCAGCCGCTCGAGCTGGGCGATGCGCTCGTCCAGCTCGGCGCGCCAGCGGGTCGACATGGCCGTCCAATCCTCGCGCGTGGGCGTGCGACCCTGAGGCAGCGTGGCCAGCGCCTCGCCCACGTCGGCAAGCGGAACGCCGACCCGCTGGGCGACGCGGATCACGGCAACGCGGCGCAGCATGTCGCGGCCGTAGCGGCGCTGGTTGCCGGTGGTACGCCGGCTCGCGATCAGGCCCTGGCGCTCGTAGAAGTGCAGCGCCGAGACGGCCACCCCGCTCCGCTCGGCCAGTTCGCCGACGCTCATCTCGCCCGACAGACGTTCCATCGCAACCCCTTGGTGACACCGCACACGTGCCCGCTTGACCTCAACATTAGTTGAGATATTAGTGTGCGCGCCATGCCCCTGCCCTCGCTCGGTTTTCTCCGCCCGCTGGCCCCGGCGTCCGGCGCCCCACACCCCTCGCGTCAGCCGCCCGCCTCGACACCCGCACCGCCGGCGGGCACCGCGCTCAGCCCTGCGGCTGGGCCGCCAGCCAGGACCTGAGCCGCTCGACACCCTGCACCAGCCGCTGCGGGTCGCGCGAGGCAAAGCACCAGCGCAGCCAGCCCTGCGCCTCGGGCGCGAAGGCATTGCCCGGCGCGAGGCCCAGGCCGGCCTCCGCCACCAGGCGCTTGGCCACGTCGAGCGAGTCGGCGAAGCCCGCCAGACGGAAGAAGGCGTACATGCCACCGCGCGCGGGCGCCACCTCCACGCCGGGGACCGCGGCCAGCAAGGGCAGCAGCGTGTCACGACAGGCCTTGAGGTGGGCCACGACCCGAGGCGTGATCTCGGCCTCGTGCGCCAGCGCGGCGAGACCCGCACGCTGCGTGAACACGCTGGTGCAGGAGGTGTTGAACTCGATCAGCTTGCCCATCGCCTCCATCAGCGACGCCGGAAGCACCAGCCAGCCCAGGCGCCAGCCGGTCATGAGGAAGCTCTTGGAAAAGCTGTGCGCCACCACCAGACGGTCGTCCGGCGTCGCGACGTCGAGGAAGCTCGGCGCACAGGCCTTGGGCGTCGGCTCGTAATAGAGGCGTTCGTACACCTCATCCGCCAGGATCCAGGTGCCCGTCTCGCGGCAATGCGCAAGGATGGCGGCCTGCTCCTGGCGCGTCAGCGTCCAGCCGGTGGGGTTGTTCGGGGCATTGACGATCAACAGACGCGTCGATGGCGTGACCGCCGCGCGCAGCGCCTGCAGGTCCAGCGTCCATTGGCCGCCCACCGGTCGCAGCGGCACGCAGCGCACCCGGGCGCCCAGGATGGCCGGCTGCGCCGTCAGGTTAGGCCAGACGGGCGTGACCGCCACCACCTCGTCGCCGGCGTCCACCAGCGCCTGCACAGCCAACATCAGCGCACTTACGCCACCCGAGGTGACGGCGATGCGCTCGGCGCCGATGGCCGGATGCAGTCCCGACATGTAGCGGGCGATGGCGGCGCGCAGTTCCGGCAGCCCCAGGTTGTGGGCGTAGAAGGTCTCGCCCCGTTCGAGCGATTCGATGGCCGCGCGGCGGATCGGCTCCGGCGTGACCTCGTCGCTTTCGCCGAACCAGAAGGCCAGCACGTCTTCGCGCCCGAGGCCGGCGTTGGCCACCTCGCGGATCTTGGAGGCTTTGAGTTGTTCAACGGCTGGGCGCATGGTCAGAAGATCTCGAGAAGAACGATTTCGGGCTGCTGCAGGTCGTCCGCAAGGCCGCTTGCGGCGGCGCCGCGACACGTGGCAACGCTTTTTTGAAACAAAAGGATTCGGAAATATGCGAGCGCCGACGCTCAGGCGGGCCGTTGCATGCGGCAGCTCGTCGGCATCTCGGCCATGTCTGCGGGAATGTCCTTGACGACACGAAAGCCGTACCCGGACCCCTCGACATCGAAGGGAACACCGGGCGTGCCCTGCCGGTCCATCACCCCGACCACGAGCGGCTGCTGGAACTGGTGGTCCGACGCGCGCATGTGCCCGCTGCGCCCCCCCAGGCTGACGCGTGCGTGCTCGAGCCGCGCCGCCACGTCCTGGGCATCGGTCGTGCGAGCCCGGGCGACGGCCTGCGCCAGCGCCTCGACCATGAGCTGCATGCGCATGTGCACGTAGTCGTCCGCGGGCTGCGGGAAGCGTTGGCGGAACGCACGGTAGAAGGCCGCGGACTCCGGCGTGGGCACGTTGGGCAACCAGTCGGCCACCGCGATCACCTTGCCCACCCCTGCATCGCCCAGCGCCGCGGGCGCGCCGAGTGCGTTGCCGTAGAAGGTGTAGAACTTGCCGTCGAAGCCGACCTCGCGCGCGGCCTTCACGAGCAGCGTGAGGTCGTTGCCCCAGTTGCCCGTGATCACCGCCTGTGCGCCGCTGGCCTTGATCTTCACCGCATAGGGCGCGAAGTCCTTCACGCGGCCCATCGGATGCAGTTCCTCGCCCACCACCTGGACGTCGGGCCGCAGTTGCGCCATCTGGCGCTTGCTTTCGCGCAGCACCGCCTGACCGAAGCTGTAGTCCTGACCGATGAGATAGGCACGCTGCACGGCGCGGTCGTCCTTGAGCACTTCCATCAGGGCCGTGACGCGCATGTCGGCATGCGCGTCGAAGCGGAAGTGCCAGAAGCTGCAGCGCTCGTTGGTGAGGATCGGGTCCACCGCCGAGTAGTTGAGGAACAGCGCCTGGCGTGCGCGGGGGCTGCGTTCGTTGTGCTTGGCCAGCGCATCGAGGATGGCTGCGGCCGTCGCCGAGGAGTTGCCCTGCATCACCACGGCCGCGCCATCGTCGATGGCCGAGCGCAGCGCCGACAGCGCCTCTTCCGTCTGGCCCTTGCTGTCGTAGCGGTCGATGCGCAACGGTCGCGCGCCGCCGGGCAGCGGCACGCCGCCGCGCTGGTTCACGCGCTCGGTGGCCCACAGCAGGTTGCGAAAGACCGCCTCGCCGGTATTCGCGAAGGGACCGCTGAGACTCTCGACGAGGGCCAGTTGGATGGGAGCTTGAGTCCCTTTTCCTGCCGCGTGGCCGAGGGTCGGCATGCATAGCGCCGCAGCGCCTGTTTTCAAGAGCGCGCGGCGCGAAATAAAGCGAGGAGTCATTCTCTTGAAACGCCGCGCGGCACGCCCTAGATGGTGCTCAAGCGGCGCTCACGATTTGAAAGGCCGCGCAGTGTAAGGGACACACATTCCATGTCCCCTCCGTGTTCATTCCAGGAGATTGCCACCATGTTCTTCGCCCCCACCCTGCGCAGCCGCGCCTTCGTCTCACCCCGCGCCTTCGACCGCAGCTTCGAGCGCTTCGTCAACGACGCCTTCGACGGCGCGCGCCGCACGCTGAACGTCGAGCAGGACGACAAGGCCTGGACACTGCGCCTCGACGTCCCCGGCGTCGCCCGCGAAGACCTCAACATCGGCATCGAAGGTGCCGTGGTCCGCATCGAGACCCGCGCCGAAGCTCCGCGCCAGTTCAAGGCCGCCTACGAACTGCCGCAGGACATCGACACCACCGCGAGCGAAGCCAAGCTCGAGAATGGCGTGCTCACGCTGAAGCTCGCCAAGCTCGAACCCGTGAGCAAGATGGTCAATCTCGCGATCAACTGAAAACTTTCGAGTTCATTCAGGCCGGTAACACGTCGTTTCCGGCCTTTTTGTTTTCCGAACGCAAAATTAGTGAGAAATCCGTCACATCATCGCGGCGGTTTCTCACATTTGCCCACCACTTTCGGCGTTCGGACGATGGTTTTGCTTGACTGCAAACAAAGGTATCCACGCCGGTCAGGATACCTATGGATACACATCTCAAGGTAACGCGCGCAGACGGTCAGCGTTCCGATGTCTTGTTGGTCTTCCTTCCCGGTGCTTTCCTCGCGCCGGAAGAGTTCGAGCGCGAGGGTTTCGTCAGCGCCATCCAGGAGCGCGACGTGGCGGCCGACGTGATGCTGGTCGACGCCAACGTGTCGTACTACTACGACCAGACCTTCACCGAGCACATGCAGAAGGACGTGATCGAGCCGGCACGCGCCTTGGGCTACGAATCCATCTGGCTGGTCGGCATCTCGATCGGCGGCTTCGGCGCCCTGATCCATCAACTCTCGCAGCCAGGCTCGGTGCAGGGCATCGTGGCGCTGGCACCCTACCTGGGCCGACGCCCACTGGCGGCCGAGATCCACAAGGCCGGCGGCCTGCGCGCCTGGAAGGCGCCCACCGGCCCGCTGCCCGATGAGGAAGTCGACCGGCGCCTGTGGCCCTGGCTGCAGCAATACGCGCACGCCATGCCGCCCAAGGAACTGCCGCCGCTGTACCTGGGCTTCGGCCTGGCGGACCGCTTCGCTTCCAACCACCAGTTGCTGGCCGATGCGCTGCCCGAAGGCCGCGTGTTCACCACCGAAGGCGGCCACGATTGGCCGCAATGGTCGCGGCTGTGGCGCAAGATGCTCGACGTGCTGCCGCTGCCTGCCGGCGTGCGCGCCGCCGCTACGCCGATGGCAGCGCGTCCAGTGCCCAGCGCGGCCTGACGTCGAAGGCGTAGCGCGCGCTCGCCTGCTCCAGCCCCGCCTGCAGCCGCATCGCCGCGGCCATGGCGATCATGGCGCCGTTGTCGGTGCACAGGTGCAGCTCGGGGTAGTGCACGCGCACCCGGCGCCGCCCGCAGGCCGCATCGAGCTGGCTGCGCAGCAGCCGGTTGGCGCCCACGCCGCCGGCCACCACCAGGCGCTTCATGCCCGTCGCGTCCAGCGCGGCCAGCGACTTGCGCAACAGCACGTCCACGATCGCCGCCTGCGTCGACGCCGCCAGGTCGGCCTTGCGGGCCTCCAGCTGGTCGCCCAGCTTCTTCGCCTGCGTGAGCACGGCCGTCTTCAGCCCCGCAAAGGAAAAATCCAGGTCGCCGCTGTGCAGCAGCGGGCGCGGCAGCCTGAAGGCTTCGGGGTCCCCGCCCTCGGCCAGCTTCGCCAGCCAGGGCCCGCCCGGGTACGGCAGGCCCATCAGCTTGGCGCTCTTGTCGAAGGCCTCGCCGGCCGCGTCGTCGATGGTCTCGCCGAGGATCTCGTAGCGCCCCACGCCTTCCACGCGCATGAGCTGCGTATGGCCGCCCGACACCAGCAAAGCCACGAAAGGAAATTCGGGCGGGTCGGCACTGAGGAAGGGCGACAGCAGGTGCCCCTCGAGGTGGTGCACGCCCAGCACGGGTCGATCGAGCGCGGCCCCGAGCGCGCAGGCCACACCGGCGCCTACCAGCAGCGCACCGGCCAGGCCGGGCCCGCGCGTGTAGGCCACCACATCGATCGCCTCTCGGTCCACGCCCGCTTCGCCGAGTACCTGCTCGGTCAGGGGCAGCACGCGGCGAATGTGGTCGCGGCTGGCCAGCTCGGGCACCACGCCGCCGTAGGCCTGGTGCATGGCGATCTGGCTGTGCAGCGCATGCGCCACGAGGCGTGGCACCCCCGTGGCGCCACTCTCCACCAGCGCCACGCCGGTCTCGTCGCAGGAAGATTCGATGCCCAGGATTCGCATGCGACTAGTGTAGGGAGCGATGCCCGCCCCAAGTCGGGGCATGGAATTTGCACAGCGGGCACAGCAGCCGCGCGACGGGCGGCCCGCTCCACGATCGCACCACCTTCCATGACCTCCGGCCTCACCTTCCTCGTCGCCGCCCGCCGTTGCGAGATCGACGAACTCGACCAGCTCAGCCGCACCAGCGCGCTGGTCGGCACCGTCGGCCGCCTGGTGCACGCGCTGCAGAAGGAGCGCGGCATCTCCAATGTCTTCATCGGCTCCGGCGGCACGCGCTTCGCGGAACAGCGCCTTCAACAGATCGCCGCCTGCGAGGCCGTCACGCAGGAGGTGCGCACGGCGCTGGACGCGCTGCAGCACGAGCCACAGCACCTGGGCAACGGCGCCCGCCTGTTCAGCCGCGTGGCGTGGGTGCTGCCGGGGCTGGACGGCCTGCCCGCGTTGCGCGCCCGCGTCGGGACCCTGAAGATATCGCCTGCCGAGGCCACCACCGCCTACGTGAAGCTGATCGCGGGACTGCTGGCGCTGGTCTTCGAGGCCGCCGACGGCGCCACCGATCCGCAGATCTCGCGCTGGCTGGTGGCGATGTTCAACTTCATGCAGGGCAAGGAATTCGCCGGCCAGGAGCGCGCCTTCGGTGCCGCCGCCTTCACGCGCGGGCGCAACGACGACGCCCAGCGCCAGCAGTGGCTGCACCTGATCGAGTCGCAGGAGCGCTGCTTCGAGGTCTTCACCGATTTCGCCGACGAGGCGCTGCGCACGCACTGGCGGCAGTTGCAGGATGGCGCGGGCGTGGCCGAGCTGGAACGCCTGCGTCGCATCGGCTGCGCAGCGCCGGGCGGCACGCTGGTGCCCGACCTCGGCCCGGTGTGGTTCGATTGCTGCACCCGCCGCATCGACGCGATGCGCGGCGTGGAGGACCGCCTCGCCACCGAGCTGCGCAGCCTGTGCGAGCGCAAGACCGCGCAGGCGCGCAACGAGCTCGCGCAGTACGAGGCCCTGCTCGCCACAGTGCAGGCCCAGGGCGAGGACGCCGACACGCCGATGCCGGCCGGTTTCTTCGATGCCGCGCCGGCGCCCGGCGGCGACGAATTGGCCGATGCGGCGGGCACCGCCGGCTCGCGCTACGGCCGCCATCTCGAGCGCTCGGTGCTCGACATGGTGCAGGAGCAGTCGCGGCGCCTGCAGGCGATGAGCGACGAGCTGGCCACCGTGCGCGCCAGCCTCAACGAGCGCAAGGTGGTCGAGCGCGCCAAGGGCCTGCTGATGGCCCACCGCCGCCTGAGCGAGGAAGAGGCGCACAAGATGCTGCGCCAGACCGCGATGAACCAGAACCGGCGGTTGGTGGAGGTCGCCGAATCGGTGCTCGCGATGGCCGAATTCCTGCCCGGGCACTGAGCGTCCCCAAGGACCGGGCTGCGCCCAGAACGCCTCGAAGGCGACAACAACACCTGGGACGGTCCGGCGGTTCCTGCATGTCGCCGCGGGGCGCCTGCTTGGTGCGCCGCACAATTTGCGTGCCGTCGGCCGGCCTTTGGCCGTTTCAAGCCAAATCGGCCTGCAGCGCCCATCCCGCTTGCGCGAGCAGCTATTGATTTCATAGCAAAACCATGCCCATCGAAGCTGGCACGGGCTTTGCAAACCCTTGGGCACGGACCGGCGACGGTCCCCGGCATGTCGCATCCAACGGTGGATGCGGCCGCCACCCGGACAAAGGCGTCCTCGACCCGCAAGGGCTGCTCGCGACATGCGACGGCTCCTGCGTGCTGAGGGCGCCTTTTTTTTCGTCTTCCGTTTTCGCTTTTCCTTCCTCGACTGGAGTTGGCCCCATGACCGAATCCCTCATTCCACGCACGCTCAGCCGCCGGACCGTGCTCAAGGCCGCGGCCGCCGGCGCCGTCGGCATCGACCCGGCACTGCGCGCCGCGGTCTGGGCGCAGGGGTCCGACAAGCCCGAGAAGGAGGAGGTGAAGATCGGCTTCATTCCCCTGACCGATTGCGCCAGTGTCGTCATGGCCTCGGTGCTGGGCATCGACAGGAAGTACGGCGTCAAGATCATCCCCAGCAAGGAGGCGAGCTGGGCCGGCGTGCGCGACAAGCTGGTCAACGGCGAGTTGGATTTCGCCCACGTTCTGTACGGCCTGGTGTACGGCGTGCACCTGGGGATCGGCGGCCCCAAGAAGGACATGGCGGTGCTGATGACCATCAACCGCAACGGCCAGGGCCTGTCGCTGTCGAAGAAGCTGGCCGACAAGGGCGCGGTCGACCTGGCCGGCCTCGTCAAGCTGATGGCTGCCGAAAAACGCGAGTACACCTTCGCGCAGACCTTCCCGACCGGCACCCACGCCATGTGGCTGTACTACTGGCTGGCATCGGGCGGCGTGAACCCGCTCAAGGACGTCAAGAGCATCGTGGTGCCGCCACCGCAAATGGTGGCCAACATGCGGGTGGGCAACATGGACGGCTTCTCGGTGGGCGAGCCGTGGAACCAGCGCGCGATCATGGACGGCATCGGCATCACCGCCGCCACTTCGCAGGACGTGTGGCCCGACCATCCCGAAAAGGTGCTGGGCACCACCGGCGACTTCGTCAGGAAGTACCCCAACACGGCACGCGCCGTCACGGCCGCCGTGCTGGAGGCCGGACGATGGATCGACGCCGGCCTGCAGAACAAGAACAAGATGGCCGAGACGATTGCCGACAAGAGCTACGTCAACACCAGCGTGGACGCGATCAACCAGCGCATCCTGGGCCGCTACACCAATGGCCTGGGCAAGAGCTGGGACGACCCCAACCACATGAAGTTCTACGCCGACGGCGCCGTCAACTTCCCCTATCTGTCGGACGGCATGTGGTTCCTCACGCAGCACAAGCGCTGGGGCCTGCTCAAGGAGCATCCCGACTACCTGAACGTCGCCACCGAGATCAACCGCATCGACCTCTACAAGCAGGCCGCCGCGGCCACCAAGACGCCCGTGCCCGCCAGCCCGATGCGCAGCAGCAAGCTGATCGACGGCGTGGTCTGGGACGGCAAGGACCCGAAGAAGTACGCCGAGTCCTTCAAGGTCCAGATGGGCTGAGCGCCCTCATCCCACCCCTCAACCCCCACGGAGCCCCCCATGGTCGCCGCCGTTTTCCATCTGCCGCTCGATGCGGACACCCGCACCGACATGCCCGCCGCCGCTTCGGCCAAGCCTTCGCTCAAGGCCGTGCCCGTCGACACCACGCCCCCGGCCGCCGCCGCTGCACCCGCGCAAAAGGCCGCGCGGGACTTCAGCGGCCTCTGGCTGCGCGTGCTGCCGCCGGCCATGGGCTTCGGCCTGCTGCTGCTGATCTGGGAGGCCGTGTCGCTGCAGAGCGGCGGCTCCTTCCCCGGCCCGGCCGAGACCTGGAAGCAGGCGGTGACCGTGTTCAGCGACCCGTTCTACAGCAACGGCCCGAACGACCAGGGCGTGGGCTGGAACGTGCTGTCCTCGCTCCAACGCGTGGCGCTGGGTTTCGGCCTGGCGGCCCTGGTGGGCATTCCGGCGGGCTTCGCCATCGGGCGCTTCCCGTTCCTGTCGCGCATGTTCAACCCGCTCATCAGCCTGCTGCGGCCGGTGTCGCCGCTGGCCTGGCTGCCGATCGGCCTGCTGGTCTTCAAGGGCGCCAACCCGGCCGCCATCTGGACCATCTTCATCTGCTCGATCTGGCCCATGGTCATCAACACGGCGGTCGGCGTGCAGCGCGTGCCCAGCGACTACATGAACGTGGCGCGCGTGCTCAACCTCAGCGAATGGAAGATCGTCACCAGGATCCTCTTCCCCGCCGTGCTGCCCTACATGCTCACCGGCGTGCGCCTGGCCGTCGGCACCGCCTGGCTGGTGATCGTCGCCGCCGAGATGCTGACCGGCGGCGTGGGCATCGGCTTCTGGGTGTGGGACGAGTGGAACAACCTCAACGTCAAGAACATCATCATCGCGATCTTCGTCATCGGCATCGTCGGCCTCGTGCTCGAGTACGCGCTGATCAAGCTCGCATCGGCCTTCACCTTCGAGGAAGTGAAGTCCTGAAAGCGGACTTCCGGACGCAGAAGTCGCAAAGGTTTCGCAGAAGTCGCAAAAGAGTCCAAGACATCTTTTCGATTTTTCCGCGCCCTCTGCGAAATCTTTGCGTCCTCTGCGTCCGGTACCCGTATTCCTGAGGAGCATTCCCATGACCGATTCCAAGTACATCCAGATCCAGAACGTCGAGCAGGCCTTCAAGACCCCCAAGGGCCGATTCGTCGCGCTGCAGGGCATCGACCTCGACGTGGCCAAGGGCGAGTTCGTGGCGCTGATCGGCCACTCGGGCTGCGGCAAGAGCACGCTGCTGAACCTGATCGCCGGCCTGACCCGGCCCACGCAGGGCGTGCTGCTGTGCGCCAACAAGGAGATCGCCGGTCCCGGCCCGGAGCGCGCGGTGGTGTTCCAGAACCATTCGCTGCTGCCCTGGCTGACCTGCTTCGAGAACATCCACCTGGGCGTCGAGCGCGTCTTCAGTGGCAGCGAGAGCAAGGCGCAGCTCAGGCAGCGCACCGACGAGGCGCTGGCACTGGTGGGCCTCACGCATGCGACGCACAAGCGCCCCGGCGAGATCTCCGGCGGCATGAAGCAGCGCGTGGGCATCGCCCGGGCGCTGGCGATGGAGCCCAAGGTGCTGCTGATGGACGAGCCCTTCGGCGCGCTGGATGCGCTCACGCGCGCCAAGCTGCAGGACGAGCTGCTCGCCATCGTGCAGAAGACGCAGAGCACCGTGGTCATGGTCACGCACGACGTGGACGAGGCGGTGCTGCTGTCCGACAGGATCGTGATGATGACCAACGGTCCGGCCGCCACCATCGGCGAGGTGCTGCGCGTGGACCTGCCGCGGCCGCGCAACCGCGTCGAGCTGGCCGAGGACCGCGACTACGTGCACTGCCGCAAGGCCGTGATCGACTTCCTCTACACCCGACAGGCGCACGTCGAAAAGCAGGCGGCCTGACCCCTTTCGACGCGCGCGGAACCGGCCATGCGGAAGATGAAGCTCGTCGTCGTCGGCAACGGCATGGCCGGCATGCGCACGGTCGAGGAGCTGCTGCGGCTCGCGCCCGGGCTGTACGAGATCACCGTCTTCGGCGCCGAGCCGCATCCCAACTACAACCGCATCATGCTGTCGCCGGTGCTGGCGGGCGAGAAGACGGTGGAGGAAATCGTGCTGCACCCGCGTGACTGGTACGTGCAGCATGGCATCACGCTGCACACGGGCTGCCGCGTGAGCGCGGTGGACCGCACGCGCCGCACGGTGCGGGCCGAGGCCGGCGACGGCCGCGTCATCGAAGCGGCCTACGACCGCCTGCTGCTGGCCACCGGCTCCAACCCGTTCATGCTGCCCGTTCCGGGCGCCGATCTGCAGGGCGTGATCGCCTACCGCGACATCGCCGACACCGAGGCCATGATCGCGGCCGCCCGCACGCACCGCCGTGCGGTGGTGATCGGCGGCGGCGTGCTCGGGCTCGAGGCCGCCAACGGCCTCGCGCAGCGCGACATGCAGGTGACGGTGGTGCACACCCACGCGTGGCCGATGGACAAGCAGCTCGACGCCGAGGCCGGCGCGCTGCTGCAGCGCGCGGTGGAACAGCGGGGCATCGCCTTTCGCCTGCGCGCGCACACCGCATCGCTGGCGAGCGACGGGGCCGGCCGCATCCGCGCCGTCCGCCTCGCCGACGACACCGAAGTTCCGGCGGACCTGGTGGTCATGGCCGTGGGCATCCGCCCCAACGTGGCACTGGCGCAGCAGATGCGCCTGCACTGCGAGCGCGGCATCGTGGTCGACGACACGCTGCAGACCGTGACCGACCCCCGAATCTACGCCGTGGGCGAATGCGCGCAACACCGCGGCATCGCCTACGGCCTGGTGGCGCCGCTCTACGAGCAGGGCCGCGTGGCGGCCACCCATCTGGCGCAGATGGGCATCGGCCGCTACGGCGGCTCGCTCACGCCGCTGCGGCTGAAGGTGACGGGCATCGAGCTCTTCTCGGCCGGCGACTTCATGGGGGGCGAAGGCACCGACACGATCGTGTTGCGCGACCCGGCTGGCGGCATCTACCGCAAGCTGGTGCTCAAGGACGACCGGCTGGTGGGCGTGTGCCTCTACGGCGACGCGGGCGAAGGCAGCTGGTACCTGGACCTGATGCGCGAACGCCGCCCGGTGGCGGACCTGCGCGATCAGCTCATGTTCGGCCTGCCGGCGCAGCCGACTCCACCCGTAGTAGAGATCGTAACGAACGTGACGAGTTTGGCGCCATCGCAGACCGGACGGGCGCTGGCGGCCGAATGCGAAATCTGATTCTGGCCATGGCAAGTACCACCGAAACCCGCTCCACCTGCCCCTATTGCGGGGTCGGATGCGGTGTACTGATCGAATCGCAGGGCGACCAGATCACCGGCGTGCGCGGCGACCCGGAGCATCCGGCCAACTTCGGGCGGCTGTGCACCAAGGGCTCGACGCTGCACCTCACGGCCTCGGCCGAGGTGACGCGCCAGACGCGGCTGCTGCAGCCGATGCAGCGCACCGCCCGCGGCATCGCGCCCACACCCATCGCCTGGGACGCCGCGCTGCACCACGCCGCCGACCGCTTCGCCGGCATCATCCGCGCGCACGGCCCCGACGCCGTGGGCTTCTACCTCTCGGGCCAGTTGCTGACCGAGGATTACTACGTCTTCAACAAGCTGGCCAAGGGCCTGGTCGGCACCAACAACCTCGACACCAACTCGCGGCTGTGCATGAGCAGCGCGGTGGCCGGCTACAAGCAGACCCTGGGGGCCGACGCGCCGCCGGCCTGCTACGACGACGTGAAGCACGCCGACTGCCTCTTCATAGTCGGCAGCAACACGGCCTGGGCGCATCCCATCCTGTTTCGCCGCATCGAGGACGCCAAGCGTGCCAACCCGGCGATGCGTATCGTGGTGGCCGACCCGCGCCGCACCGACACCTGCGAGATCGCCGACCTGCACCTGCCGCTGCAGCCGGGCACCGACGTGATGCTCTTCCACGGGATGCTGCACCTCATGCTGCGCGAGGGCTGGGCGAATCCGGGCTACATCGCCGCCCATACCACCGGCTTCGATGCGCTGGCCGCGCTTGTCGCGGATTGCACGCCCGAGAAGGTTGCCCACACCTGCGGGCTCACGGTGGACGACCTGGTGCAGGCCACGCGCCTTTTCGCCACCTCGCCCGCCACGCTGAGCCTGTACTGCATGGGGCTGAACCAGTCCTCCAGCGGCACGGCGAAGAACGCGGCGCTCATCAACCTGCACCTGGCGACGGGGCAGATTGGCCGCCCCGGCGCCGGCCCCTTCTCGCTCACGGGCCAGCCCAACGCGATGGGCGGGCGCGAGGTGGGCGGCCTGTCGAACCTGTTGCCCGCGCACCGCGACATGGCCAACGCCGCGCATCGCGCCGAGGTGGCCGCGATGTGGGGCGTGCAGGACATCCCTTCCGTGCCCGGCAGAAGCGCGATCGAGATGTTCCGCGCCGCCGTCGCCGGCGAGATCAAGGCGCTATGGATCGCCTGCACCAACCCTGCGCAGTCGATGCCCGACCAGGCGACGGTGCGCCGTGCGCTCGAACGCGCCGAGTTCGTGGTCGTGCAGGAGGCCTTCGCCACCACCGCCACCTGCGCCTTCGCCGACCTGCTGCTGCCCGCGACCACCTGGGGCGAGAAGGAAGGCACCGTGACCAACAGCGAGCGCCGCATCTCGCGCGTGCGCGCGGCCGTGCCGGCGGCCGGCGCGGCACGGCACGACTGGGCCATCGGCGTGGACTTCGCGCGGCGGCTCGAGGCGCGGCTGCCGCGGCGGGCGCTGGGCACCGGCACGCTCTTCCCTTATGAGCAAGCCGAGCAGGTGTGGAACGAGCACCGCGAGTCGACGCGCGGGCGCGACCTGGACATCACCGGGCTGAGCTATCAACTGCTCGAAGCCGCGCCGCAACAGTGGCCCCGGCCCGACCATGCGCCCGAAGGCCGCGCACGGCTCTACGAGGACGGCCTGTTCCCAACGCCGGACGGCCGCGCCCGCTTCGCCGCGACGCCCTATCGGCCGGTGGCCGAGCCGCGCGAGGACCGGTACCCCTTCTCGCTCAACACCGGCCGCCTGCGCGACCAGTGGCACGGCATGAGCCGCACCGGCACGCTGGGGCGCCTCTTCGGCCACGTGCCCGAGCCGGTGCTGCAGATGCACCCGCAGGACCTGGCGCGCCGCCGTTATGCCGAGGGAGAACTTCTGGAGATCACCTCACGCCACGGGCGCCTGGTCGTGCCGGTGGCCGCCAGCCCCGAACTGGGGCCGTCGCAGGCTTTCATGGCCATGCACTGGGGCCCGGAGTTCATTGGCGGCCGCGGCAGCGACGGCCGGCCGATGGCCGGCGTCAATGGCCTCACCACGCCCGAGCACTGCCCCGTCTCCAAGCAGCCCGAGCTGAAACACACGGCCGTGCGCATCGCGCGCGCCGACTTGCCCTGGACGATGCTGGGCATGGCCTGGCTGCCACCCGGCCAGGCGCTGGCGGTGCGCGAGCCGCTGCGTGCGCAGGTCGAATCGCTGCCCTTCTTCAGCTGCGTGCCCTTCGGTGCGCCGGGTGCGCTGAAGGACGGTATGGCGCAGCCCACCGGCGTGCTGCTGCGGGCCGCTGCGCAGGAGGCGCCGCCGGAGGCGGTGCTGGCCGAGATCGAGCGCCTGCTGGGCCTGGGCGACGGCGACACCCTGCGCTATGCCGATCCCGCGCGCCGGCAGCGCCGCGCCGTGCGCCTGCAGCGCGGGCAGACGGCCGGCGATGCGGCCCACGTAGTGGGACTGCTGCTGGCCGGCGACACCCGCGCCGAAACATGGATCAAGGCCCTGCTGCAGGACCAGCTGCCCGCGCAGCACTTCGGCCGCCAGCTGCTGTCCTTCCAGCCCACGGCGCCGGTGGCGGTCGCCGCGCGCGGCCGGACGGTGTGCAGCTGCTTCGGCGTGAGCGAGACCGCCATCGCCGGCACGCTGGCGCGCTGCGCCGGCAGCGATGCGGCGCGGCTGGCGCAGCTGCAGGGCGCGCTCCACTGCGGCACCAACTGCGGCTCCTGCGTGCCCGAATTGCAGCGCATGGTGCGCATCGTGCCGGCCGCCCAGCCCGAAGCGGCCTGAGAAACGCGCCATGAATGCCCGCACGCTCCCGCCGGACGGCATAAGCGACCCCGCGATCCGGCATAAGGCCTGCGGGACAATCGGCACCCCCATGGGCAGCATCGCGCACTACATCAAGGACATCGGCCGCGGCGCACGCGGCGCCAAGCCGCTCGCGCGCGCGCAGGCGGCCGACCTGTTCGGCCAGGTCCTCGACGGCCAGGTCACCGACCTGGAGGTCGGCGCGTTCTGCCTCGCCATGCGGATCAAGGGCGAGACCACGGAGGAGATGGCGGGCTTCCTCGACGCCACCCATGCGCGCCTGGCCCGGCTGCCCGCCAGCGATCGGCCGGTGGTCGTGCTGCCCAGCTACAACGGTGCCCGCAAGCTGCCGGTGCTCACGCCGCTGCTGGCGCTGCTGCTGGCGCGCGAAGGGCTGCCGGTGCTGATGCACGGCAGCGCCACCGAGTCCAACCGGGTTTTGGCATCAAAAGTGCTCGAAACGCTTGGTACACCTGCGCGCCCAGCTATCGAAAAGATAGCAAACGGCGACGTGGCGGTGGTCGAGACGGCGCTGCTGAACCTGGGCCTGAAGCGCCTGCTCGACGTGCGCCGCGTGGTCGGCCTGCGCAACGCGGGGCACAGCGTGGTCAAGCTCATGCAACCGGTCGACGGCCCGCAGGTGGTGGTCGGCAGCTACACGCACCCGGCCTTCGCCACCGTGACGACCGAACTGTTCGCGCTGCTGGGCATGACCGCCCTGCTCTCGCGCGGACTCGAAGGCGAGGTGGTGAGCGACCCGCGCCGCACGCCGCAGATCGACGGGTTCGTGCGCGGCGCGCCCTGCGTGCTGCAGGCCCAGGCGCCCGGCACGCAGGCAGATGTGCCGGGCCTGCCCACGGCCATCGACGTCGACGCGACGGCCGACTACACGCGCCGCGTGCTGGCCGGCGACCTGCCCGTGCCCGACCCCATCGCCGCCCAGGTGCGGCACATCGTCCACCTCGCGAGCCTCGCATGACCCACAGGAATCCCACGATGAACACCGGAAGCTGCACCCTCGTCGGCGCGGGCCCGGGCGACCCCGAGCTGCTCACCCTCAAGGCCGTGAAAGCCATCCAGGCGGCCACCGTGCTGTTCGTCGACGACCTGGTCAACGACGAGGTCCTGGCCTGGGCGCGCCCCGGCGCGCGCATCGTGCACGTGGGCAAGCGGGGCGGATGCAAGAGCACCCCGCAAGCCTTCATCGAGAAGCTCATGATCACCGCCGTGCGCGAGGGCGAGCACGTGGTGCGCCTGAAGGGCGGCGACCCTTTCATCTTCGGGCGCGGTGGCGAGGAGGTGGAGCACCTGCGCGAAGCCGGCATCGAATGCCGCGTGGTCAACGGCATCACCGCCGGGCTGGCCGCCGTGACGGCGCTGGGCGTGCCGCTGACGCATCGCGACCATGCGCAGGGCGTGGTGTTCGTGACCGGCCATGCCAAGGCCGGCGAGCGCGCCCGGCACGATGCGACGGACTGGCGCCGGCTTGCGACCGCGGCCCGCGAGGCCCGATTGACGCTGGTGGTCTACATGGGCGTGGCGGGTGCCGCGCACATCCGCACCGCCCTGCTCGACGGCGGCCTGCCGGCGTCCACGCCGGTGGCGGTGGTGCAGCACGCCACGCTGCCGCACCAGCAGCAACTGCTGAGCACGCTCGGCGCGCTGGACGCCGACCTCGCCGCCTCCGGCCTGGGCAGCCCCTCGGTGATCGTGGTGGGCGACGTGCTGCGCGGTGTGCAGGCTCTCGCCCAGCCGGCGCCGGCGCCGGCGCGCGACTTCGGCACCTGACCCGCCGGCGCCTGCGGCGCCGTGCTCGACCGCCACCGTCGATCGGCTTGATCGATCGATACCATCGATCAAAAGCATCGAAAAACATCATTTCCTGATCGCCGCCTCCATGGGCTACCGTTCGCGCCGATTCGCAAACGGACCTGAACATGAAGATCGGCAAGGCCACGGTGGTTCGCACCGCCATCTCCACCTCGGACGCACACAGCATCACCGTGCGCGGCCGCGACCTGAGCAAGGAACTCATCGGGCGCATCGGCTTCGCCGACTACTTCCACCTGCTGGTCACCGGCGAGATGCCGAGCCCGGCCACCTCGGCCGTGCTCAACGCCACGCTCGTGGCGATCGCCGAGCACGGCCTGGTGCCCAGCGTGCAGGCCAGCCGCATGACGCTGGCCGCCGCGCCCGATGCGCTGCAGGGCGCCGTGGCGGCCGGCATCCTGGGCTGCGGCTCGGTGATCCTCGGCGCATCGGAGACGGCCGGGCGCATGTTCGTGGAGGTGGACCAGCGCGCCGGCAGCGACGGCGACCTGGCCGCCGCTGCCGAAGCCGTGGTGCGCGCCTGGCGCGAGAAAGGCCAGCCGGTGCCGGGCTACGGCCACCCGCTGCACAAGGAGCGCGACGCGCGGGTCGACGCGCTCTTCGGCGTGGCGCAGGCCAACGGCGTGCGCGGGCGCTTCGTCGCCATCGCCGAGGCGGTGGAAGCGGTGCTGCCGACGGTGCTCGGGCGCGAACTCAAGCTCAACGTGTCGGCCGCGATTCCTGCGGTGCTACTCGACGTGGGCTACCCCGTCACGGCCCTCAAGGGCGTGCCGATCCTGGCGCGCACGGCGGGCCTCATCGCCCATCTGAACGAAGAGCTGCAGCAGGGCATCGGCTTCGCGCTGTCGTACCAGGCAACCCGCGAGGTGGTCTACGACGGGCCGCCCGCGGGCAGCGGCGGCTGAGCCGAACACGCATCCGGCAAGACAGACAACACAGGAGACAAGCACCATGAAATTCGCAGCAGCCCTCGCGGCCGCCGGCCTGGCCCTGGCCGCCCTCGCCCCTTCGCATGCACAGACCGCGGCGTGGCCCAACAAGCCGGTGCGCATCGTGGTCGGCTTCGCGGCCGGTACGCCGCCCGACGTGTTCGCCCGCATGTACGGCGAGTACGCCTCGCGCAAGCTCAACACGCCCTTCGTGATCGACAACAAGCCCGGCTCGGCCGGCAACATCGCCACCGACACGGTGGCCAAGGCGCCGGCCGATGGCTACACGGTGCTCTACAACGTGTCGACGGCCTTCACCATCAACCCGTCGATCTACGGCAAGCTGCCCTTCGATCCCGACAAGGACCTGGTGCCGCTGGCCACCACCATGCGCCAGGGCCTGGTGCTGATCGCCGGGCCGAGCTTCAAAGCGGACTCGCTGCAGGCGCTGCTGGAACAGGCGCGTGCGAAACCGGGGACCATCACGCACGCCTCGTACGGCGCCGGCAGCCCCTCGCACCTGATCATGGAATGGCTCAAGGACGAGACCAAGACCAACATGATCCACGTGCCCTACCGCACGACACCGGTGCCCGAACTGATCGGCGGCCAGGTCGACCTGGTGCTGGAGCCGATGGCCTCGGCCTACCCGCTCATCGCCTCGGGCAAGGTCAAGGCGCTGGCGTATTCGGGCCCGGCGCGCCACCCGGCCATGCCCAACGTCGCGACCTTCGCCGAGCAGGTGCCGCAGCTGTCGATGATGTCCTGGCACGGCCTGTGGGCGCCGGCCGCCACGCCGCCGGCCGTCGTCGAGCGCCTGCACGCCACCTTCCTGGCCGCCAGCCAGGACCCCGAGATGCGCAAGCGCATCACCGACCTCAATTCGGAGCCGCTGGGCGCGAGCCGCGAGGAGATGGCCGCCATGGTGCGGCGCGATTCCGACATCTACGGCCGCATCGTCAAGGCCCGCAACATCCGGCTCGACTGACCCGTTCGCGCACTCACACACATCGTTCATGGCCAAAGTACTCGAAGGCATCACGGTGCTCGAACAGGGCACCTTCATCACCGGCCCGGCGGCGGGCATGCTGCTCGCCGACCTCGGCGCCGAGGTGATCAAGATCGAACAGCCGGGCAGCGGCGACCCGTTCCGCGCCTTCCGCGGCGGCCTGTACAGCCCGCACTTCCAGACCTACAACCGCAACAAGAAGAGCATCACGCTCAACACCAAGAACGCCGAGGACGCCGCCGCCTTCGACGAGCTGGTGCGCGGCGCCGACGTCTATCTGCAGAACTTCCGGCCCGGCGCAGCCGATCGGCTGGGCGCCGGCTGGGAACGCCTGCACGGTCTGAACCCGCGCCTGGTGTACTGCGCCATCAGCGGCTTCGGCCAGGACGGCCCGGCCGCGGGGCGCCCGGCCTACGACACGGTCGCGCAGGCGGCCAGCGCGTACCTGCGGCTGCTGATCAACCCCGCCAACCCGCGCGTGGTGGGCCCGGCGCTGGCCGATGCGATGACCGGCTTCTACGCCGCCTACGGCATCCTCGGCGCGCTGCTGGAACGCCAGCGCACCGGCGTCGGCCGCCGCGTCGAAGTGTCGATGCTGGAGGCGATGTGCCACTTCAACCTCGATGCCTTCACCCACTACTTCTCCGAGGGCGAGGTGATGGGCCCCTTCAGCCGGCCCAGCGTGTCGCAGTCCTATGTGCTGGAGTGCCAGGGCGGCGAATGGATCGCGCTGCACATGTCCTCGCCCGAGAAGTTCTGGCAGGGCCTGGCCGATGCGATCGAGCGGCCCGACATCTTCAAGAACCCGCGCTTTGCCACCCGCGAGGGCCGCATCGCCCACCAGGACGAGCTGATCCGCATCCTGGGCGAGGCGTTCGCGCAGCACCCGCGGGCGCACTGGTGCGCGCGCCTGGAGGCGCTGGACGTGCCGCATGCGCCGATGTACGACACCAGCGAGGCGCTCGAGGACCCGCAGGCCAGGCACCTGCAGCTGACCATCGACGCGCCGCACCCCGAGGGCGGGCGCTGGCGCACGGTGCGCTCGCCCGTCAGCTTCGACGGCGAGCGCAGCCTCGAGGTGAGCGCCCCGCCGCTGCTGGGCCAGGACAACGACGAGGTGCTGGGCCCGGTGCGCGAGCGCCTGCGGGCCGGGCACTGAGGCGGCGATGGCCCGTTGCTCAGGCCGCGCCGGCGGCGGCGTCCGGGTCCGCCGTGCGGCGGCTGCGGCGCAGCGCCATGCGGCGGATCTCGGCCGCCAGCGCCCGCAGGGCGGCGCTCTGGCGCGGGCGCTGCTTCCACAGCAGGCCGGGCGTGCGCACGGGCGTAGGCTCCTCCAGCGGCACGGCCACGAGGTCCTCGCGCAGCGGCAGGGCGTGTTCGGACACGATGGTGGCCAGCCCCGTGCGGGCCACGAGGCCGAGCATGGGCATCACCGCGTTCATCTCCACCGCCACCAGCGGCTCGGCGCCGCTGTGGCGAAAGCACTCGTCGAGCAGGCGCCGCGTGGCGAAGCCCGGCGTGAGCAGCACCAGCGGCTGGCGATGCAGTTCCACCATGCGCACCCGCCTGCGCTGCGCGAAGGGATGCGAGCGGCCGACCACCAGCACCATCTCCTCGCTGCGCAGGGGCTCGAACCACAGCGCGTCGGTCTCGGACGGCTGGTACGACACGCCCAGGTCCAGCCGCTCGGCCAGCAGGCCGCTGGCGATATCCTGCGCCGAAAGCTCTTCCGCCACGACCTTGACCTCCGGATGCCGGGCCATGAAGCGCGCGAGGCATTCGGGCAGGAATTCCATGCTGAAGGTGGGCGTGGCCCCGATGCGCAGCTCGCCGCTCAGCGCCGCCGAGCCGCTGCGCAATTCGTTCAGGCCCTGGTCCACTTCGCGCAGCGCTTTGGCGGCATAGCCGAGGAAGGACTCGCCGGCCTCGGTCAGCAGCACCTTGCGCCCGATGCGGTCGAACAGCGGCCGCCCCAGCTCCTCCTCGAGCTGGCGGATCTGGTGCGAGAGCGTGGACTGCGTGACGTGCATCCGCTGCGCGGCGCGCGTGAAGTTCAGGCACTCGGCCAGGGCAGCGAAATAGCGGAGATGACGCAGTTCCATGAAGATCGCGGCGCTCGCGGACGGGAGGCAGATGCTACCGGCCCGCGGACGACGCCCATGACCACGACGGAGACAACCCCATGAGCACCCACACGCCCCAGGCCTGCGCGCCCGAACTCACGCGCGAAGTCCTCGCCACCCTCGAAGGCGCCACCGACCCGCGCTTCAAGCACATCATGACCGAGCTGGTCACGCGCCTGCACGACTTCGTGCGCGCGGTCGACCTCAAGCCCGAGGAATGGATCCAGGCCATCGAATTCCTCACCGCCACCGGGAAGACCTGCGACCCGAAACGGCAGGAGTTCATCCTGCTGTCGGACACGCTGGGCGTGTCGATGCTGGTGGTGGCGCTGGCCCAGTCGCGCGCCTCCGCCACCGGCGCGACACCAGCGACTGAGGCCACGGTGCAGGGCCCCTACTACTGGGAGGGCGCGCCGGAGCGTGCGCTGGGCGACGACCTCGGCGAAGGCGTTCCGGGCGAGCCGGCCTTCTACAGCGGGCGCGTGCTCGACACCGAAGGCCGGCCCCTGGCCGGCGCGCTGCTGGACATCTGGTCGGGCGATGGCGAAGGGGTCTACGACATGCAGATGGAGGGCAACGACCAGATGCTGGCGCGTGGGCGCATCCGCACCGACACCGAGGGCCGCTACTGGTTCTGGTCGATCCGGCCTAGCTACTACCCGATCCCGATGGACGGGCCGGTGGGGCGCATGATCGACTGCCTGGGCCGCGACCCCAACCGGCCTGGCCACATCCACATGATTGTTTCGGCGCCGGGCCACGTCCCGGTGACCACGCACCTGTTCGTGTCCGACAGCCCCTACCTGGACACGGACGTGGTGTTCGGTGTGCGCCCGGCCCTGGTCGTGCCCTTCGAGAAGAAGCCGGCCGGCAAGGCCGAGGACGGTCGCACGATGGCGGCGCCCTACTGGACGGCGCAGTACGACTTC
>JAFEEH010000155.1 GCA_018241185.1 Pseudomonadota bacterium | reverse complement strand
GGCCGCGATGCCGTCGCCCGCATCGCGCGGCAGCGAGACGGCCAGGCCGCGCGCCTTCACCTGCGCATCGTCGAAGGCGGCGCCGATGTCGTTGATGGGGCCGCAGGGCACGGCCTTGTCCTCGAGCAGCGTGACCCACTCGGCGGTGGTGCGCGTGCGCGTCACAGCCTCCATGGCGGGGATCAGCACGTCGCGGTGTTTCACGCGCAGCGTGTTGCTGGCGAAGCGTGCGTCGGCCGCCCACTCGGGCTGGCCCGCCGCCTCGCAGAAGCGCGCGAACTGGCCGTTGTTGCCGATGGCCAGCAGCATCGCGCCGTCCTTGGTCGGGAAGTCCTGGTAGGGCGCGAGGCTGGGGTGCGTGTTGCCCTGGCGTTGCGGCGGCTTGCCGGTGTTGAGGAAGGCGCTGGCCTGGTTGGCCAGGATCGCCATGCCGACGTCGAGCAACGCCATGTCGATGTGCTGGCCCTGGCCCGTCTGCTCGCGCACGCGCAGTGCGGCCAGGATGGCCGTGCTGGCATAGCAGCCGGTGAAGAGGTCGGTGAGCGCCACGCCCACGCGCAGCGGGCCACCGCCGGGTTCGCCGTCGGGCCGACCGGTGATGCTCATCATGCCGCTCATGGCCTGGATCATGAGGTCGTAGCCGGCGCGCTCGGCATACGGGCCGTCGTGCCCGAAGCCGGTGACGCTGCAGTACACGAGGCGCGGGTTGGCGGCCCGCAGTGATTCATGGTCGAGGCCGTACTGCTTCAGCCCGCCGGTCTTGAAGTTCTCGACCACCACGTCGGCCTGCGCGGCCATGCGCCGCAGCAGGGCCTGGCCCTCTGGCGTGGCCATGTCGACGGTGACGCTGCGCTTGTTGCGGTTGCAGGCCGTGAAGTAGGTGGACTGCGCCGTGTCCTGGCCTGTCTCGTCCTTCAGGAAGGGCGGGCCCCAGGTGCGCGTGTCGTCGCCCACGCCGGGGCGTTCGATCTTGACCACGTCGGCCCCCAGGTCCGCCAGGATCTGGGTGCACCACGGGCCGGCGAGCACGCGCGAAAGGTCGAGGACTCTGATGCCGTCAAGGGCTGCTGGGGTCATGGGAATCCGGGTACCGGACGCAGAGGACGCAAAGGTTTCGCAGAAGGCGCAAAAGAATTCGAGAAGAAAGAAATTGGTTTTCTTCTGCGTCCTCTGCGAAACCTTTGCGACCTCTGCGTCCTGAAGTCCGTATTCGTTTCAGTTCGAGAACGCCGCGATCCCGGTGATCGCGCGGCCGAGGATGAGGGCGTGCACGTCGTGCGTGCCCTCGTAGGTGTTGACCACCTCCAGGTTGACCAGGTGGCGCGCCACGCCGAACTCGTCGCTGATGCCGTTGCCGCCCATCATGTCGCGCGCCATGCGGGCGATGTCGAGCGACTTGCCGCAGTTGTTGCGCTTCATGATCGAGGTGATCTCGACGGCGGCAATGCCCTCGTCCTTCATGCGGCCCAGGCGCAGGCTGCCCTGCAGGCCCAGCGTGATCTCGGTCTGCATGTCGGCCAGCTTCTTCTGGATCAGCTGGTTGGCGGCCAGCGGACGGCCGAACTGCTTGCGGTCCAGCGTGTACTGGCGGGCGCGGTGCCAGCAGTCCTCGGCGGCACCGATCGCGCCCCAGCTGATGCCGTAGCGCGCGCTGTTCAGGCAGGTGAAGGGGCCCTTCAGGCCCTGCACCTCGGGGAAGGCGTTCTCCTCGGGCACGAAGACGTCGTCCATGACGATCTCGCCGGTGATGGAGGCACGCAGGCCGACCTTGCCGTGGATCGCGGGGGCCGACAGGCCCTTCATGCCCTTCTCGAGCACGAAGCCGCGGATCGGGCCGACGGCGCCGCCCTCGCTCACTTCCTTGGCCCAGACGACGAAGACGTCGGCCACCGGCGAGTTGGTGATCCACATCTTGTTGCCCTTGAGGCGGTAGCCGCCGTCGGTCTTGTAGGCGCGGGTCGCCATGCTGCCGGGGTCGGAGCCGTGGTCGGGCTCGGTCAGGCCGAAGCAGCCGATCCACTCGCCGCTGGCCAGCTTGGGCAGGTACTTCTGCTTCTGCGCCTCGGTGCCGAATTCGAAGATCGGCACCATCACCAGCGAGGACTGCACGCTGGCCATGGAGCGGTAGCCCGAGTCGACGCGCTCCACTTCGCGCGCGATCAGGCCGTAGCAGACGTAGTTGAGGCCGGGGCCGCCGTACTGCTCGGGGATGGTCGGGCCCAGCAGGCCCAGCTCGCCCATCTCGCGGAAGATCGTGAGGTCGGTCTTCTCGCCGCGGAACATCTCCAGCACGCGCGGCGCCAGCTTGTCCTGGCAGTAGGCGTTGGCGGCATCGCGCACGGCGCGTTCGTCGTCGGTGAGCTGCTGCTCGAGCAGGAAGGGGTCGTCCCAATGGAAGGCGGCTTTGGTGGCCATGGTGTGCGGTCTCCGGGGGCTGTGGCGCGATGCGCGGCGATGGACAAGGGGAAAGGCGCCATCGTACGACCGCCGCCACGCCGCAGGCAACCGAGAATTCCACATCCAGATATGCTGTTCGCTCATGTCTGCTGGCCCGGAACGGCCCTGCTGTCCTGACGCCGCTTACGGCCCAACTATGTAGCCGCCGAATACCATGCGCCGCAAAATCCCATCGACCCAATCCCTCGCCTGCTTCGAGGCCGCCGCGCGGCACGAGAGCTACACGCGCGCCGCGCAGGAACTGGCGCTCACACAGAGCGCTGTCTCGCGCCAGATCGGCGCGCTCGAGGACTTCATGGGCCTGGCCCTGTTCCGCCGCACGCGCCACGGCGTGCAGCTCACCGCCGCCGGCGCCGACTACGCGCGCCAGATCTCGCGCCAGCTCGACGCCATGGAGCGCGACACGCTGGACGCCATGGCGCGCCAGGGCAGTGGCGGCGCGCTGCAGCTCGCGGCAGTGCCCACCTTCGCCACGCGCTGGTTGATCCCGCGGCTGCCGGCCTTTGCGCAAGAGCATCCCGACGTCACGGTCCACATCGAGACGCGCACGCGGCCCTTCCTCTTCGCCGACTCGCCCTTCGACGCCGCGCTGTACGCGGGCACGGCCGGGCAGGCGGCCAACTGGGCCGGCACGCAGTCCACCGTGCTCATGCACGAGGACGTGGTGCCGGTGTGCAGCCCCGCGCTCATCGCGCCGAAGCGGCAGCTGACGCCCGCGGCCGTGGCGCGCCTGCCGCTGCTGCAGCAGAGCACGCGTCCCGAGGGCTGGCAACAGTGGTTCGACGCGCAGGGCGTGGAGGCGCCGCGTGCGCGCAGCGGGCCGCGCTACGAGCTGTTCTCGATGCTCGCCGTGGCGGCGGCGCACGGGCTCGGTGTCGCGCTGATGCCGTTGCTGCTGATCGAGGCCGAACTGGCCCGCGGCGAACTGGTGGTGGCCTGCCCGAGGCCGCTGCGCGGAGAGCGCAGCTATTTCTTCGTTACCCCCGCGCGGCCCGACGAACGCGGCGTCGTGGCGCAGATGCGGCGGTGGCTGCTCGCGCAGATCGACTGACGCTGCGCGCCCTGTTCAGGGCGACTCGATATCCGTTTTCGGAAAAAAGTGTGTCGAATTCGCCATGCATTGTCATTTGATTGTTTCTTGACCTCGCACAGGGGAAGACGAAACGAATGTGTCCACGCATGATGCCGGTCCCGGCTTGCCGGCCCGCCGGGCCCGTTGCGATTGTTCATGTCCGTCACCGCTCCTCCCCGCTCCCCTCGTCTGCGCCGCTTTCGCGTCGATGTCGGCACCATCATCACGGTGGTGGTGCTGTTCCAGTCCCTTCTGCTGGTGGCGATCGGCTACTGGGGATCGCAGCGCCTGGTGTCCACGATCGGCGAGTCGGCCCATCGCGCCGACCACCTGCGCATCGAGGACAAGGTCAATGCCTTCCTGGCCAAGGCCGCCTCGGTGGTCGATGCCGTGGCCGCTGCGCCGAGCCTGCGCCCGGCTGGCGAGGGGGCGGTGCCCACGGCCGAACTGCTGTGGGTGCTGCTGCAGCAATCGCAGGAACTCGACAGCCTGTATGTCGCCAACGATGCCGGCCGCATGCTGATGGTGCAGCGCTACCCCGAAGTGGCGGTTCGCCACATCGTGCGCGAGAGCGATTTCACCGTCGAGACCTGGGAATACAAGCCGCCGGCCGACGACGGCAGGGACACCCAGCAGCGCTACGCGACCGACCGGATCTCGGCCTTCCGAACGCAGTACGAGCCCCGCGCGCGCAGCTGGTACGTGCAGGCCACGCAGAAGGGCACGCCCGTGTGGACGACGCCGTACGTCTTCGCCGCGTCGCAGGAGCTGGGCGTGACGTACGCCGTCCCCGGCCGCCGACGCGACCGCGATGGCGCGCAGGTGCTGGTCGCCTCGGGCGACGTGACGCTGGGCCGCCTGTCGGAATTCGTGCGCATGTTCAGCCGCGCCGGCTATGGCGACAGCGCCTTGCTCAGCGGCGAGTACCAGGTGCTGGCGCGCAGTGACGAGCCCGGACGCATCACCGCCCTGGCGCTGCCCGGCAGCGGCATCCTGGGCGCCGTCCACGCCCGCATGCTGGCCGACGGCAGCGCGCGCGGCACGGTGAGCACGGCCTTCCCGATCGACTTCGACGGCCAGCGCTACCTGGTGCAGACCTCGCGCATCCCCGCCACCAACTGGCGCCTCATCAGCTGGGTGCCCGAGGACAAGCTCCTGGGCGGGCTGCGGCGCGCGGTGCTGTGGTCGATGTTGCTGGTGGTGGCCTTCCTCGTGCTGATCGTCGGCGTCTCGCTGCGGCTGGCCAAGCGCGTGACGGCGCCGGTGGAGCGCCTGTCGTCGATCGCGCGGCGCATCGGCCGGCTGGAGCTCGACGGCCTGCCGCGCGTGCAGAGCCGCGTGCTGGAGATCCAGCACCTCGACCAGGCGCTGGACGACTCGGCGCGCGGCCTCAAGGCCTTCCGCAAGTTCGTGCCGGTGGACGTGGTCACGCAGCTGGTGGAGAGCGGCCACACGCTCGGTCCGAGCGGCGAGCCGCGCCAGATCACGGTCATGTTCACCGACGTCGCGGGCTTCACCCGCATCGCCGAGGCCACGCCCACCGAGGTGCTGGTGCGGCAGATGACGCGCTACTTCAACCTCGCGGCGGCGGTGTTCACGCGCCATGGCGGCACCATCGACAAGTACATCGGCGACGGCACCATGGTGTTCTGGGGCGCGCCCGCCGACGTGCCGCACGCCGAGGAGAGCGCCTGCCGCGCCGCGCTGGAACTGCAGGCCGAGCTGGACGTGCTCAACGCCGAATGGCGCGCCAGCGGGCTGGCCGAATTCCAGACCCGCATCGGCATCCACACCGGGCCGGCGATCACGGGCGTGCTCGGCTCGAAGGACCGGCTCGCCTACACCGCCGTCGGCGACACGGTGAACGTCGCCAGCCGCATCGAGGGCATCAACAAGGAGCTGGGCACGCGCGTGCTGATCTCCGAAACCACCTTCGACGGCCTGGCCGGCCGCCTGCCCACGCGCCGCATCGACGCCGTGACCATCCGCGGCCGGCAAAAGCCCCTGCTGGTGTACGAGCTGCTGGAGCCCACCTCGCCCGCCGCCGCCCCTGCCGCCTGAGCCGTCGCCGTTCAACGCCCATTTCGACGCAAAAGCGACGCCGAAACGCGGGAAAGCGAGACGTAAGCAAAAGTTTCGGCTAGATTCGATGCCTCGCCGACCGTGGCGGAGGGAACACGAACATGAAGAAGTGGATGGGCATCGCCTGCGCCCTGGCAATCCTGGCGGGCTGCGCGAGCCGGCCGACGACCGGGCCGGGCTCCGGCTACGGGGCGGCTTATGTGCCCATGGTCCAGGCCAACAACGTGCCCGCCGAGACCTACGAGGCCGACGTTGCCGCCTGCCAGAAGACGGCCCGCAGCTACACCTTCGCCACGCCCGACGAGCACCGCGACGCGCTGTTCTTCCTCAGGGCGGTCACGCTGGGTGCCGCCGCTGCCATGCCCGCGGGCTGGGTGCCCACGTTCGCCACGACCGGCACCACCTGGGGCCTCAACAACGGCTTCGAGTACGGCGTGTACTCGCCGCAGCGCGCCGCCTTCCACGCCCGCCAGGAAAGCGCCATTGCCAACTGCATGGCACGCAAGGGCTACCTGAACGCCGACCCGAGCGTGGCCGTGACCTGGACACCGACGCCGGCCGCCGCGGTGAAGGGCCTGCGCCGCACGGGCGTGGACACGTACAACGCCGAGCAGGTGGCCAAGGCCAACCGCTGCACCGCCACGCCCTTCGCCAATCTGGTGGGCAAGGGCCCGGGCTACGAGAGCTACACCGTGCCCTGCGATGGCGGCCGCGTCCTCGCGGTGCGCTGCACCTTCGGCAACTGCCGGCCGAGCAGCTGACGCCCGCGGCCGGCCCCGCGCCGGCCGGTCGCATGGAACACGCGGGGCGGCCCATCGGCCGCCCCGTCGCGTTTCCGGCGCCCGCGATTCCATGCCCGACCGGGCTGCAGCGCCCGCCAGCAGGGCGTGAAGCGCTATCGAATCAAGAGCGACAGCGCGATCCGCGCCGGCGCGGCACACTCGGCAGGGCGCGGCGGCCCCGCATGCCGCGCCTGGCCAACAAGGACCCCCATGGAGACAACGCCCTCGCGCCCGGCGCGGCTGCCGGATTCGCGCTACGCCGTCATGCGCCTCGTCGTCACCCTGCTCATCATGACGGTGGGCAGCAGCGGCATGTACGTCGTGTCGGTCGTGCTGCCGGCCGTGCAGGCCGATTTCGGCGTGGCGCGCGCCGAGGCCTCGCTGCCCTACACGCTGCTGATGGTGGGCTTCGGCCTGGGCGGCGTGGTGATGGGCAAGCTGGCCGACCGTTACGGCGTGATGTGGCCGCTGTTGCTGGGCGCCGTGGGCGTGGGCACGGGCTTCGTGGCCAGCAGCTTCACGAGCGGCATCCTCGGCTTTTCGCTGGTGCAGGCGCTCTTCATCGGGCTGGGCAGCGGTGCGGTGTTCGCGCCGCTGGTGGCCGACACCTCGCTGTGGTTCGTCAAGCGGCGCGGCATGGCGGTGGCGGTGTGCGCCAGCGGCAACTACGTCGCCGGGGCTGTGTGGCCGCCGATCGTGCAGCACTTCGTCGAGGTGGCGGGCTGGCGCCCGACCTATGTGGGCCTGGGCCTCTTCTGCGGCGTGGCCATGGCCGGCCTGGCCCTGTGCCTGCGCGAGCGGCCGCCGGCCCTGGCCGCGGCGCCTGCGGCCGGACCGGCGGGCGCGTCACCCGTGGTGGCCGCCGCGATGCGGCCCTTCGGCCTGAGCCTGGGCATGGCGCAGGGGCTGCTGTGCGTGGCGGGCACCGCCTGCTGCGTGGCGATGGCGATGCCGCAGGTGCACATCGTGGCCTACTGCACCGACCTGGGCTACGGCGCCGCGCGCGGGGCGCAGATGCTGTCGCTGATGCTGGCCTGCGGCATCGTCAGCCGGCTGGTGTCAGGCGCCATCTGCGACCGCATCGGCGGCCTGCGCACGCTGCTGCTGGACTCGGTGCTGCAGGGCCTGGCGCTGCTGATGTTCCTGCCGTTCGACGGGCTGGTGCCGCTGTTCGTGGTGTCGGCGCTGTTCGGGCTGTTCCAGGGCGGCATCGTGCCCTCGTACGCGATCATCGTGCGCGAGCATTTCCCGCCGGCCGAGGCCAGCGCGCGCGTGGGCACCATCATCGGCTGCACGCTGCTGGGCATGGCGCTGGGCGGCTGGATGTCGGGCAAGGTGTTCGACCTCACCGGCAGCTACCACGCGGCCTTCCTCAACGGCATCGCCTGGAACCTGCTGAACATGGCGATCGCCCTCACGCTGCTGCTGCGAACGCGTGGGCGGCTGCGGGGGTTCGCGACGGCGGGCTGAGCCTGTAAATCCTTGGATGAAATTGGGCTGCAGCGCCCGTCGTGCTTGCGCGAGCAGCTATGAAAACAGGAGCATGGAACATGCTTGCACTCGGCAACATGCCGGGCCCGGCCCGGGACTAGACTGGCCGGCCCGCCCCTGTCTGCCCGCCCACCCGCGCGCCGTTCCTGCCCATGAAGTCCCTGTTGTCGCTGATTTCTCTCGTCGGCCTGCTCGCGGCCACCCCTCCGGCGGTGCACGCGGCCGCTGCCTGCGATCAGCTGCGCTCGGAGATCGAAGGCAAGATCGCAGCGGCCGGCGTCACCCGCTTCAGCGTCGTGGTCGTGGATGCCAACACACCCGTCACCAGCGGCAAGGTGGTCGGCAGCTGCGAGCTCGGCAGCAAGAAGCTGGTCTACGAGACAGCGCTTGGCACCCCCTCTGTGACCGCGGCAACCGCCAAGGGCGCGGGCAGTGAGCGCATCCTCACGGAGTGCCGCGACGGCACGGTGTCGATGGGCGGGCCCTGCAAGCCCTGACGGTGTCCGGAGGCTGCACCGCGCCGTTAGCGGCAGACCTGGGTGGAGTTGATCTGCCGGCAGGTCCTGCCGTCGCCGTTCTGGTAGCGGTCGATCTGGCCCTTGCGGTTGGTGTGGTTGCCCAGCGTGTCGGTGCAGCCATTGGCATCGCAGTTGCGGATCGTCGGGCGCATGTCGCGAGGGGGAGGCGCCGGCCGGCCGTAGTAGCCGCCGCCCCCGCCGTAGGGATACCAGGTGTCGGCCACGATGCCCGGCTCGCCGCGGTCGCTGTAGCGCGGATCGGGCGTGACCTCGCGCGGGTTGGCGCCGCGGCCGTCGATGATCGCGGCGCCCGCCGGTGGCTGTGCCGGCCGGCTGGCCGCGTCGACCGTGTCCTGCTGCAACTGGCGTGCGCGGTTCACACTGTCCATCTGATCCTGGGCCGCGCGTTCGCTGGCCGCATAGCCGGGCGGGGCTGATTCGGGCACCGGCACGTTCCCGGTCGCCCTGGAGCCTGCGGGGCAAGCGGGCTGGTCGGTATAACTGACCTTGCCCGACGCATCGGTGCAGCGAAGCACGTCGGCATGGCCCGCCGATGCGGCGGCCACAAGAACGAGGGAACAGACAAAGAGGCGCATCACGGCATTGTGGTGCGCCCGCCCACGTTTGGGCACCCGCCCGGCCGACAAAGCGCACCGCTCCGTCGCCCGCGGCCTTCGAGCGGCGTCATCAAGCCGCGGCCGTCTGCTCTTCCATCAGGTCCGCCCGGCGCAGGCGCAGCAGTTCGCCCAGGCTCACCAGGTCGACGCCGCTGGCGCGCGCCTGCGGGAAGAGTTCGTTGCGTTCTTCCTTGACATGGTGGTCGATGTACTCGCCGAGCACCTTCACCCGGGCGTCGAACATGTCGTCGACCTCCGACGCCTGCTCGATCTGGGCGATGAGGTCCTTGGCGCTCTGGTGCTCGACGTTCGCCTCGTCCAGCAGGTCCTCGTCGCGGATCTGGCCGCGCAGCGCGGGGTAGAAGATCTCTTCCTCGATCTGCGTGTGCACGGTCAGTTCGAGGCAGATGTGGCGCGCCAGTTCGAGCTTGCGGCTGCGCACGTCCTGCGCCTTCGACGCGTTCAGGCTCTCGTAGGTCTCGAACATCTTCTTGACGTTCTTGTGATCGGTGTCCAGCAGGCTGCAGGCATCGGCAGGGGTGGTCGGCATGGTGATGCTCCTTCGTCATGGGTCGTTCGGGAGGCTCAAATTGCGCCGCGCCCGGGCCCGGACGAGTAGGAATGCAGCGCATGCGCCTGCCGAGCGAACCGACATCGCGCGCATCGGCCACGACCGGCATCCTCAGCTTCGGGCGCCGCGCCCGGCCGGCTGGTGGAACAGCCTTCGCAGCGCACGCTTCGCGGCCTCGAGCCGGCGCAGCCGGGTGGGCGACAGGTTGTGGCCGGCGCGGTTGATGTAGAAGGTCAGCATCGACATGGCCGATCGGTAGGGCTCGCTCTTGCGGCGCCGGCTGCGTTCGGCCGAACGCTTGAGCGAGCGCGCGATGGCCTGCGCGCTGCCGAGCTTGAAGACCCCCGGGTCGAGGTCCATCGCGTCGCTGGTGTCGGTGACGCGCTGCGACCAGCGTGCGCCGGCGGCACGGTGGGCAGGGTGTGTGGCGGCTCGGGACATGGTCGTGGCCTTCTGGATGAAGCGCCATGCTCACCCCCTCACCCACCGCACGCGTAGGCGATCGCTTGCGGCGCATGTCGGCCGCCTGCCGTGTGCGCGTCGTGCGCGCGAGGCCGCCGATATGATCGGCCGCATGCTCGCCAACCTCGTGCCGTTCCTGATCCACTGGGCCATCACCGCCGTGTCGCTCTGGGTGGCAAGCCACATCTTCCGCGGCCTGAAGTTCGACAGCACCGGCGCGCTGATCGTGGCGGCCTTGCTGCTGGGGTTCGCCAACGCCATCGTCAAGCCGCTGCTGATCGTGCTGACGCTGCCGCTCACGCTGGTGACCTTCGGGCTGTTCCTGCTGGTCATCAACGCGCTCATGATCCTGCTGGTCGCGGCGCTGGTGAAGGGCTTCCGGGTCTCCGGCTTCTGGACCGCGCTGTTCGCCAGCCTGTTCGTGTCGATCCTCAGCATCCTGATCGGCTCGCTGCTCGGCGGCAGCGACCCGGCCACCACCATCCAGATGCCGCAGGGCACGGGCAACTGGCTCTGAAGCCAGCCGCCCAGGCGTTTCAAGCCAAAAAGGCCTGCAACGCCCGCCAGCCGGGCGCGAGCAGCTCCTGATTTCATAGCAATGCCGCGCCGTGGGCGTGCCGGCCGGCCAGGACGACGCCCGCCGTCGGCACCGTCTCACATGGCCGCTGCGCACCGATGCCCACAGTGGGTCCATCCGCACCGCGCAGCGCGCGGCCCCTGGACGAACGGAGCATTGATCCCATGAGCACCGACCCCCTCCTCGGCGGCAGCCGAGCCCCCGCACACGCCCCCGGCAAGGACATCGACGCACTCGGCCCGAGCGACAGCAGCGACAGCGGCAGCGACGTACAGACCGACCTGCACCGCTCCGCACTGCCCGACGAAG
>JAFEEH010000154.1 GCA_018241185.1 Pseudomonadota bacterium | reverse complement strand
GCATGGCGTAGGGGTTCTCGGCCCGCACCGTGCTCACGCCCGCGATGTCGGCCTGGGCGGCGGGCGGGTTGTCGCGCAGCTTCGCGTCGTGGAACTGGTGGTTGCAGGCGTCGAAGCGGAAACCGTCCACCCCGCGCTCGCACCAGAAGCGCACCTCGCCCAGCAGCGCGTCCTGCACGGCGGGGCAGTGGAAGTTCAGGTCGGGCTGCTCGGTGAGGAAGCTGTGCAGGTAGTACTGGCGCCGGCGGGAGTCCCACTGCCAGGCGCTGCCGCCGAAGACCGACAGCCAGTTGGTCGGCGGCGTGCCGTCGGGCTTCGCGTCGGCCCACACGTACCAGTCGGCCCGGGGGTTGTCGCGGCTGGCGCGGCTTTCCTTGAACCACGCATGCTGGTCGGAGGTGTGCGAGAGCACCTGGTCGATGATGATCTTCAGGCCCAGTCGGTGGGCCTCGGCCAGCAGGGCGTCGAAATCGGCCAGCGTGCCGAAGATCGGGTCCACGTCGCGGTAGTCGGCCACGTCGTAGCCGAAGTCCTTCATCGGCGAGCGGAAGAAGGGCGAGATCCAGATCGCATCCGCGCCGAGGGCCGCCACGTGCGCCAGCCGGGAGGTGATCCCCGGCAGGTCGCCGATGCCGTCGCCATTGCTGTCCATGAAGCTGCGCGGGTAGATCTGGTAGATCACCGCGCCGCGCCACCAGTCGTTCCTCATCGCTTGGCCTTGTCGCATGTCCGATTCATTGTGGCACGCGAGAAACGGGCCAAGGTTGGGCCGGCAATCGGGCAATCTTCACGGGACTGCATTGCGGCAATGTCGGTAGACTCGGGCGCGAATCCATTACAAGTTTCCAGGGAGGAAACGCATGAACCAGACGGCCTTCGCCGAGCTGGGCCAATTGCTGGCCGCAGAATCGCTGGGAAGTGGCCATCGTGCATTGCGCCTGAGGCTTGGCCCCGACAACCAGGCCGGTGCCGATCTGATTCTCCAGCGCATCGACATCCGCGAAGCGATGTTCGAGGGCATTCAAGCCCGTCTGGTGTGCCTGAGCACCTCCGCGGACCTGCCCCTCAAGAGCTTCATCGGCCAGAGCGCCGAGGTGCAGATCGTCACCGACCAGGGCGCTCTGCACGGCATCTGCATGCTCGTCACCGGCGCCCGCGCGGGCCAATCCGACGGCAGCCTTGCCGTGGCAGGCGACCGATGCCCTGGCCGTCATGGACCTGCGCACCAACAGCCGCGTCTTTCGCGGCAAGAGCGATCTCGAAATCGTCGAGGTGCTGGTGGACGAGTGGCGTCAGCGCAGCCCCGAACTCGCCGCCTGCTTCGAACTGCAGGAACTGGGCCTTGCGCGCGACCGCTACCCCAGGCGGGAATTCGTACACCAGGCCAACATCAGCGATGCCCGGCTCGTGCGCTACCTGCTTCGGCGCTCCGGCATCAGCTGGTTCTTTCGGCCGGCGCCCGCGCAATCGAACCCCGCCCACGAGATGGTGCTGTTCGACGACTCCTATTTGCTGCCGGCATGGCCCTTCGGCGCCGTGCGCTACCACCGGGATGCACCCACGGAACAGCGCGATGCCATCACCCAACTCGTGCTGGTGCGCCAACTCGTGCCCGGTGGCGCCGAGCGCAAGACCTGGGACTACAAGCAGGTCGGCATGCTCGATGCGACCCGTCCTGGGCGGGGCGACCAGGGACAGTCCGGGGGCTCCCTGGCCCGTCTGTTGATCGACGCACGGATCGAGCCACCGCACACCGCTGACGACGACGCGCACCACCTCCTGCGCACCGACCGTGTGGCCGACTGGCACGACGCGCAGGCCAAGCTCGCGCGTGGACAAAGCGGTGTGCGCAACCTTGCCGTGGGCCAATACATCCGGATCGAAGGACACCCCATCGTCGACGCTCATCCCGTCCACGAGCGGGAATACGTCGTGACCCGGCTGCACCACCGGGCAGAGAACAACCTCCCCAAGCAACTGCAGGCCCAAGTCCACCTGCTCCTGGACACCCAGGACGACGACCACACGCAGGAAGACGAACGCCGTTATCGCAACAGCTTCGAAGCCGTCCGTCGGGACGTGCCTCTTGCGCCGGGCTACGACGCCCAGCGTGACGCCCCGCGTGCCATGGCGATCACCGCCCTGGTCGTCGGCCCTGCAGACGAAGAGGTCCACACCGACGAACTGGGTCGCATCAAGATCCAGTTCCAGGGTTATCGCAGCGAGGACCACGCACATGCCGATGGCGCAGGCGCCAGTGGCACCGACCGCGACAGCGCCTGGGTACGATGGGCCACAGGACTTGCCGGCGCGGGCTTCGGTATCGACTTCATCCCGCGTGTGGGACAAGAAGTCGTCGTCGATTTCGTGGCCGGCGACCCCGACAGGCCTCTGGTCATCGGCGTGGTGCACAACGCGCGCAACACCCCGGCTGCCTTCAGCGACGTCGGCCACTTGCCTGGCAACCGCTACGTCTCGGGCGCCAAGACGCGCGAGGTCCATGGCGCAGGCCACAACCAGGTCCGACACGACGACACTCCGGGGCAGATCAACCTGCAGGCGGCCAGCAGCCACGCGGCCAGCCAGTTGAATGCTGGCTGGCTCACCCATCCCCGGCGGGATGGCAAGGGCCAGGCCCGGGGCGAAGGCATCGAAGTGCGCACCGATGCGCAAGCAGCCGTTCGTGGCGGCCACGGCGTCTATATCACTGCCCAGGCCCAGAATCGGGCTGGCGGCGAGATGCTCGAGCGCCAGGCCTTGCTCGGGCTGGCCGAACAGCTGCAGGGCATCGTGCAGACGCTGGGCGACCTTTCGTCCACCCACCATGCCGAGAACACCGACACCGCGCGCATCGCCAAGTTGCTTGAGCAGTTGAAGGCTTGGGACCACGGCAGCAACGTCCAACCCGATGCAGCCGAAGGCGGCGCACCCATGGTGGCCATCGAGGCCCCTGCAGGCATTGCCGCCGTGAGCCAGGACGCTCTGGTGCTCGGTGCGCAGAGCCACATCGATGCGGTGAGCGCCGGCAACACGCAGATCAGCGCCGGGCGCCGCCTGCTGCTTCGCGCAGCGGACCTCTTCAGCGCCTTCGCGCACAAAGGCATCCGCATCGTCTCGGCCGAAGACAAAGTCCAGATCGAGGCGCACAAGGAAGACATCGAGATCACGGCGGCCAGGCGGGTGGTGATCTCCGCGGGCGAGGAGATCGTGATCCAGGCACCTCGAATCCGCTACATCGCCCAGGGCACCCAGGTGGACCATGGGGGTGGACGCATCGTCGAGCAGAGCCAGAGCCTGCATCACATCATGAGCCCGGACTTCAGCATCGGCGGGGCGGGGGGAGGCAGTCCGAGCCTCAACGTTCCCAGCACCAGGGTCGATTTCAACCAACAAGTCGTGATGCGCTGGCATGGTTCCGATGAACCCATGAAGAATCACAGATACCGCATCACCACGGAGGAAGGACGAGTGATCGAGGGGCGCACCGATGCGCAGGGCAAGACGGAGCGCTTCGACAGTGGCATCGCCTACGGTCGCTACACGATCGAACCCCTGGACGATTGAAGAAGAACAGCACCGCCATGGCCGACATCCAACCCGCGAACCCCATCCCAACCGATACGACCAGTCAATCGGGCCAAAAAGCAGAGGGCTACGCGACACCCACGCAAGACCCGACCCCGCAGGTATGCCACTTTCCGCCAAAGCGGGTGCTGCCGATCATCTTCCTGCCAGGGATCATGGGGTCGAACTTGAGGATCACCGACGAAGCCCGCCAACGCAGGATTGGGCAAGGCAACAACATTGCTTGGCGGCCTGACGATATCGGCGTGACCAACGCATCCGAAAACGCCAACGCCACGCCGGAAAACCGGCAACTGCGCATCGACCCCAAGACCACTACTGTCGATGTCTATGACCCTAGGGAAGGTCTGAACAAGCCGGCTTGGCCCGCATGTTGGGAGCAGCGAGTCGGCGCGTGACCGAAAAACGCGTCCTCGGGGGCGCGTCATTCAGCCTTTTCAGGCCTCTTGCTCGCCTCACGCTGCTTTGGGACGCACTGCTCCCATAGCAGCCATCAACTGCTTGCGCACCATCCACAGATTCGACAGCGCAAACAAGGTGACCACATGGGCCGTGTTCTTGGCCAGCCCCCGGAACCGGACCTTCACCAGACCGAACTGCCGCTTGATCACCCGAAACGGGTGCTCCACCTTCGCGCGCATGCT
>JAFEEH010000153.1 GCA_018241185.1 Pseudomonadota bacterium | reverse complement strand
GCCGGAGCCATTCACCAGCAAATTGGGCAATTTGCTCGGCAGGACGTTGGGCTCTTTTTCACTCCCGTCGTAATTCGGGCCGAAATCGACTGTTTCCTTGTCGATATCCGCCAGCATTTCATGCGCAATTTTTGCCAGCCGAATTTCCGTGTACCGCATTGCCGCTGCGTTGTCGCCGTCCACGGAACCGAAATTGCCCTGGCCGTCCACCAGCATGTGGCGCATGGAAAAATCCTGCGCCAGCCGCACGATCGTGTCGTAGACCGACTGGTCGCCGTGCGGGTGGTACTTGCCGATCACGTCGCCCACGATGCGCGCAGACTTCTTGTAGGGGCGGTTCCAATCGTTGTTCAGCTCGTGCATCGCGTAGAGCACGCGCCGATGCACCGGCTTCAGGCCGTCTCGCGCATCCGGGAGCGCCCGCCCAACGATCACGCTCATCGCGTAATCGAGGTAGCTGCGCCGCATTTCCTCTTCGAGACTGATGGGCAGGGTTTCTTTGGCGAACGAGGTCATGCGGGGGAGGTCGGCGACGGGAACCCGCGATTTTACGTCCTGCGCCCTGTCGTAACGCCGCAACACAAGGCCCGGATTCCGCCTCAGTCCTACGCTTTGGCACCCCCGTGCAACCGGTTTGGGAAAGACCCTATGGCACAATCATCTGAACGTTTTGGGTGGTGGTCACTTGAGACGTCCTTGTTTCGCAGCGCGGCTGCGGCTTTTTCCCCCAAGAGGAGAACCATGAAGAAACTGAATAAAGTGGCGATGATGTTTGCAGTCGCTGCGCTCGCCACGGCCGCAGGCGCGCAGACCCGTGTCACCGCCGCAAACGGCGGCCCCGTGATCGACAACTGGCAGAACGGCACCGGCGAACTGGTCTGGAAGAACGGCACGAACGAACTGTGCTGGCGCGATGCCAACTGGACCCCCGCCACCGCCGCCGTCGGCTGCGACGGCGCGCTGGTTCCTGCTGCGCCCGCCGCAACGCCGGCCGCACCTGCTGCTCCGGCCCGTCCTGGCGCGCCCCCGGTCGCCGCCTCGAAGGTCACCTTCGCTGCCGACGCCTTCTTCGACTTCGACAAGTCGGTGCTCAAGCCCGAAGGTCGTGCGAAGCTGGACGATCTGGTCTCGAAGATCCGCGGCATCAACCTCGAAGTCATCATCGCCGTCGGCCACACCGACTCGATCGGTAGCGTCGCCTACAACCAGCGCCTGTCGGTGCGTCGTGCCGAAGCCGTCAAGGCCTACCTGGTCAGCAAGGGCATCGAGCGCAACCGCGTGTACACCGAGGGCAAGGGCAAGAGCCAACCGATCGCGGACAACCGCACCAAGGAAGGCCGCGCCAAGAACCGTCGCGTGGAAATCGAAGTGGTCGGCACCCGCCCCAACTGATTTCGCAAGCCTCGGCTTTGAAGAACCCCGCTCCGGCGGGGTTTTTTTATTTCCGTGCCGCCAAGGGAGCGGCCTGGCGTGCCGGGCGCGTTCGCGCCCGCGCGTGCGACTTGATAATCTGCCGCCATGACCGACAACCTCAATGCCGACCCTGCGGAGTTGGCGAAATTCTCCGAACTCGCGCACCGGTGGTGGGATCTCGACAGCGAATTCCGACCTCTGCATGAAATCAACCCGCTGAGGCTCGAGTGGATCGAGTCCCGAGTGGAACTGACGGGCCGCCAGGTTCTCGATGTGGGTTGCGGCGGCGGCATCCTGGCCGATTCGATGGCGCGTCGCGGTGCGGACGTGCTGGGCATCGACCTCGCCTCCAAGGCCTTGAAAGTCGCCCAGTTGCATGCGCTCGAGGCGGGGACTCGCGGTGTCAAATACCGCGAGATCAGCGCCGAGGCCCTGGCGGCCGAAGCGCCTGCCAGCTTCGATGTGGTGACCTGCATGGAGATGCTGGAACACGTGCCCGACCCAGCCTCCGTGGTTCAGGCCTGCGCCGACCTGGTCAAGCCCGGCGGCTGGGTGTTCTTCTCCACCATCAATCGCAACGCGAAAGCTTTTCTCCTCGCAATCGTTGGCGCCGAGTACGTGCTCGGCATGCTGCCGCGGGGCACGCACGAATACCGCAAGTTGATCCGGCCCAGCGAGCTGGCGGCGCATTGCCGCGCCGCAAAATTGGATGTGGGCCCGATGCGTGGCATGGCCTACAACCCTGTCACGCGGCGCTATTGGTTGAACGCCGATACCGGCGTGAACTATCTCGTGGCGACGCGCAAGCCGGGAGCGTCTGCATGAGCGCGCCCCTTCCGCGCGCGGTGCTGTTCGACCTCGATGGCACCCTGATCGACAGCGCCCCCGATCTGGGCGCGGCTGCCGACAAGATGCGCACCGATCGAGGCCTGGCGTCGCTGCCCCTGGCCGACTACCGGCCCATGGCCGGTGCCGGGGCTCGCGGAATGCTCGGCGTGGCCTTCGGCATCACGCCGGACGCGCCGGAATTCGCCATCCTGCGCGAGGAGTTCTTTCGCAACTACGAAGCCCGCATGCTGGACAACACCTTCATCTTCGCCGGGGTGACGGAACTGATCGCAGAACTTCGCAATGCCGGTCTCGCGTGGGGTGTGGTCACCAACAAGTCCAGGCGCTTCACCGAGCCGCTCACAGCTTCGCTGGCGCTGTTCCACAGCGCCGGTGCCATCGTGAGCGGCGACAGCACCCCCCATGCCAAGCCGCATCCGGAACCCCTGTTCGAAGCGGCGCGCCGGCTCGGCCTGCCGGCGGCCGACTGCGTCTATGTCGGAGACGACGAGCGCGACATCGTGGCCGGCCGCGCCGCGGGGATGCGGACCGTCGCCGCGACCTACGGCTACCTCGGAGCCGAGGCCGACGCCATGCGGTGGGAGGCCGATGCCGCGATTGCCGCGCCCCTCGAGCTCTTGAAATGGCTGCACGCGGACTAAAATAGCGAGCTCAGGGGCTGCACTGGTTTCGACGTGGGTTCGGGATCGCAGCGGGGCATGTCGAGCTGAATGCGCTCGTTAAACAGATTCAAACAAACTAACTGCAAACGACGAACGTTTCGCACTCGCCGCTTAAACCCGGTGAGCCTTGCAACAGTCGGCCGATGGGCTGGGCAAGGGGGCGTTAGAGCAATCTGACGCCTCCCGGCTGCAAGGTTAATTACATTGGCTGGCCGCCGTCCGGGCACCTTGGGCGGCGGCGAGATTCAAGGGTGCTGGCGGCCGGTGGAGCGTGCGACTGCGCGACACCGGTGGCGAGATCCAAATCAGATCGCTAAACATGTAGAACTGCGCGACGATGGCTTGCGGACGGGGGTTCGAATCCCCCCAGCTCCACCACACGGCAAGGGCCGGATTCTCACGAATCCGGCCCTTTTTTTGTTGCTTAGTCGCCGACGGGCGGGCTTATAGTCGGCGCTCTTTGCCGTGCCCGGCGTGTTGTCGGGCTCGTATGCGAAGCGAAAACAAGAACGTTCCGACCACATCACGCTGAGGGACCCACCGCATGTCGGATGCACTGACCAGCACGATCACGTCGTACTACGACAGCGTTCCCTACGATTCCCACCCCTTCCCCCAGAGTTCGATCGAACACCTCGAGGCCCTGGCCTGGCTGTTCGGCCTGGAAGCGCCCGCGCTGGCCCGCGCGCGCGTGCTCGAACTGGGTTGCGCCTCCGGTGGCAACCTGATACCGATGGGCGCCCGGCATCCGCAGGCGAAGCTGCTGGGGGTCGACCTCTCCCCCGTCCAGATCCGGCAGGGGCAGCAACTGCTGGCCCAGGTGCGCGTCCCGAACGTGGAACTGCGGACGCTGAGCATCACCGACATCGACGAGCACTTCGGAGAGTTCGACTACATCATCTGCCACGGCGTCTACAGCTGGGTGCCCGAGGCGGTGCAGGAAGCCATCCTGCGCGTGTGCTCCCGCCATCTCGCGGCCAACGGCGTGGCCTACATCAGCTACAACGTCTATCCCGGGTGGAAGGCGCGCGAGATCGTCCGCGACGCGATGATCCTGCGTGGCGGCCCGCGCGACACGCCTGAGGAGAAGCTCTCGTACGCACGCGGCATGCTCGAGTTCCTCGAGGGCTCCGCGCGGCCCGACAGCGTGCTGAAGAAGACGCTGGAAGAGGCCATGCCCATCGTGCGGGGCTCGCACGACTCCTACCTGCTGCACGAGTTCCTCGAACCCTGCAACGCGCCGTGTTACTTCAAGGAGTTCGTCGGCCGCGCCGACGCCCAGGGCCTGAGCTATCTGTGCGACGCCGAACCCTCGACCATGTTCGTGCAGAACTATGGCGACAAGGTGCGGGAGCCCCTGCTGCGCGAGTGCGGCGGCAGCCAGATCCTCATGGAGCAGTACCTGGACTTCCTGGTCAACCGCACCTTCCGCCAGACCCTCCTGGTCAAGCAGGCGCGCAATGGCGAGATCCGCTATCGCCTCGACCGCGAGCGGCTGCGCAAGCTGCACTACGCGGGCGCTTTCTCGGCCGCCGACGGGGCGCCGCTCACTCTCGACGCGCGCGAGCAGCCGAGCAACGCCATTCGCAACCTCAAGATCACGCTGCGCCTGCCGGTCCACAAGGCAGTGGCCCAGGTGCTGGACGAACGCTATCCCGCCACGGTGCCGGTCGACGTGCTGGTCGAGGCCGTGTCCGCGCGCATCGGCGAGCCGCGCGCGGCGGTGGAAGCCGCGGTCGTCTCGATGCTCGAGGAGCTGTTGATCCTCGGCGCGGTGCGCATCCGCCGCACGCCGGTCGTCACCGCGGCGGCCGTCGCGGCGACACCGCAGGCCCTGATGTCGGTGCGGCAGTCGCCCGGCCTGCCGCTGGCCGCAGGGCAGAGCGCCAGCGTATGCAACCAGTGGCACGAACCGGTGGGCCTGTCCCTGCTCGAACGCTGCGTGCTGCCCCTGCTCGACGGGGCGCACACCCATGAGCAGCTCGTCGAACTTCTCAAGACCGAAGCGCGTGCCGACCGCCTGCGCTTCATCAAGGACGACAAGCCGATCACCGACGAGACCGAACTGCACGAGCTCACGCGCCAGCAGGTCGCGCTCGCACTCCAGGATCTGCGCCGCAAGGCGCTGCTGATCGCCTGAGCAGCGCCATCCACCGAATCCTTTCCCGCTTCGCATATTTCAGACAGGAGGCAATATGAAGCAGTTTGCATGGACCCCATCGACGCGCGCCGCGCTGGCCGCTGCCCTCGCCTTGAGCGCCGGCAGCCACGCCATCGCGGCATCGCAGGCGCCGGTCATGGCCGAGAACGGCATGGTCGTCACGGCCCAGCACCTGGCCACGAAGGTGGGCGTCGACGTGCTCAAGCGCGGCGGCAACGCGGTCGATGCCGCGGTCGCCGTGGGCTACGCGCTGGCCGTGGTCTACCCCGCTGCCGGCAACCTCGGTGGCGGCGGCTTCATGACCATCCAGCTCGCCGACGGCCGCAAGACTTTTCTCGACTTCCGGGAGAAGGCGCCGCTGGCCGCCAAGCCCGACATGTACCTCGACAAGGACGGCAACGTCGTCAAGGGCCTGTCGACCAAGGGCCACCTCGCCGTGGGCGTGCCGGGCAGCGTCTCGGGCATGGAGTACGCGCGCGAGAAGTACGGCACGATGCAGCGCGCCGCATTGCTCAAGCCCTCCATCGAGCTGGCCGAGAAGGGCTTCGTGCTCCAGCAGGGCGACATCGACATGTTCAACACCGCCACGGCCGACTTCAAGGCCGACCCGGCCACCGCGGCGATCTTCCTGAACAAGGGCGAGGCCTTCAAGGTCGGCGAGAAGATCGTGCAGAAGGACCTGGGCAAGACCTTGCGCGAGGTCAGCACCAAGGGCACCGACGGCTTCTACAAGGGCTGGGTGGCCAAGGCCATCGCCGATTCCAGCGCGGCGGGCAAGGGCATCATCACCACCGAAGACCTCGCGCAATACAAGACGCGCGAGATGGCGCCCGTCGAATGCGACTACCGCGGCTACCGCGTGGTCTCGGCGCCTCCACCGAGTTCGGGCGGCGTGATCATCTGCGAGATGCTCAACATCCTCGAGGGCTATCCGCTCAAGGACCTCGGCTACCACTCGGCGCAAGCCGTGCACTACCAGATCGAGGCCATGCGCCACGCCTACGTGGACCGCAACAGCTACCTGGGCGACCCGGACTTCGTGAAGAACCCGCTCGACCGCCTGCTGGACAAGGGCTACGCCGAGAAGATCCGCGCCGTCATCGATCCGAAGAAGGCTGGCGTGTCCAAGGACATCAAGCCCGGCGTGGCGCCGCACGAAGGCAGTAACACCACGCACTACTCGATCGCCGACAAGTGGGGCAACGCGGTGTCGGTGACCTACACGCTCAACGACTGGTTCGGCGCCAAGGTCACGGCCGCGAAGACCGGCGTGCTGCTGAACAACGAGATGGACGACTTCACCTCGAAGGTCGGCGTGCCCAACCTCTACGGTCTGGTGCAGGGCGAGGCCAACAAGATCGAGCCCGGCAAGCGGCCGCTCTCGTCGATGAGCCCGACCATCGTCAGCAAGGACGGCAAGCCCGTCATGGTGGTCGGCACGCCCGGCGGCAGCCGCATCATCACGGCCGTGATGCTGACCATGATCAACGCCATCGACTACGGCATGAACGTGCAGGAGGCCGTGGACGCACCGCGCTTCCACCAGCAATGGCTGCCCGACGTGACCAACGTCGAGCCCTACGCGCTGAGCCCCGACACACGCAAGATCCTCACCGACATGGGCCACAACCTGGGCGTGCCGCAGCCGGCCAACCACCTGGCGGCCATCATCGTCGGCGCGCCTTCGCTGGGCGGCAAGCCGGTGGGCAACAATCGCTTCTACGGCGCCAACGATCCGCGCCGCAACACGGGGCTGGCGCTGGGCTACTGACCTGCGCCACCCGCAGCGGCCGTGCCTCGGGGCGCGGCCGCTTTTTCTTTTCAGCACGCGCGATGGCCATGCAACTCCAGGATCTTCTCTACAGCCAGGGCTTCGGCACGCGCCGCGTCTGCGCGGGCCTCATTCAACAGGGCTTTGTGGCCGTTGACGGCGTGGATGCTGCGGAACCAGCGACGGAATTGATAGCAGCCGACGGCCTGCGCTTCACCGTGCAGGGCACGCCGTGGGAATACCACGCCAAGGCCTACCTGATGCTGCACAAGCCGGCCGGCACCGAGTGTTCGCAGAAGCCTTCGGCCTGGCCCAGCATCTACACCCTGCTGCCCGCGCCGCTGCGCCAGCGGCCGGTCAAGGGTGGGCAGCCCGGCGTGCAGGCCATCGGCCGGCTCGACCAGGACACGACCGGCCTGCTGCTGCTCAGCGACGACGGCCAGTTCATCCACCGCATGGCGTCGCCGAAGCACCATGTGCCCAAGGTCTACGAGGCGACGACCGCCGATGCGCTGACCGACGCGCAGGTCGGCCGCCTGCTGGCAGGTGTGGTGCTCGACGACGATCCGAAGCCCGTGCGCGCGGCCGCGGCCGAAGCGGTGAGCACGCACCACCTGCGCCTCACGCTCACCGAGGGCAAGTACCACCAGGTCAAGCGCATGGTCGCGGCCGTGGGCAACCGGGTGACGGCGCTGCACCGCAGCGCCATCGGCGGGCTGATGCTTCCGGCCGACCTGGCGCCGGGCCAGTGGCGCTGGCTCCTGCCCGACGAGCTGCAGGCGGTGCGGCAGTCGGGGCCTGCCTGACGCGCGGCTCGCGCCTGCCGGCCGGCGATCGGGGCTGTCCTGTCGGCGGCGCGGCGGCCTCGCTCGTTAAACTTCCCAGTCCCTTTCCGGAGCCGTGTCTTGCGTCTGTCCGTTCGCTCCCTGAGCCGCCTTGCGGCTCTTTTCGTTTGTCTGCTGGCCAGCGCGGCCATACCGGCCCAACCGGCCGCTTCGGCCACTGCGGCGACTGCGGCGACGCCGCCACTCTTCGTGCTCAATTCGCTCGATGCCTCGGTCAGCCTGATCGATCCCGGCACCTGGACCGAACGCAACCGTGTGGCGGTGGGCAAGGAGCCGCACCACATCTACATGACGCCGGACCAAAGGTCGGTGATCGTCGCCAACTCGGCGGGCGATTCGCTGACCTTCTTCAACCCGCGCACGGGCGAGATCCAGCGCACGGTCTACGGCATCATCGATCCGTACCAGCTGCAGTTCTCGCCCGACATGAAGTGGTTCGTCACCGCCGGCAACCGGCTGAACCACGTCGACGTCTACCGCTGGGACGGCAGCAACCTGCAACTGGCCAAGCGCATCCCGACCGGCAAGACGCCCAGCCACATCTGGATCGACGGCAAGAGCACGGTGGCCTACGTCACCATGCAGGACAGCGACGAGCTCATCGCCGTCGACCTCGCCACCCAGACCATCCGCTGGCGCACACCCACCGGCCCCATGCCGGCCGACATCTTCGGCATCCACGACGGCAAGACGCTGCTGGTCGGCCTGACCGGCGGCGACGGCGTGCAGGTCTTCGACGTGGCCGGCAAGGAGCCCAAGCTGGTCGGCAAGATCCCCACCGGCAAGGGCGCACACGCCTTCCGCTCGGCGGGCGACGGCAAGTCGGTCTTCGTGAGCAACCGGGTCGCCAACTCGATCAGCCGCATCGACATCCCGACGCTCACGGTCGCTGCCACCTACCCCGTGCCCGGCGGCCCGGACTGCATGGACGTGTCGGCCGACGGCAAGACGCTCTTCGTCACCTCGCGCTGGGCCAAGAAGCTCAGCGTGGTCGACCTCACGGCGGGCAAGGTGGTGCGCACGGTCAACGTGGGCCGCTCGCCCCACGGCGTCTGGACGGTCGAACATGCCAAGGTCCGCTGATTTCCCGGTCGCCCGCGCGTTGCGCCAGGGCGCGTCGATAGCTACGTTTTTCATAGCGGCTTGCGCAGTATCCACGGGCGCTGCAGCCCAGAATGACTGCGACAAGCCGGTCTACCTGACCTTCGACACCGGCCACATGGGCATCGCGCCGCTGGTGGCCGACGTGCTCAAGCGCCAGGACGTGAAGGTCACCTTCTTCGCCGCCGCCGAGAAGACGCAGGATGGCGGCGACAGCCTGGACAACCACTGGGCCGGCTGGTGGAAGGCGCGTGCCGCAGAAGGGCACGAGTTCGGCTCGCACACCTACGACCACGCCTATTGGCGCGGGGACGTGAAGGGCGTGGAGCCGAGGTTTCGCATCCAGCCCTCGGCCGGCGCCTACGCAGGCCGCACCTTCACCTGGAACGCAGCGCAGTACTGCGAAGAGATCCAGCGCTCCTCGGACCGGCTGGCGCACATCACCGGCAAGAAGCCGCTGCCGCTCTTCCGTGCGCCGGGCGGCAAGACCTCGCCGCGCCTGCTCGCAGCCGCCAAGTCCTGCGGCTTCGCGCACGTCGGCTGGGCGCCGGCCGGCTTCCTGGGGGACGAACTGCCGAGCGACAAGTACCCCAACACCGTGCTGCTGGAGCGAGCGCTCAAGCACATTCGCGCCGGCGACATCCTGCTGGCGCACCTGGGCATCTGGTCGCGCCAGGACCCGTGGGCGCCGGCCGACCTGGAGCCGCTGATCGTGGGGCTGAAGGCCAAGGGCTTCTGCTTCCGGACGCTGCGCCAGCATCCGGCGTACCGCGAGTGGATTGCCGCGCATCCATGAAAGCGCGCGGTCAGGTTGCCAGCCTTACTATGAAATCGATAGCTGCTTGCGCCCATCTGATGGGCGAAAGAGACACTTTTGATTCATGAAATTGCTAAGACGCATCTTGGTGATGGAACGGCCCGGCGTGGGCCGTGACAGGGGCCTCGCGTGATCGAGTGGCTGACCGACCAGTTCGCCGCCGTGCAGCAGTGGCTGTTCGAGGCCGTGGTGCAGCCGCTGGTCTTCGCGATGGGCCTGGGCGGCTGGACCGAGGACGCCTTCGACGCCACCGGCTGGCTGCTCGTGGGCGTCATCCAGATCCTGATCCTGGTCGCCGTCATCGGCCCGCTGCAACGCTGGCGGCCGGCGGAGCCGGTACGCGACCGGCAGGCCATCCGCGTCGACATCCTGTACACGCTGATCCACCGGCTGGGCCTGTTCCGGCTGGCGCTGTTCTTCAGTGTCACGCCGCTGTTCGATGCACTGCTGGGCGAACTGCGCGGGGCCGGCTGGGGCACCCTGCACCTGGACGAACTCTGGCCCGGCGTGACCGACATCCCGTGGGTCGCCTTCGCGATCTACCTGGTGGTGCTGGACTTCGTCGAGTACCTGATCCACCGCGGCCAGCATCGCTTCAGCTGGTGGTGGAGCCTGCATGCACTGCACCACTCACAGCGCCAGATGACGATGTGGAGCGACGACCGCAACCACCTGCTCGACGACCTGATCCACGACGCGATCATCGTGCTCGTGGCCCAGCTCATCGGCGTGGCGCCGGGGCAGTTCATCGCCGTCGTGGCCTTCACCCAGCTCAGCCAGAGCCTGCAGCACGCCAACCTGCGCCTGTCCTTCGGCCGCCTGGGCGAGCGTCTGTGGATCAGCCCGCGTTTCCACCGGGTGCACCATGCCATCGGCATCGGTCACGAGTCGGCCGGGCCCCGGACGCTGGGCGGGCGCAACTTCGGCGTCCTGTTGCCCTGGTGGGACATGCTCTTTCGCTCCGCCAACTTCGAAGACCGCTACGACGCCACCGGCATCCGCGACCAGGTCGAGCCCGACGCCGCCGGCCGCGTGCGCGACTACGGCCGCGGCTTCTGGACCCAGCAGTGGCTGGGGCTGAGGCGGCTGGTCGGGCGCGCCTGAGCCGACCTCGCGCAGCGGGGGAGCGTGGGGGCGAGGTCGCCGCCGCCGGGCCGCCCCAAGGCGGCGAGCGCCCCCTCGGGGGGCAGCGGACCTCGCGCAGCGGGGGAGCGTGGGGGCCACATCCCTGCGGGTATGCTCGCCGCGATGCGTCTCCTGCTCGATTCCTTCTGGCGCGCCGCGGCCTACTGCCTGCATCCGCGGGTCATCGTCCTGTCGCTGCTGCCCCTGGTGCTGATGGTGCTGCTGGCGCTGGGCCTGGGCTACCTGTACTGGGACGCCGCTGTCGCCTGGACGCGCGAGGCGCTCGATGCCTGGCCGCTGCTGGCCAGCTTCTGGGGCTGGATGTCGGGCCTGTTCTCCGGCGATGTGAAGACTTTCCTGGCGCCGCTGGTGGTGGTGCTGGCGCTCACGCCGGCGGTCGTGCTGGTGTCGCTGCTCATCGTGGCCGCCTTCATGGCGCCCGCGCTCACCCGCCTGGTGGCCGACCGACGCTTCCCGACGCTCGAGAAGAAGAAGGGCGCCTCGCTGGTCCTGAGCGTCTTCCGCTCACTCGGGTTGACCGTGCTTGCCGTCGTGGCGCTGGTGGTGTCGATGCCGCTGTGGCTCATCCCGCCGCTGGTGCTGGTGCTGCCGCCGCTGATCTGGGGCTGGCTCACCGCGCGGGTGATGGCATTCGATGCGCTGGCCGACCACGCGAGCGCGGAGGAGCGCAACACGCTGCTGCGCCAGTACCGCTGGCCGCTGCTGGGCATCGGC
>JAFEEH010000152.1 GCA_018241185.1 Pseudomonadota bacterium | reverse complement strand
GGCAAGGTGAAGGCCGATGTCCAGAGCCGCCAGCAACCCGCATCCACCCCCGGCCACCCAGCCACCCCGGAGACCGCATGAAGCACTACATCGGCGCAGGCAACCCCATGCGCGCCCAGTTCGAGGCCAAGGCGCCTTACGTCGCCAAGCACTTCGCCTGGCAGTTCGACGACGGCGTGGGCACCGTCACGCTCAACCGGCCCGAGCGCAAGAACCCGCTGACCTTCGATTCGTACGGCGAACTGCGCGACCTGTTCCGCGCACTGGTCTACGCCACCGACGTCAAGGCGGTCGTGGTCACGGGCGCCGGTGGCAACTTCTGCTCGGGCGGCGATGTGCACGAGATCATCGGCCCGCTCACCAGGATGCGCATGCCCGAGTTGCTGGAGTTCACCCGCATGACGGGCGACCTGGTGAAGGCGATCCGCCAGTGCCCGCAGCCGATCGTCGGCGCGATCGACGGCGTGTGCGCCGGTGCGGGCGCGATGATCGCGCTGGCCTGCGACCTGCGCTATGGCGCGCCCGCGACCAAGACCGCCTTCCTCTTCACCCGCGTGGGCCTGGCAGGCGCCGACATGGGCGCGTGCGCGCTGCTGCCGCGCGTGATCGGTCAAGGGCGGGCCTCGGAGCTGCTCTTCACCGGCCGCGCCATGAAGGCCGACGAAGGCCTGGCCTGGGGCTTCTTCAACGCGCTGCACGAAAGCGGCGCGCTGCTCGAGGCCGCCACCGCGGTGGCCCGCGACCTGGCCCGCGGCCCGACCTTCGCACACGGCATGACCAAGACCATGCTGTCGCAGGAATGGGCCATGACCATCGAACAGGCCATCGAGGCCGAGGCGCAGGCCCAGGCCATCTGCATGCAGACCGAGGACTTCCGGCGCGCCTACGAGGCTTTCTCGGCCAAGCGGCAGCCCGAGTTCGGCGGCGACTGAGCCATGCACGCCGACCCGCGCCGCCGCCACACCCTGCGCATCGCCACTTGCCGCACGGAGGTTTTTCGATGAGCTTCGTTCCCACGACGCTGGTGCCGCCCGCGGCGCACCTGACGCTGCCCTTCTTCGGCGACGAGCACCAGGCGCTCGCACGCGACCTGCTGCCCTGGGCCGCCGCGCAGGAGGTCGACGAGCACGACGACCGCGCCGCCTGCCGCGACTGGGTGCAGCGCCTGGGCGCGGGCGGCTGGTTGCGCTACTGCGTGCCCGCGGCCGCAGGCGGCACGCTGGAGCGGCTCGATTCGCGCGCGCTGGTGCTGTTGCGCGAGACGCTGGCCTTCCACTCCCCATTGGCCGACTTCGCCTTCGCCATGCAGGGCCTGGGCAGCGGCGCGATCACGCTGGCCGGCACGCCGGCGCAGCAGGCGCGCTACCTGCGCGCCGTGGCCAGCGGCGAAAAGATCGCCGCCTTCGCGTTGAGCGAGCCGCAGGCCGGATCCGACGTGGCGGCGATGGCGCTGCGTGCGCAGCCCGTGGCCGACGGCTGGCGGCTGGACGGCGAGAAGACCTGGATCAGCAACGGCGGCCTGGCCGACTTCTACTGCGTGTTCGCCAAGACCGAGCCCGACGCCGGCGCACGCGGCATCACGGCCTTCATCGTCGATGCACAGGCCCCAGGACTCGACACCTCGGAGCACATCGCGCTGATGGCGCCGCACCCGCTCGCGACCCTGCGCTTCGAGGGTTGCACGCTGCCGGGCGATGCACAACTGGGCGAGCGAAACGACGGCTTCAAGCTGGCGATGCGCACGCTGGACATCTTCCGTGCCTCGGTGGCCGGCGCGGCGCTGGGCATGGCTCGGCGCGCGCTGGCCGAGGCGGTGGCGCATGCGCAATCGCGCCGCATGTTCGGGCAGACGCTGGCCGATTTCCAGCTCACGCAGGCGAAGCTGGGCGAGATGGCCGCACTGGTGGACGCCGGTGCGCTGCTGACCTACCGCGCCGCCTGGCTGCGCGACGACGCGGAAGCGCGCGGCGATGCGTCGGCCGCGCCCGCGATTTCCGCCGCCGCCGCGATGGCGAAGATGACCGCCACGGAGAACGCCCAGCGCGTGATCGACATGGCGCTGCAGCTGCATGGCGGGCTGGGCGTGAAGGTCGGCACCAAGGTCGAGTCGCTGTACCGCGACATCCGATCGCTGCGCATCTACGAGGGCGCGACCGAAGTGCAGCAACTCATCATCGGCAAGGCCGTCTTGAAGGGGACCGTCGGATGACCCACCCGAGCGCACAGACCGACCGCTTCGTGCACGACCGGCTGCCGCCGCCGGAGCAGTTGCCCATCTTCCGCTACGACCTGCCTGAGCTGCAGCTGCCCGACCAGCTCAACCTGGTGGAGGAACTCCTGGACAAGGCAGTGAGCGACAAAGGCTGGGGCGATCGGCCGTTGTTGCGCGAGGCGGGCCGCACCTTGACGTACCGCGAAGCCGCGGCCGAGGTGAGCCGCATCGCGCAGGTGCTGACCGGCGACCTGGGGCTGGTGCCCGGCAACCGCGTGCTGCTGCGCGGGGGCAACTCGGCGTCGATGGCACTGGCCTGGCTGGCGGTGGTGAAGGCCGGGCTGATCGCGGTCGCGACGATGCCGCTGCTGCGCGCCAAGGAACTGGGCGACATCATCGAGAAGTCGCAGCCCACCGTCGGGCTGTGCGACGCGCGGCTGCTGGACGAACTGCTGGCCGCGCAGAAAGACCAGCCCATGCTGTCGCGCGTGATCGCGTTCCACGCGCCCGATGCGGCCGATTCGCTCGAGGCGTTGGCACGCGGCAAGCCCGAACACGTGGCCGCCTGCCCTACCGCGGCAGACGACATCGCACTGCTGGCCTTCACCTCTGGCACCACGGGCAAGCCCAAGGCGCCGGTGACCACGCACCGCGACGTGCTCGCGATGTGCGAGACCTGGCCGCGCCACATCCTCCAGGCGACGCCCGACGACATCGTCATCGGCTCGCCGCCGCTGGCTTTCACCTTCGGGCTGGGTGGGCTGCTGATCTTCCCGATGTGGGCGGGGGCGTCGGTGTACTTCCACGACCGGGGCTACACGCCCGAGTCGATGGTGCAGGCGATTCGCGAGGTGGGCGCCACGATCAGCTACACGGCACCGACCTTCTATCGCCAGATGGCGCCGATCGCGCAGCGCCTGGGCGTGCCCAGCCTGCGGATCAGTGTGAGCGCGGGCGAGGCGCTGCCCGATGCGACGCGGCAGCTGTGGAAGGAGGCGACAGGCATCGAGATGCTCGACGGCATCGGCGGCACCGAGGTATTCCACATCTACATCTCCGCCGCCGGCCACGAAGTCCGTCGCGGTGCGGTGGGCAAGGCAGTGCCCGGCTTCACCGCACGCGTGGTCGACGACGAAGGCCACGAAGTGCCGCGCGGCACGGTCGGCAAGCTTGCGATCATCGGACCGGTCGGCTGCCGCTACCTCGACGATCCGCGCCAGGCGAACTACGTGAAGGGCGGCTGGAACTACCCCGGCGACGCCTTCGTGCAGGATGCCGACGGCTACTTCTTCTACCAGTCCCGCGCCGACGACATGATCATCAGCGCGGGCTACAACATCGGCGGCCCCGAGGTCGAGGACGCGCTGCTGCAGCACCCCGCCGTGGCCGAGTGCGCCGTCATCGGCAAGCCCGACGACGAGCGCGGGATGGTCGTGAAGGCATTCTGCGTGCTCAAGCAGGGCCATGTGGGCGACGACGCGATGATCAAGTCGCTCCAGGACCACGTCAAAGCCACCATTGCCCCTTACAAGTACCCGCGCGAAGTCGCCTTCGTGGCGGCGCTCCCGCGCACCGAGACCGGCAAGCTGCAGCGCTTCAAGCTGCGCCAGCTCACCACCGCACCAACAACGACACCATGAACCGACTCATCCAACCGCCCGGCTGGGCGACCCCCAAGGGCTATGCCAACGGCGTAGCGGCGCGCGGCACGCTGATCTTCGTCGGTGGCCAGATCGGCTGGAACGCCGAGCAGCAGTTCGAGAGCGACGACTTCATCGCGCAGACCGCCCAGGCGCTGCGCAACATCGCTGCGGTGCTGAAGGAAGGTGGCGCGGCCCCGGAGCACATGGTGCGCATGACCTGGTACGTGACGGACCGCGACGAGTACGTGCGGCGCCTGTCGGAACTGGGCCCGGTCTACCGTGAGGTGATGGGGCGCAACTTCCCGGCCATGACCTGCGTGCAGGTGGCCGCGTTGGTCGAAACACGCGCCAAGATCGAGATCGAGGTCACCGCGGTGGTGCCGGACTGAGGTCTCTGCACGACGCGGGCGCAGCGATGCGCGCGTCGTGCCCTCGCTCCCAGAGCGCCCAAAACGCCTCGCCACAGGGCGCGATCGCACAAAAGAAAAGGCCCTCTTTCGAGGGCCTTTGAACTTCTGGGATTTGGTTGCGCGAGCAAGATTTGAACTTGCGACCTTTGGGTTATGAGCCCAACGAGCTACCAGGCTGCTCCATCGCGCGTCAGAAGGGAAAGTATAGCTTATTCTGCGTCGCTCTGCTCGTCGGCGGCGTCAGAAATTTCGGGACGGTCCACCAGTTCGACCAGGGCCATGGGCGCGTTGTCGCCCACGCGGAAGCCCATCTTCAGGATGCGGGTGTAGCCGCCCGGACGGGTCTGGTAACGCGGTCCGAGTTCGTTGAAGAGCTTCACGACGCTGTCGCGGTCGCGCAGGCGGTCGAAGGCCAGGCGCTTGTTGGCGACGGTGGGGTTCTTGGCCAGCGTGATCATCGGCTCGACGACGCGGCGCAGTTCCTTGGCCTTGGGGACCGTGGTCTTGATGGCCTCGTGCTCGATGAGCGAGTTCATCATGTTGCGCAGCATCGCCAGACGGTGCGAGCTGGTGCGGTTGAGTTTGCGAAGACCGAGGCCGTGACGCATGGCGATTTCCTTTCGTTATTGATAAGAGCAGGCCGTTTCAGGTACCTGCAATCCACATAGCGCGACAAAACAAGGCTTGCCGCACGCGGCAGCCTTGTCCTTCTGCTTTATCGCTTGTCCAAGCCAGCGGGCGGCCAGCTTTCAAGCTTCATGCCCAAGGTCAGGCCGCGCGAGGCGAGCACTTCCTTGATTTCGTTGAGCGACTTGCGACCCAGGTTCGGGGTCTTGAGCAACTCGTTCTCGGTGCGCTGGATCAGGTCACCGATGTAGTAGATGTTCTCGGCCTTCAGGCAGTTCGCCGAACGCACGGTGAGTTCGAGCTCGTCCACAGGGCGCAGCAGGATCGGATCGAACTGCTGGGCGCTGCGCGGCGCAGGCGCGTCAAACGCGGCGAGTTCGCCACCCTCGAGCTGCGCGAACACGGCGAGTTGTTCAACCAGGATCTTGGCCGAGGCACGCACCGCGTCTTCGGCGGTGATCGCACCGTTGGTCTCGATCTCGACCAGCAGCTTGTCCAGGTCGGTGCGCTGCTCGACGCGGGCGCTCTCGACGGTGTAGCTCACGCGCTTGACGGGCGAGAACGAGGCGTCGAGGACGATGCGACCGATCGACTTGGTCGGCTCGTCGGCGTAGCGGCGCATCGTGCCGGGCACATAGCCGCGGCCCTTCTCGACCTTGATCTGCATGTCCAGCTTGCCGCCTTGCGACAGGTGGGCGATGACATGCTCGGGGTTGATGATCTCGACATCATGCGGCGTCTGGATATCGGCGGCCGTGACCGGGCCTTCGCCGTCCTTGCGCAGCGACAGCGTGACTTCGTCGCGGTTGTGCAGCTTGAACACCACGCCCTTGAGGTTGAGCAGGATGTTGACGACGTCTTCCTGCACGCCGTCGATCGACGAGTACTCGTGCAGCACGCCGGCGATCGTCACTTCGGTGGCTGCATAGCCGACCATCGACGACAGCAGCACGCGGCGCAGCGCGTTGCCGAGCGTGTGGCCATAGCCGCGCTCGAAGGGTTCGAGCGTCACCTTGGCCTTGTTGGTCGCGAGTTGCTCGACCTGGATGGTCTTGGGTTTCAGCAGGGTGGTTTGCATGCAGGCTTCCTCTCAATACCCCCGGCTCGTTACACCGGTAAGGCTGGTGGAGTGCCCACCCCGGATGCCTCCGAGGGGGAACAGAACATACACAAGGACGGGGCTGCACCGCAGCCCCGTGATCCTTTGCTTATCGCGAATACAGTTCGACGATCAGCGATTCGTTGATGTCCGCGCCGAATTCGTCGCGGTCAGGCACCTTCTTGAACGTGCCTTCGGCCTTGTCGATGTTGACTTCGACCCAGGCCGGGATGCCGACCTGCTGAGCCAGCTGCAGCGCCTCGACGATGCGGTTCTGCTTCTTCGACTTGTCGCGCACGGCAACCACGTCGCCGGTCTTGACCATGTACGACGGGATGTTGACCGACTGGCCATTCACCGTGATCGCCTTGTGCGACACCAGCTGACGCGCTTCGGCACGGGTCGAGCCGAAGCCCATGCGGTACACGACGTTGTCCAGGCGCGATTCGAGGATGAACAGCAGGTTGGCGCCGGTGTTGCCGCGGCGGCGGTCCGCTTCCTCGAAGTAGCGGCGGAACTGCTTCTCCAGCACGCCGTACATGCGCTTGACCTTCTGCTTCTCGCGCAGTTGCAGGCCGAAGTCGGAGGTGCGCTGACCCGAGGTGCGGCCGTGCTGGCCGGGCTTGGAGTCGAACTTGGCCTTGTCCGCGATCGAGCGGCGGGCGCTCTTCAGGAACAGGTCGGTGCCTTCACGGCGGGAAAGTTTGGCCTTGGGGCCGAGGTAACGTGCCACGGTGTTTTCCTTGTGTCATCTGCCGCAGTCGCCTGCGGGAGCCATCAGTCGATCGGTCGATGGCGGTGGGCTTGAATAAAAGCAAAATGCGCAGCCACCCGAAGGCGGACTGCGCCAGTCACCGACGCCTTAGATGCGGCGGCGCTTCTGCGGACGGCAGCCGTTGTGCGGCACGGGCGTCACGTCGGAGATGGACGTGATGCGAATGCCGAGCGCGGCCAGCGCGCGCACCGACGACTCGCGACCCGGGCCGGGGCCCTTGATCTCGACGTCGAGGTTCTTGATGCCTTGTTCCACCGCGGCACGGCCGGCGACTTCCGACGCCACCTGGGCGGCGAAGGGGGTCGACTTGCGCGAGCCCTTGAAGCCCTGGCCGCCCGACGATGCCCACGACAGGGCGTTGCCCTGGCGGTCGGTGATCGTGATGATGGTGTTGTTGAACGAGGCGTGCACGTGCGCGATGCCGTCCGCAACGTTCTTGCGGACCTTCTTGCGAACGCGTTGTGCAGCGTTGTTGGCAGGAGCTTTGGCCATGCGGTTCTCTCTTTACTTCTTCAGGGCCTGAGCGGCCTTGCGCGGACCCTTGCGGGTGCGGGCGTTGGTGCGCGTGCGCTGGCCGCGCATCGGCAGGCCGCGGCGATGACGGAAGCCGCGATAGCAGCCAATGTCCATCAGGCGCTTGATGTTCATCGTCGTCTCGCGACGCAGGTCGCCTTCGATGGTGAACTGGGCGATCTGGTCGCGGATCTTCTCGAGGTCGGCGTCGGTCAGGTCCTTGACCTTCTTCGCGTAGTCGATGCCGCAGGCTTCGCAGATCTTGCGAGCGCGCGTGCGGCCGATGCCAAAGATCGCCGTCAGGCCGATCTCGGCGTGCTTGTGCGGCGGAATGTTGATGCCAGCGATACGTGCCATGTGCGTCCTCTAGAACTCTCGATCAACCCTGGCGCTGCTTGTGGCGCGGGTCGGTGCAGATCACGCGCACAACACCCTTGCGGCGGATGATCTTGCAATTGCGGCAGATGGTTTTGACCGAAGCCGAAACTCTCATTTGATTTCTCCTGAAACTCTCTCTTGGCGACCTACTTCGCCCGAAACACATGTGCCCGGGCCGAACCGCAGGGCGTCGATTCAATGCTGACCTGTCGCTCAACGTCCGACGGCATTCAGCCGTTCAGGGACGTCTTGAAATTCGCCTTCTTGAGCAACGACTCGTACTGCTGCGACATCAGGTAGTTCTGCACCTGGGCCATGAAGTCCATGGTCACCACCACGATGATCATCAGCGACGTGCCACCGAAATAGAACGGCACGTTGTATTTCAGGATCAGGAATTCGGGCAGCAGGCAGACGAAGGTGATGTACACCGCGCCGGCCAGCGTGAGCCGAACCAGGATCTTGTCGATGTAGCGGGCCGTCTGGTCACCGGGACGGATCCCGGGGATGAACGCACCGCTCTTCTTCAGGTTGTCGGCAGTCTCGCGGCTGTTGAACACGAGCGCCGTGTAGAAGAAGCAGAAGAACACGATCGCACCGGCATACAGCAGGGTATAGATCGGCTGGCCTGGCGCCAGAGCACCGGCGATGTCCTTGAGCCAACGCATGCTGTCGCCCGAGCTGAACCAGCCCACGATCGTGGCCGGCAGCAGGATGATCGACGACGCGAAGATCGGCGGAATCACCCCGGCCATGTTCAGCTTGAGCGGCAGGTGCGAAGCCTGGCCGCCGTACACCTTGTTGCCCACCTGGCGCCGCGCATAGTTCACAAGGATCTTGCGTTGGCCACGTTCGACGAACACGACGAACCAGGTCACCAGCGCCACGACCACCACGATGAACAGCGCCACGATCACGTTCATCGCGCCGGTACGCACCAATTCGAGCAGGCCACCGATGGCGGTGGGCAGGCCCGCGGCGATGCCCGCGAAGATGATGATCGAGATGCCGTTGCCCAGGCCGCGTTCGGTGATCTGCTCGCCCAGCCACATCAGGAACATCGAGCCGGCCGTGAGGCTGACCATGGCCGTGATGCGGAAGCCGAAGCCCGGCGACACCACCAGCCCGGGCGACGACTCGAGCGCCACCGCGATGCTGAAGGACTGGAACAGCGCCAGGCCCAGTGCGCCGTAGCGCGTGTACTGGGTGATCTTGCGGCGTCCGGCTTCGCCTTCCTTCTTGAGCTGCTCGAACTGCGGCAGCACGTAGGTCATGAGCTGGATGATGATCGACGCCGAGATATACGGCATGATCCCCAACGCGAACACGGTGAAGCGCGACAGCGCCCCGCCCGAGAACATGTTGAACAGGCTCAGGATCCCGCCCTGCTGCCCCTGGAACAGCTGCGCGAGCTGGTCCGGGTTGATGCCGGGCACGGGAATGTGTGCGCCGATGCGGTAGACCACGAGCGCAAGCAGCAAGAAGACGAGCCGGCGACGAAGGTCGCCGAACTTGCCAGTCTTGGCCAGCCCTTGCTGCTTGGTCAGCGCGTTGGTTGCCACGTTCAGGTGCTTCCTGTGAGGTTGCTGTCAGCCGCTCAGGCCACGCTGCCGCCGGCCGCCTCGATGGCAGCCTTGGCACCCGCGGTGGCACCGATGCCGGTGAGCTTGACCGATTGGGTCAGTTCGCCCGACTTCACGACCTTCACCACCTTGGCCAGCTGGCCCACCAGGCCGGCTTGCTTGAGGGCGAGCACGTCGACTTCGGCCAGGCCGAGCTTCTCGAGCGCGGCCAGCGTCACTTCGGCGTTGTACTTCAGCGACTGCGACTTGAAGCCACGCTTGGGCAGTCGACGCTGCAGCGGCATCTGGCCGCCTTCGAAGCCCACCTTGTGGAAACCACCGGCGCGCGACTTCTGGCCCTTGTGACCGCGACCGGCGGTCTTCCCCAGGCCGGAGCCGATGCCACGGCCAACGCGACGCTTCGCGTGCTTGGCGCCCGCTGCGGGCTTGATGCCATTGAGTTCCATGTCAGAGCACCTTCACCAGATAGGCGATCTTGTTGATCATCCCGCGCACGGCGGGCGTGTCCTGCAGCTCGCTCACGCTGTTGAGCTTGCGCAGGCCCAGGCCGCGCACGGTGGCGCGGTGCGACTGCTTCGTGCCGATGGGGCTGCGAACCAGTTGGACCTTCACGGTCTGTTGTTGCGTCGTCATAGCGTTTCTCGCAATCAGGCGAAGATGTCTTCGACCGTGAGACCGCGCTTGGCCGCCACTTCGGCGGGCGTGGTCGAGTTCTTGAGCGCGTCGAGCGTGGCGCGAACCATGTTGTAGGGGTTCGACGAACCATGGCTCTTGGCCACGATGTCGGTGATGCCCATGACTTCGAACACGGCACGCATCGGGCCGCCGGCGATGATGCCGGTGCCCTTGGGGGCCGGCGACATCATCACGGTCGAGGCGCCGTGGTGGCCCGTCACTTGGTGGTGCAGGGTCCCGTTCTTGATCGACACCTTCATGAGGTTGCGACGCGCTTCTTCCATGGCCTTCTGCACGGCAGCGGGCACTTCCTTGGACTTGCCCTTGCCCATGCCGACGCGGCCATCGCCGTCACCGACCACGGTCAGTGCTGCGAAACCCAGGATCCGACCACCCTTCACCACCTTGGTGACGCGGTTGATCGAGATCATCTTCTCGCGCAGACCGTCCTCGGGACCTTCGTTCTGCGTTCTTGCCTGAATCTTTGCCATCTTGAATTCCTGAACTCAGCGTGCGCTTAGAACTGCAGACCGGCTTCGCGGGCCGCTTCGGCGAGAGCCTTCACGCGGCCGTGGTAGGCGAAGCCTGCACGGTCGAAAGCCACCTTCTCGACACCGGCCGCCTTGGCCTTCTCGGCGATGCGCTTGCCGATGATCTGCGCGGCAGCGGCGTTGCCGCCCTTGCCGGCACCACCGAGCGAGCTGCGCACTTCCGCTTCCGCGGTGGAGGCCGAAGCCAGCACCTTGGTGCCGTCGCCGGAGACGACAGCCGCGTAGATGTGCAGGTTGGTGCGGTTCACCATCAGACGCGCGACGCCTTGCGTGGCAATGCGGATGCGGGTCTGGCGGGCACGGCGCAGGCGCTGTTCCTTCTTGGTCAACATCATGCTGCCCCTTACTTCTTCTTGGTCTCTTTGATCACGATCTTCTCGTCCGAATAACGGATCCCCTTGCCCTTGTAGGGCTCGGGCGGACGAATCGCACGGATCTCAGCGGCCACCTGGCCGACGCGCTGGCGGTCGGCACCCTTGATGACGATTTCGGTCGGGGCCGGCGTGGCCACCGTGATGCCCGCAGGCATGTCCTTGTTGACCGGGTGCGAGAAGCCGACCGACAGGTTCAGCTTGGCACCCTGGGCCTGGGCCTTGAAGCCCACGCCGACGAGGTTGAGCTTCTTCTCGAAGCCCTTGCTCACGCCGACGACCATGTTGTTGACCAGCTGGCGCACCGTGCCGCTCATCGCGTTGGCTTCACGCGACTCATCGGCCGGCTCGAAGCTCAGCTTGCCATCCTTGTTCGACACCTTGACCAACGCGTTGGCAGGGATCGACAGCTGACCACCCGCGCCCTTGACGCTGATCTGGCCTTCATTGATCGCCACATCCACGCCTTGCGGGATGGCGACCGGCATTTTTCCGACTCGGGACATTGTTCAGTTACCTCCGGTCAGGCGACGTAGCACAGCACTTCGCCGCCCACGCCATCGGCGCGCGCCTTGCGGTCGGTCATCACGCCCTTGGGGGTGGTGACGATCGCCACGCCCAGGCCGTTCTGGACCTGGGGGATCGCGCTCGAACCCTTGTAGACGCGCAGGCCAGGACGGCTCACGCGCTCGATGCGCTCGATCACCGGGCGGCCGGCGTAGTACTTCAGCGAGATCTCGAGGTTGCTCTTGCCGGCTTCGGTCTTGACCTGGAAGCCGTCGATGTAGCCCTCGTCCTTCAGCACCTGGGCGATCGCGACCTTCACCTTGGAAGACGGGACCGACACGGTGGGCTTCGCGACCATCTGCGCATTGCGGATGCGCGTCAGCAGGTCGGCGATGGGATCACTCATGCTCATGTTTCTTGCTCCTGCCTGCGCTTACCAGCTGGCCTTGGTGACACCGGGGATGTCACCGGCGAAGGCCAGTTCCCGGATCTTGGCGCGGGCCAGACCGAACTGACGGAAGGTGCCGCGCGGACGGCCGGTGATTTCGCAGCGGTTGCGCTGGCGGGTCGGGTTCGCGTTGCGCGGCAGCTTCTGCAGCGCCAGGCGCGCGGCCGCACGCTCTTCGTCGCTCTTCTTCGCGTCGCCGGCGATCGCCTTCAGCTCTTCGTGCTTCTTGGCGTACTTGGCGACCAGTTTTTCTCGCTTGAGCTCGCGCTCGATCAAAGCTACTTTAGCCACAAGTCCACCTCAGTTCTTGAACGGGAAACGGAAACCGGCGAGAAGCGCCTTGGCTTCTTCGTCCGACTTGGCCGTCGTCGTGATGCTGATATTGAGGCCGCGCAGGGCATCAACCTTGTCGTACTCGATCTCGGGGAAGATGATCTGTTCCTTGACCCCGATGTTGTAGTTGCCACGGCCGTCGAAAGCGCGACCGGAGATACCACGGAAGTCACGCACACGGGGCAGGGCCACGGTGACGAAGCGGTCCAGGAATTCGTACATCTTCACGCCACGCAACGTGACCATGCAGCCGATGGCCTGGCCTTCGCGGATCTTGAAGCCGGCGATGGCCTTCTTGGCCTTCGTCACGACGGGCTTCTGGCCGGCGATCTTGGTCAGGTCGGCGACGGCATTGTCCATCACCTTCTTGTCGGCCACGGCCTCGCTCACGCCCATGTTCAGCGTGATCTTGGTCAGGCGCGGGACCTGCATCGGCGACTTGTAGCCGAACTTCTCGGTCAGGTCCTTCGCGATCTTCTCGCGGTAGTGTTGTTGCAGTCGTGCCATGGTCATGCCACCTTGATTTCTTCGCCGCTGGACTTGAAGACGCGCACGCGCTTGCCGTCCACGAGCTTGATGCCCACGCGGTCGGCCTTGCCGGTCGCCGCGTTGAAGATCGCCACGTTGGATTGGTGGATCGGCATGGCCTTCTCGACGATGCCGCCGGTCGTGCCCTTCATCGGGTTCGGCTTGGTGTGCTTCTTGACCAGATTGATGCCGTCGATGACGACATGCGAGTCGTCGGCGCGCAGCGACACCGTGCCGCGCTTGCCCTTGTCGCGGCCGGCCAACACGATGACCTGGTCGCCCTTGCGAATCTTGTTCATGGCGTTGTCCTCAGAGAACTTCGGGAGCCAGCGAGACGATCTTCATGAACTTCTCGGTACGCAGTTCGCGCGTCACGGGTCCGAAGATGCGGGTGCCGATCGGCTCCAGCTTGGCATTGAGCAGCACGGCGGCGTTGCCGTCGAACTTGACGAGCGAGCCGTCGCCACGACGGATGCCCTTGGCGGTGCGCACGACCACGGCGTTGTAGATCTCGCCCTTCTTGACGCGGCCACGCGGCGCGGCTTCCTTGACGCTGACCTTGATCACGTCGCCGACGCTGGCGTAGCGACGCTTGGAGCCACCGAGCACCTTGATGCACAGGACGGATTTCGCGCCCGTGTTGTCGGCCACTTCGAGCCGGGATTCAGTCTGGATCATTGCTAGTAGTTCCCAACTTGTACCGTTGCGCCCTGCAGAAACTGCGAAAGCGGCACCGGTCAGTCTTGGGCCCGTCGTCGGAGCGCCGAAACCACATCGGCACGCCTTCGTCTGGGCGGAAGTCCTCGCTTTTTGAAAGCGAAGCCCGCGATTGTGGCATTGCACTAATGGGTTGTCAAATGCCTCGCGTACTCTTTTTCGGCACTGCAGCAAATCGGCCACCCATGCCGGCGGCGCGGCAGCGCAAAGCCCGACCGCATCGTCCGCCCAGAAGCTCCGACCGCCCCGCCTAGACTCCGCGCCATGCGCCCGTCCGCCTCCCCGGCCACCGACACCACCCGCCGCGCCCTGCTGCAGGGCCTGGGCGCGCTCGCCCTCGTCGGATGCGGCTCGCGCCGGCCGCCAGCCGCACCGGGCGGCGGTGCGCTGGAACGGATCGCCGAGGCGCGCTGGGCGCACGGGCTGGAGGTGGGCGGCACCCCGGCCGGCGGGCTCTCGGGCGTCGACTACGACAGCCGGCGGGGTGAGTACCTGCTGCTGAGCGACGATCGGTCGGACAAGGCGCCGGCCCGCTACTACGCCGCCCGCTGGGACCGCCCCGCCGACGGCTCGGCGCCGCAGCCGCTGCGCGTGCAGGCGCTGCAGCAGGCCGACGGCACGCCCTGGCCGTCGCGCGCCCGTGCGGTCGCCGGGGTGCCCGTGCCCGACCCCGAGGCGCTGCGCCTGCGGCCCGACACCGACACCCTGCTGTGGACCAGCGAGGGCGACCTGCCGCGCGGCTTCGGCCCCGCGCTGTATGAAAGCAGCCGCGACGGCCGCCTGCTGAGGACCTTCCAGCTGCCGGCGATGTTCGACGCCGACCCGGCCGGGCGCCGCGGCCCGCGCGACAACCTGAGCTTCGAGGGCCTGGCGCTCACGCCCGACGCCCGGCAGGCCTGGGTCGCGATGGAGAACGCCCTGATCGAGGACGGCCCCATCCCCAAGCTCGACGCGCCCGGCGGCCCGTGCCGCTTCACCTGCGTCGACCTCGCCCTCGGCACGGCCGTGCGGCAGATCGCCTACGTGCCCGACGCCATCCCGCTGCGGCCGCTGGTGCCCGGCACCTACGCCGACAACGGGGTGAGCGAGATCCTCATGCTGGACGCCCATCGGCTGCTGGTGCTCGAGCGCGCCTACGCGGCCGGGCGCGGCAATTCGCTGCGTCTGTACGCGATCGACACGCGCGAGGCGAGCGACACGCTGGCCGTCGCCGCGCTGCGCCCCGGCAACCACCGCCCCGCCCCCAAGACCCTGGTCGCCGACTTCGCCACGCTGGGCCTCGCCCGCCTGGACAACAGCGAAGGCATGTGCTGGGGTCCGCCCCTGCCGAACGACCCCGAGGGCCGCCGCCTGCTGGTGGTGGTGAGCGACGACAACTTCAACCCGCTGCAGATCACCCAATTTGCCGCCTTCGCCTTCAAGGACCCGACCGCATGAGCTCTTCCTCCTTCGACTCCCTCCCGCCCGTCGCCTTCATTGGCGGTGGCAACATGGCCAGCGCCATCCTCGGCGGCCTGCGCAAGGCGGGCCTGCCGGCCGCGCACTTCGAGGTGGTCGAGCCCTGGGCCGAGGCCCGCGAGCGCCTGGCACGCGACTTCGGCATCGCGGCCACCGCCGAGGCCGGTCCGGCGCTGGCGCGCTGCGGGCTCGTCGTGTGGGCGGTGAAGCCGCAGGCCTTCGCCGAGGCGACGACGCCCGTACGCCCCTTCACCGGCCAGGCGCTGCACCTGAGCGTGGCGGCCGGCATTCCCTCGCAGAGCATCGCCGCGTGGCTGGGAACCGAGCGCGTCGTGCGCGCCATGCCCAACACGCCGGCGCTGGTCGGCCAGGGCATGACGGGCCTGTTCGCGCGCGCAGCGGTCGATGCGGCGGGCCGCACCCAGGTCGAACAACTGCTCGCGCCGACCGGCCAACTACTGTGGGTGGCGCCCGAGAGCGCGCTCGACGCCGTGACGGCGCTGTCGGGCTCAGGCCCGGCCTACGTGTTCTTCTTCCTCGAGGCGATGGCCGCAGCCGGCGTGGAGATGGGACTGACGCCCGAGCAGGCCCACCGGCTGGCCGTGGGCACCTTCACCGGCGCCTCGGCGCTGGCCGCGGCTTCGACCGAGTCACCCGCCGTGCTGCGCGAACGCGTCACCTCCAAGGGCGGCACCACGCACGCCGCGATCACCTCGATGCAGGCGGCGGGCGTGCAGGACCAGATCCGGGCCGCGATCCACGCTGCGCAGCGGCGCGCCGGGGAGCTGGCGGCCGAGTTCGGCCGCACGGCCTGACCCGGTTTACTCACTTTTCAGGAGCGCCCCGCGCCCACTGGACGGGCGCTACAGTCGCTTTTCTTTCAAGGATTTGCTAAGCCTGTTCTTAGCAAATGGCGCGCGGGTCAGCGCAGCAGCGCGTCGGCGACCACCCCCGCGAACACCGCAAAGCCGACCCAGTGGTTGAGCCGGAAGGCGGTGAAGCAGCCCTCGCGCGTGCGATGGCGGATGAGCGTCCAGTGCCACAGCGCCTGCGCCGCCGCCGCCGCCAGCCCGGCATAGAACAGCGGCCCGAGCTCCAGCCGCGCACCCGCCCAGCCCCACACCGCGATGAACAGCGCGTAGCTCGCCATCACCGCGGCGACGTCGAAGCGGCCGAAGGTGATGGCCGAGGTCTTCATGCCGATCCTCAGGTCGTCGTCGCGGTCGACCATGGCGTACTCGGTGTCGTAGGCCAGCACCCAGAACAGGTTGCCCACCAGCAGCCACCACGCCATCCAGGGCACCTCGCCCGTCACGGCCGAGAAGGCCATCGGAATGCCGAAACTGAAGGCCACGCCCAGCACCGCCTGCGGCACCGAGACAACCCGCTTGGCATAGGGATACACCAGCGCCACGGCCAGCGCCGCGAAGGACCACAGGATGGTGGGCAGGTTCGTCGTCAGCACCAGGCCGAAGGCGGCCAGCGCCAGCACCGCGCCGAGCGCCAGTGCCTCCTTGACCGACACCTCGCCGGTGGTCACGGGCCGCCTCGCCGTGCGCTTCACGTGGCGGTCGAAGTCGCGGTCGGCCACGTCGTTGACGCAGCAGCCCGCGCTGCGCATGAGGATGGTGCCCAGCACGAACACCACGACAAGATGCCAGCCCGGGAAGCCCCGGGCCGCGAACCACAGCGCGCTGAGCGAGGGCCACAGCAGCAGCAGCCAGCCGGCGGGCCGGTTCCAGCGGATCAGGTCCAGGTAGATGGCAAACCGCCCGCGCGGGGCGGGCGGCTGGAGCGCGTCGGTGCTCACCGCGGCGTCATTCCTCGAGGAGCGAGCGCAGCATCCAGGCGGTCTGGTCGTGCACCGTGCAGCGCGCGGTGAGCATGTCGGCCGTCGGGTCGTCGCCGGCTTCCTCGGCCACCGGGATGAACTCGCGCGCGATGCGCGACACCGTTTCGTGGCCCTTGACCAGGATGCGCACCATCTCCATGGCCTTGGGCGGCTGCTGCGGCACGTCGGGCACGGTGGCGATCTTGCTGAACTCGGCGTACGAGCCCGGCGCATAGTGGCCCAGCGCACGGATGCGCTCGGCGATCACGTCGGTCGAATTCCACAGCTCGGTGTACTGCGCCATGAACATGGCGTGCAGCGAGTTGAAGTGCGGACCGGTGACGTTCCAGTGGAAGTTGTGCGTGGTGAGGTACAGCGTGTACGTGTCGGCCAGCACGCGCGACAGGCCCTCGGCGATGGCGGCGCGGTCCTGGCGGTCGATGCCGATGTTGATGATCGGCGCGCTGCGGCTGCCCGATTCGGGCGCCACGCGCTCGCCACCCTTGGCAGGCACCGTGCCCTTGGCCGCGGCCGGCGCATCGGCGATCGCGGCCTTGCTGTTCTTCTTGATGTCCTTGGGGTTCTTCGCCATGTCGGTTCCTCTTGCGGTTCGATCGGAAAGTCTTGACTCTAGGAGCGGGGCTGACGCTTCGCAACAGCCGGACTCTATCGCAGCGATGCGCCCTGCCGATGACGCGGCGCGTAGGTGCGTGCCGCAAGTTGGCAGCGTCAGGACAGGCGCTTCACACCCGGCAGCTCGCAGGCGTAGATCGCGTTGCGCAGCGCGGCGATCGCCTCGTAGCGCGTGAAGCTGCGGCGCCAGGCCAGCACCACACGGCGTGTGGGCGGCTCGCCGCCCTGGCCGTCGCGAATGGGGATGTAGCGCACGATGGGCTCGAGTTCCCTGGCGCGTCCCTTGCCCTTGCCCTCGCGCGGCTTGAGCGCATCGGCCGGCACCGACAGGCGCGGCACCAGCGTCACGCCCATGCCCGCGGCCACCATGTGCTTGATGGTCTCGAGCGACGAGCCCTCGAAGCTCTTGCGGATGCCTTCGGCGTTGCTGGAGAAGCGTGCGAACTCGGGGCACACCTCCAGCACGTGGTCGCGGAAGCAGTGGCCCGTGCCCAGCAGCAGCATGGTCTCGTTCTTGAGTTCGTCGGACGTGAGCGATTCGCGCTCGGCCAGCGGGTGCGAGGCCGGCACTGCCGCCAGGAAGGGCTCGTCGTACAGCGCCGCGATCGCCAGCCCGGTGTCGGGAAAGGGCTCGGCCATGATGGCGCAGTCGATCTCGCCCGAGCGCAGCATCTCCAGCAGCCGCGCGGTGAAGTTCTCCTGCAGCATCAGCGGCATCTGCGGCGTGCGCGCGATGTTCTGGCGCACCAGGTCGGGCAGCAGGTAGGGGCCGATGGTGTAGATCACGCCCAGGTTCAGCGGGCCGGCCAGCGGGTCCTTGCCCCGCTTGGCGATCTCCTTGATGCTGGCTGCCTGGTCGAGCACCGTCTGCGCCTGCTGCACGATCTGCTCGCCCAGCGGCGTGACGGCGACCTCGCCGGCACTGCGCTCGAAGAGCTTGACCTCCAGCTCGTCCTCGAGCTTCTTGATCGCCACCGAGAGGGTGGGCTGCGAGACGTAGCAGGCCTCGGCCGCCTTGCCGAAATGGCGCTCGCGCGCGACCGCCACGATGTATTTGAGTTCGGTCAGGGTCATAGCTTGCGTCAATTATGCGACGCGCGCCGATGCGCGGGCCGCGCAGGCGCAGAATCCGCAGGCCCTCTGCACACCGGCCCCGACCATGACCCTCGCCGCCTACCTGCTCTTCCTGCCCGCGTGCTTCGCCATCAACATGGCCTTCGGGCCCAACAACCTGCTGTCGGTGACCAACGGCGCGCGCTACGGCATCGGCCCGGCGGTCGCCGCGGCGGGCGGGCGGCTGGTGGCCTTCGCGATCATGATCGTCATCGCCGGCGTCGGCATGGGCGCGCTGCTGGCCGCTTCGGCCCTGGCCTTCAGCGTCGTGAAGTGGGCTGGCGTGGCCTACCTGGTGTGGCTGGGCATCAAGCTGCTGCGTGCGCCGGCCCCGCCGATGGCCGCCGACGAAGCGGGCGCCGCGCACGAAGTGCCCGCTTTGCGCGCCCTGGCACAGCAGGAATTCGGCGTCGCCATCGGCAACCCGAAGGCGATCCTGGTGTTCACCGCCTTCTTCCCGCAGTTCGTGGTAGCCGAGGCCTATGCCTTGAGCTACCTGCAACTGGGCCTGACCTTCCTCGCGCTCGAGGTGGTGGCCATCGCGCTCTATGCGCTGCTCGGTGCGCGCGTGCGGCGCCTGGCGCGCGGCGGGCCGGCGATGCGCTGGTTCAACCGCGCGAGCGGCGCCATGATGATCGGCTTCGGCGTGCTGTTGGCGACGGTGCGGCGTCCCACCTGAACCGGGCATCCGGTCATTTCGCTATCGAACTCATAGCTGCTCGCGCCCGCCACGCGGGCGCTGGAGGCCGATTTGGCTTGGAAACCCTCAGGCCTTGAGGTACTCGGCCTTGGTGCCCAGCCAGCGGTCCACGTGCTGGCGCGCGAGCTCGGGGTGCCGGTCGAGCAGGCGCGGTGCGAGTTCGCGCGCCCAGTCGAGCAGCAGCAGGTCGGTGCTGAGGTCGGCGAAGCGCAGCAACGGCGCGCCCGACTGCCGCGCGCCGAGGAATTCGCCGGGGCCGCGGATGTCCAGGTCGCGCCGTGCGATCTCGAAGCCGTCGCCCGTCTCCACCATCGCCTTGAGTCGCGCGCGCGCCGCCTCGCCGACACGGCCGCTGTCGCCGGTAGCGTAGAGCAGCACGCAGGCCGAAGCGGCCGCGCCGCGCCCCACGCGGCCGCGCAACTGGTGCAGTTGCGAGAGGCCGAAGCGTTCCGCATGTTCGATCACCATCAGCGAGGCATTGGGCACGTCGACGCCGACTTCGATCACCGTGGTGCTGACCAGCACGTGCAGCGTGCCGGCGGTGAAGTCGGCCATCACCGCCTGCTTCTCGGCCGTGGGCATGCGCGAGTGCAGCAGGCCGACACGAACCGCGTCGCCCAGGTGCTCCGCCAGCTCGTCGCGCGTGGCCGTGGCATTGCGCAGGTCGACCGCCTCGCTCTCCTCGATGAGCGGGCAGACCCAGTAGACCTGCCGCCCCTGTTCGAGCTGGCCGCGGATGCGCTCGATCACCTCGTCGCGCCGGTGCTCGGCCACGAGCTTCGTCACGATCGGCGTGCGGCCGGGCGGCAGCTCGTCCAGGGTGGAGACATCCAGGTCGGCGTAGTAGCTCATGGCCAGCGTGCGCGGGATGGGCGTGGCGCTCATCATCAGCAGGTGCGGCTCCAGCTCGCCCTCGGCCTTGCCCCGCAAGGCCAGCCGCTGCGCCACGCCGAAGCGGTGCTGCTCGTCCACGATCGCGAGCGCCAGCCGCCTGAAGCGCACCTTCTCCGAAATCACGGCATGCGTGCCGACGACCAGCGCGGCCTCGCCGCTTTCGACGATCGCCTCCATCGCCTCGCGCTCCTTCTTCTTCTGGCTGCCGGTGAGCCAGGCCACGCGCCGCCCGCGCGCGGCCAGCAGCGGATCGAGCCAGCCGACCAGCTTGCCGAAGTGCTGCGAGGCGAGGATCTCGGTCGGCGCCATCAACGCGCACTGGAAGCCCGCGTCGATGCAGCGCGCCGCGGCCAGCGCCGCGACCAGCGTCTTGCCCGAGCCGACGTCGCCCTGCAGCAGCCGGTGCATGGGCTGGGTGCGCGCCAGGTCGAGGGCGATCTCGCGGTCGGCGCGCTGCTGGGCGCCCGTGGGCTGGAAGGGCAGCACGCCCAGCAACTGCGCGTGCAGCGAGCCGGCGTCGACCGCCGCCTGCAGCGCCGGCGCCCGCTGTGCCGCCCGCTCGCGACGCGCCTGCAGTTGCGACAGCTGCTGCGCCAGCAGTTCCTCGGCCTTGAGCCGCTGCCAGGCCGGGTGGCTGTGGTCCTCCAGCGTGGCGACCGCCACGTCGGGCGCCGGGTAGTGCAAAAAAGAGAGCGCCTCGCGCAGGCCCCATGCGCCTTCCGGCATCATCGGGTTCGGAACGATGGCGTGCAGCGGCGCCCGTGCCAGGCCGGCCTGCACGGCGCGTCGCAGCACGGGTTGCGCGAGACCGGCGATGGTCGAGTAGATCGGCGTCAGCGCCAGCGGCAGTGGCGTACCGGCCGCCTTCACCGTCGGATGCATGATGGTCCGCCCGACGAATCCCCCTTTGACCTCGCCCCGCACGCGCACCTTCGCGCCGGGCGCGAGCTGCTTCTGCTGCGAGGGGTAGAAGTTGAAGAAGCGCAGCTGCACAGTGTCGCTGCCATCGTCCAGCGTGGCAATGAGCTGCCGGCGCGGGCGGAACACGACCTCGCAGTCAGTGACGACGCCTTCGACCTGCACCGTGTCGCCGTCGCGCGTGTCGACCAGGCGCACCACGCGCGTCTCGTCCTCGTAGCGCATGGGCAGGTAGAGCGCGAAGTCGATGTCGCGCACCAGCCCCAGCTTCTTGAGCGCGCGCTGCACCTGGCTCTCGCCGCTGCCGGGCGCACGCGGCGGCGCGTCGGCGGGAGGGGCAACAGCGGCGGATTTGGCGGGCATGGGAGAATTCTGCCCTTTGGTTCGGCGCCCCCGCCCTGTGCGGACCGCGGTGCGAACGATGCCTCACTCCTTGGAACGGGTCCGTCCGGCCCTCAAGCGCATGCGCTCCTTCACGCTGTCCGATTTCGATTTCGACCTGCCCGCCGAGCTGGTGGCGCAGCACCCCGCGGCCGAACGCAGCGCCTCGCGCTTGCTGGATGGCACCACCTCCCTGCCGATCGACCGCATCTTCCGCGCGCTGCCGAGCCTGCTGCGGCCAGGCGACCTGCTGGTGTTCAACGACACGCAGGTGGTCAAGGCCCGGCTCTTCGGCGAGAAGCCGACCGGCGGCAAGCTCGAACTGCTCGTCGAGCGCGTGCTGCAAGGCGCCGAGGTCGTGGCGCACATGAAGGTCAGCAAGAAGCCGTCCATCGGCACCGTGCTCCGGATGGCCGGTGGCTTCACGGCCACGCTGCTGGGCCGCTGGCCCGAAGAGAACGGCGCCCTCTTCCGCTTCGCCTTCGAGAGCCCGGCCGGCGAGGACCCGTACGCGCTGATGGCCCGCTGCGGCCACGTGCCGCTTCCCCCGTACATCGAGCACGGCGATTCGGAAGACGACGAGCGCCGCTACCAGACCGTGTTCGCACGCGTGCCCGGCGCCGTGGCCGCGCCCACCGCCGCCCTGCACTTCGACGAGGCGCTGCTGGCCGAGCTCGACGCGCGCGGTGTGCAGCGCGCCAGCGTCACGCTGCACGTGGGCGCCGGCACCTTCCAGCCCGTCAAGACCGAGAACATCGCCGAGCACACGATGCATGCCGAGCGCTACGACGTGCCGCCCGCCACGCAGCAGGCCATCGCCGATTGCCACGCACGCGGCGGCCGCATCGTGGCCGTGGGCACGACCACCGTGCGCACGCTCGAGTCCTGGGCCGCGAGCGGCCAGGCACAGGGCGACACGCGGATCTTCATCACGCCCGGATTCCGCTTCCGGCACGTCGACCTGCTCATCACCAACTTTCACCTGCCCAAGAGCACGCTGATGATGCTGGTCTCGGCCCTCGCCGGCTACGAGCGCGTGATGGCGCTGTACGCACACGCCATCCGCGAGCGCTACCGCTTCTTCAGCTACGGCGACGCCATGTTGCTGGAAAGGGCTGCGCCATGAGGGGAGTGTTGCTCGCCACCGCGCGGGTCGCCTTGCTGCTGCCCGCACTCGCCGCCGCGCGCGGCTACACGCCCGAGGGCCGCTGCGGCGATTTCGTCCGGCTGCCGATCACCAGCCCGGCCGGCACCTGCGTCGCGCTGCTGGCCGACGAGGCCGAGGGCCTGCGCGCGCCGCGCCGCATCCTCGAAGTGGCGCCGGGGCGCTACTGGATCGCCGACATGGGCTCCTGGGAGCCCCGACGCGGCCGCCTGCTGGAGATGACGCTGCCCTCCGACGGCCCCACACCGCGCCGAGCACGCATCGCCGTGCTGGCCAGCGGGCTCGACCGGCCCTCGGGCCTGGCGCTGGGGCCGGACGGCAAGGTCTACGTCGGCGAGGCCGGCACCGTGTGGCGCACCCCCGTGGGTGCGCCGGGCAGCGCACCGCAGCGCGAAACCGTGCTCGACCGGCTGCCCGACGACGGCACGCACCCGCTCAAGGAGATCACCTTCGGGCCGGGCAACCGCCTGTACGTGAATGTCGGCTCCAGCAGCGACAACTGCCGCGGCGGCAAGGACGCGCCTCCCCTGCCCTGCCCCGATGGCGAAGGCGCGAAGCCGCGCGGGGCCGTGTACGAGGCGCAGCTCGGCGGCCCGCAGCTCACCGTGCAGCGCTTCGCGCCTTTCGCCACGGGCCTTCGCAACAGCATGGCGCTGGCCGCGCTGCCCGCCACGCCCGATGCGAAGGAAGGCCGCCTGCTGCAGGGCGAGAACTCCATCGACTACCGCGACCCGCAGAGCCCACCGGAAGAGCTCAACCTGCTGCAGCGGGGCCGGCACTACGGCTGGCCCTACTGCGTCGGCAAGCGCCAGGCGGCACAGGGCTACGAAGGCCGCTACGACTGCGGCAGGACCGAGGCGCCACTGGCGCTGTGGCCCGCGCATGCCGCGCCGCTGCAGATGCTGATCGGCCCTGCCGGCACGCCCTTCGCCGGCCAGTTGCTCGTCGCCTGGCGCGGCCCGCAGGCCAGCGGCCACCGCGTGGTCGGCTTCCGGCTCGGCAAGGACGGCCTGCCCGGCGGCAAGCCGATCGACTGGCTTGCGGGCTGGCACGCGCAGGAGGGCGTGCGGCCGATGGGCCGTCCCACCGGCCTCACCGTCGACCGCGCCGGCCGCTTGCTGGTGGTCGAAGACTTCAACCGTACCGTGCTCATGCTGCTGCCCGTGCAGGCACCGGCCACCACCCCTACGACGCCCCCGAAGAAATGACCGCCCTGCAATTCGACCTGCTGGCCACCGACCCCGACAGCCACGCCCGCCGTGGCACGCTCACGCTCAACCATGGCGTGGTGCAGACGCCGATCTTCATGCCCGTGGGCACCTACGGCACCGTCAAGGGCGTGATGCCGCGCAGCCTGGAGGAGATGGGCGCGCAGATCATCCTGGGCAACACCTTCCACCTGTGGATGCGGCCCGGCCTGGACGTGATGCAGTCCTTCGGCGGGCTGCACGCGTTCGAGCAGTGGAACAAGCCCATCCTCACCGACTCGGGCGGCTTCCAGGTCTGGAGCCTGGGCGCGATGCGCAAGATCAGCGAGGAAGGCGTGCGCTTCGCCTCGCCGGTCAACGGCGACAAGCTGTTCCTCACGCCCGAGGTGTCGATGCAGATCCAGACGGTGCTCAACAGCGACATCGTCATGCAGTTCGACGAGTGCACGCCCTACGACACGAACGGCCACGTCACCACCGAAGCCGAAGCGCGTTCGTCGATGGAGCTGAGCCTGCGCTGGGCCCGGCGTTGCCAGGCGGAATTCGCGCGCCTTTCGAACCCCAACGCGCTTTTCGGCATCGTGCAGGGCGGCATGTTCGAGCACCTGCGCGAGGAATCGCTGGCGCAACTGGTGGAGCTGGACTTTCCCGGCTACGCCATCGGCGGCGTGAGCGTGGGCGAACCCAAGGACGAGATGCTGCGCATCATGGCCCACACGCCGCACCGCCTCCCGGCCCACAAGCCGCGCTACCTGATGGGCGTGGGCACGCCCGAGGACCTCGTGCAGGGCGTGGCCGACGGCGTCGACATGTTCGACTGCGTGATGCCCACGCGCAATGCGCGCAACGGCACCATCTTCACGCGCTATGGCGACCTCAAGGTGCGCAACGCGCGCCACAAGACCGACCACCAGCCGCTGGACCCGAGCTGCACCTGCCATGCCTGTGCCGGCACGAGCGGCGTGAGTTGGGAACAGGGCGGCCGCGGCGGCTTCAGCCGCGCCTACCTGCACCACCTCGAGCGCTGCGGCGAGATGCTCGGCCCGATGCTCGCCACGGTGCACAACCTGCACTACTACCTGAACCTGATGCGCGAGATCCGCGAGGCGCTGGAAGCCGGCACCTACACGGCGTTCCGCGAGCGCTTCCGCGCCGAGCGCGCCCGCGGGATCTAGCGCCGCGCACGAATTCATAAGCACGTTTACAATCAACGTGCTTATGAAACGCGACCACACGCAGCGCTTCAGCTTCCTCGTCAACCACGTCGCGAAGCTGCACGCGGCACATTTCGACCGCCTGGCGCGCGAGCGGCTGGGCCTGTCGCTGGCGCAATGCCGGCTGATCGGCGCCCTGGCCAAGCACGAAGGCGCCACGCCGCTGTCGCAGGCCGAACTGGCGCAGCGACTCGAGATGAGCGCCATGGGCGTCGCCACGCTGTGCGACCGCATGGAAGCCGCCGGCTGGATCCGGCGCGAAGCCTCGACCGCCGACCGCCGCGTGAAGTGGGTGCACCCCGAGCCGCGTGCACTCGCCGCCTTCGACGACGCGCTGGCGATCAGCGACGAAGTGCTGTCGCACGGCCTGGCCAACCTCAGCGCGGCGGAACGCAAGCAGTTGACCGCCCTGCTGCGCAAGGCGCGCGAGGGCTTGCTGGCCTGGGAGCCGGGCGCAGCCGGTACGGCGGAGGACGCATGAGCCATCATCCCGCCGCTTCCAAGGAAGCTCGCACAGCAGGCGAAACCGGAGTCACCCCATGAGCACCGCCGCACCGAACACCGTGGCGCACCGCGGCATGATCACCGTGTCGATCATGCTCGCCACCATCATGCAGGCACTCGATACGACGATTGCCAACGTCGCGCTGCCCCACATGCAGGGCAGCCTGCAGGCCTCGCAGGACCAGATCACCTGGGTGCTCACCTCGTACATCGTCGCCGCGGCGATCACGCTGCCGCTGACGGGCTGGCTGTGCGGGCACTGGGGACGGCGGCGGGTGTTCCTGGTGTCGGTGGTGGGCTTCACGGTCGCCTCGGCGCTGTGCGGGCTCGCGGGCTCGATGGTCGAGATCGTCGCGGCGCGGCTGCTGCAGGGCGTCTTCGGCGCGGCGCTGGTGCCGTTGTCGCAGGCCGTGCTGCTGGACATCAACCCGCGCGAGAAGGTCGGCCAGGCCATGGCGATCTGGGGCGCGGGCATCATGGTCGGCCCCATCCTCGGGCCGCTCCTGGGCGGCTGGCTCACCGACCAGTTCGACTGGCGCTGGGTCTTCTTCATCAACCTGCCCGTGGGCCTGGTGGCGCTCTGGGGCATCGCGCGCTATTTGCCCGAGAGCCGGCCGAAGGCCGAGAAGCTCGACCTCTTCGGCTTCGTGTCGCTGAGCCTGGCGATCGGCATGCTGCAGATGTTCCTCGACCGCGGCGAGCAACTCGACTGGTTCGACTCCTGGGAGATCCGCCTCGAAGCCGCCACGGCCGTCGTCGCCTTCGCCTTCTTCGTGGTCCACACCTGGACGGTGCAGGGCACGAGTTTCCTCGACCGTGCGCTGCTCAAGGACCGCAACTTCGTCACCGGCCTGCTGTTCGCGTTCATCGTCGGCATGATCCTGTTCGCCACGATGTCGCTGCTGCCGACCTTCCTGCAGGGGCTGATGGGCTACCCGGT
>JAFEEH010000151.1 GCA_018241185.1 Pseudomonadota bacterium | reverse complement strand
GTCGAAGCCCAGCTGCTTGAAGCGCTGCGTCGTCTCCGGCTCCTTGAGGATCCTCACCAACGCAGCGTTGAGTTGATCGATGATGATCTGCGGCGTTTGCGCGGGCGCCATGATCGCGGTCCACCCGTCGACCCGGAGTTCGGGGAAGCCTTGCTCGGTGCTGGTGGCCACGGCGGGCAGGTCGTCCACGCGCCGCGCGCCGAGTACGGCCAGCGCCTTCATGCGTCCGGACTGGAGGTTGCCCAGTTCGGCGCCCACCGTGTTCACGGTGATGGAGACGCGGCCCGCCATGACATCCGTGGAGGCTTCCGCGACGCCCTTGTAGGCGACGCCGACCATGTCGAGCGCCGCCATCGACTTGAGCAGCTCCGCGGTGAGGTACAGCGTGCTGGAGCCGGTGCCGAAGCTGTGCTGGCCAGGATTCGCTTTGGCGAGCGCGACGAACTCGCGCAGGTCGCGCGCCGGCAGCTCCTTGCCTCCACCGATCATCAGCGGCGTACTGGCCACCAGGGTGATGGGCGCGAAATCCTTCACTGGATCAAAGGGCAGCGACTTGAAGGTGGCGGGCGCGACCACAAGCGGCGCGGCACTGCCCATGAGCAGCGTGTAGCCGTCCGCCGGTGCCTTGGCTACCACGTCCGTCCCGATATTGCCACCCGCGCCGGGGCGATTCTCGATGACCACCGGCTGCCCCAGCGCGCTGCCGAGTTTCTGCCCGATGACCCGAGCCATGATGTCGGACGCGCCAGCTGGCGTGAACGGCACCAAGAGGCGCAGTGGCCGGCTTGGGTAGGTGTCCGCGGCCGCGGTTTGCAGGCCGGCGATGCATGCCAGCGCGATGATGAATTTCCACATGCTTGTCTGTCTCCGTGTTGTCGTTCTCGAATGCCATCGACCCTAGGCTGCCGCTCCTGCATCGGACAGCGCGGCGATCTCGCTAGGCGTCATGGCGAGCCAAGACGACAGGACTTGATCAGTGTGTTCGCCGAGCGCGGGAGGCGGCAGGTCGTAACGCACCGGCGTCTCAGAAAAGCGCAGGGGATTGGCCAGCGTCGGCGGCGAGTTGGCGACACCCTCGAAGGTCCGCTGCATCTCTCGCGCGCGGACCTGCGGATGAGCGAACACCTCGTCCATCGAATTGATCAGGCCGCACGGCACGCCTACCGGATCCAGCGCATCGATCCAGTGCTGCGCCGGCCGGGTTAGCAAGAGAGGCGCGATGACTGCGTTGAGCGCGGGCAGGTGCCGTACTCGCAGCACGTTCTCGCGATATCGCTCATCCGTCGCGAGTTCGGGCACGCTAAGCACCTTGCACAAGCGCGTGAACTGCTCGTTGTTGCCGACCACGAGCATGATGGGTCGATCAGCGCACTCGTAGCGCTGCGATGGCGCGCCGGTCGGCGCTGCAGTGCCGTGCCGCACGGGCGGCTGGCCGGACACCAAGTAGGCCATTGCTGCATGTGACAACGCGGCGATCTGTGCGTCGAGCAACGCAATGTCGATGTGCTGGCCAACGCCGGAGTGGCAGTCTCGGTAGTGCAACGCGGCCAGGATGCCCTGCGTGGCATACATCCCGGTCATGAGGTCTGACACCACGAGCTGGATGCGCTGCGGCCCGGCGCCGGGTGCGCCATCCGGCTCGCCGGTCATGCTCATCAATCCGCTCATCGCCTGGAAGATCGCGTCGTAGCCGGGGCGATGCTTCAAGGGTCCCGTCTGTCCGAATCCCGTGATGGAGCAGTACACCAAGCGCGGGTTGATCTCGCGCAACGAGGCGTAGTCGAGGCCGTAGCGCGCCAGCGTGCCGACCTTGTAGTTCTCCACCACGACGTCGACCTGCGCGCACAGACGACGGATCACCTCCTGGCCCTGCGGCGTGGAGATGTCCAGGGCCACCGATTTCTTGTTGCGGTTGGCACTCAGGTAGAACGCGCTCTTGGCCCCGCCCGCGGCTTCGTGGTCGGTCCAGAACGGTGGGCCCAGGCGCCGGGAGTCGTCCCCTGCACCCGGCCGTTCGATCTTGACGACTTCCGCGCCGAGGTCGGCCAGCGACTGTGTACACCAGGGGCCGGCGAACACCCGGGTCAGGTCGAGGACGCGAACGCCGGACAGGCAACTCTTTGTTGACGAATTCATGGAAACCGGAAGGGAAAGTCGGAGGAGTGATGAGAGACGTCTTGGCAGGCGCCAACAACACGCCGCATAATGTACCAACATTAGCACAGATGCAACAGGAGACATCATGAATTCACCAAGCCGACGCGGCTTTCTTCAATCGAGCTTGTCGCTGGCAGCCGCATCCGGCGGGCTGCTGTCGGGCGCAGGCGCGTGGGCGCAGGCGGCAAAGCGCTATCCCTCCCAGCCTGTGCGCATGGTCGTGCCCTTCGGTGCCGGAGGCAGCGTCGACGCAGCCGCGCGCGACCTGGCCAAGGGCCTGTCCGAGCTATGGGGCCAGCCCGTAGTCGTCGACAACCGGCCCGGCGCCAGTTCAACCATCGGCAATGCGCTCGTGGCCAAGGCTCCGCCGGATGGCCTGACGCTGCTGTTCGTCAGCAGCCACATCGTCATCACGCCGGCGATGTATGAGAAGCTGCCCTACGACGCGGGCAAGGACTTCACGCCGCTGACCATCACGGCCAACGTGCCGATCATCCTCGTCGCCAATCCTCGATTGGCCGCGCACACGGTTCCAGAACTCATCGCGCTCGCCCGACGGGAGCCCGGCAAGCTGACCTTCGCGTCGTCGGGCAACGGCGGCATGGCGCATCTCTCGGGCGAGATGTTCAAGTCGATGACCCAGACGCAGATGCAGCACATCCCGTACAAGGGCGACGCGCAGGCCCTGAACGATCTCATCGCCGGCCAGGTTGACCTGATGTTCTGCGCCGCATCCAGTGCCATGCCGCAGATCCAGGCCGGCAGGCTCCGCGCCATCGCCTGGGCCGGGTCCGAGTCTATCGACCCGCTGCCCAAGCTCCCGACCATCGCGCAGGGCGGGGTCGCAGGCTATTCCGCGGTGTCATGGATGGGCCTGTTCGCACCCGCGGGCCTGCCGCCCCGACTCACCGAACAGATCGGCCGCGACGCGGCGCGGGTGCTCGACGACCCAGGCCTTCGCCGGCGTCAGGCGGCGTTGGGGCTGCAGACAACGAGCAGCTCGCCCGCCGAGTTCAGGCGCTTTGTCGACTCGGAGCTGCCCAAATGGAGCGGCCTGGTGAGGTCGATCGGGATCAAGCTGGACTGACGTCCGCTTCGCGGAGCGTGCGCCGCGCACGCTCCGCCACGGGGTAGTCGACAAGCACGCCGGCCACATGAATAGCAGCGAGGCCCTGCGCGACGGCGGCCTCGAATTCAGCGACGTGCCGGCGCGCGACCGCGATCTCCTCATCACTCGGCTGAAACGCATGGGCCGCCACCGCCACCTGCCGAGGGTGGATGCACAACTTGCCGCCGAACCCAAGGTTGCGCGCCCTGACGGCCGACTGTGCCAACCCTTGCTCGTCCGATACGTCAAGCCACACCGAGTCCACAGGCGCAAGTTTGCCCGCCGCGCGCGACGCGTTGACGAGGCGTGCACGGATGTAGCCCAAAGCGCTTTCATCCGCGGTGATACGCGCGCCGATGTCCAGCGAGTAGTCGCCTGCGCCGAATGACAGCCGATCCACGCGCGAGGAGCGGGTGGCCAAGATGTCGCTGATGTTCTCAACGCCGAGCGCCGTCTCGATGAGCGGGAGCACGCGCACAGATGCCGGCGCTAGGCCGCGCGACGCCTCCAGCCGCGTGAGCGCTGCGTCCAGGCTCGCGAGGTCAGCCGAGGTCTCCACCTTGGGCAGCACGACGCCACCCAGTCCTGCGAGGCCCTCAAGGGCCGACACATCCTCCTCGTAATAAGCCGACCCTGTCGCGTTGACGCGCACGAAGCTGCCGGCCGCCTGTCCCATAGCGAACCGATCTGTGACCGTTTGTCGTGCCGCGGCTTTGCGCGAGACCTCGACGCTGTCCTCCCAGTCGAACACTACGACGTCAGCCCCAGCGCTCAAAGACTTATCAATGTGTCGGGGATTGATAGGGGTGCAAAGCAGCACGGTGCGCATTCGGGATTGCATGATGCAACTCACTTGGTACTAATGTTGAGACATTATCCAGAAAAGGCTTTGATGTTGGCAGGGCTTGCACGCTGAAATCCTCGCATCAGACAGATGGACAGGCATTCGAACCAACACTCGACGCCCTGCTGGGCCCCCCATCGAAACCAAGAAGCTCAATCTGTCGGCGACCAGCACGTCGACCTGACCAACTCAAGCAGCTCCAGCTCATCCAACGGCCGAAGAATTGGAAGGCGTTGATGCATTGCACGTGCCACCGCACCTGTCATGCCAGTGGCTCGATTCGCCAAAGTCATACCCAGCCAGCCTGGTCAGAAGCGCGATTGGCACCACCTAATCGCGTAGTCGAGTCGTGGCGGTCGCCGACGTACGCGTCGTACTGAACCGCCCCGGTTCTGAACTGACCCCAGAAGTTGGCCAAACTTCAAGGGGCCTCATGAAGAAGTATGAAGCGGAGTTCATGCTGGAAGTCGTCCAAAGCTTCTTGGCAGGCGGAGGCAGCGTGAAGATTTCAGCCCCGCGCTGGTCGGAGCCCGACGAGGATATCCGCAAATGGGTGAGCCACTACCGCTTGCATAGCGTCGAGGGTTGCGCCCCAATCGCAGCACCTTTGGTGCGCAGTTCAAACTGAAGCTACCGTCGCATCGGGATCGCGAAAAGCTTTCCAATCGCCAAGTCGCGGCGATTTACGACATCCGACCGCCTGAGCGGATGTTTGATGTGTTGCCACGACTGGTTGAGTCGGGCTGCGAAATCAGTCGGAGATGCTGGCTTTGCGCAGGCGACGATAAAGCGTGCGCGCGCTGATCCCCAGCGTTTCAGCGAGTGCCTCGCGCGTAACGGCACGGTCCGCCGCTAGCATCCGCAAAAGCGCCTCGTCGTCCTCGGGCGGGACCGCGCCCAAGCCATCGCGGACAGCGCCCGGCCCCGTTCGCAGCAGTTCGTCGGGCAGGTGCTCCTCCCGCACCACGCGCCCGTCGGCCAGGACACGCGCACGCTCCACCACATTGCGCAGTTCGCGGATGTTGCCGGGCCAGTCGTAAGCCACCAGTCGCTGCAATGCTGGGGGATCGATCGACCAGCCGGCGGCGCCCGCTTCTCCGTGCACGAGCAGCGACTCCGCGAGTAGCGCAATGTCGTCCCGCCGCTCGCGCAATGCCGGCAGCAGAACCGGGAAAGCACTGAGGCGGTAGTACAGGTCCTGCCGGAAGCGCCCGTCACGGGCCATGGCTTGCAGTGGAAGGTGGGTGGCGGCCACCACACGCACATCGGCCTGCCGGGTCTCCACGCTGCCCACGCGCCGAAATGTGCCGCTCTCCAGCAGGCGAAGCAGCTTGGCCTGCAGCGCCAGCGGAACGTCGCCGATCTCGTCGAGGAACAGCGTGCCGCCGTGCGCGGTCTCCACCAGCCCAGCCTTGCGTGCATGCGCGCCGGTGAAGGCACCCTTCTCATGGCCGAAGAGCTCGCTTTCGAACAGCGTGTCCGGCAGCCCAGAGCAATCGACGGTCACGAATGGGCCACTGGCTCGCGGACTGGCGTCGTGTACCGCATGGGCGAAGAGTTCCTTCCCCGTGCCCGACTCGCCCAGCAACAACACCGGCAGACGCGACGGCGCGACACGCTGTACCGCCGCTAGCGCCTTGTTGAAGGCCGCCGAGCGCCCGACGAGTTGAGCACGTCCTGCACGTGGTGACGCATGACGCAGCGTGGTCAGTCGCTCCACATAGGCAACGATTCGGCCTTGGTCGTCCAGGATCGGACGCAACTCGACATCCACATGCTCCGGGCCGCGTGGCGTGTGGTGGATGTGCAGCACCCTGTCTGCCGCACGCATCTCTTTCGCATGCTTCATGGGACAGTGCTCGCCCGCCCGGTCGCACGGCACCTCGTAACCATGGGAGATGCGAAAACACTTCTCGCCCAGGAACGGCCGGCTGCGCGTACCGAACTGCCGCTGGTAGGCACTGTTGCCGGCCAGGATCGTGTAGTCCGGATCGAGCACGATGGCCGGCACGGTGTCGTGCTCGAGGAATGAGACGAGCGACTGAACCTGGGGCACCAGCGAGCCAGCGGCGTCAGCTTTCTTGACCATGCCGGATTCTGTCACTTTGGCAGTTCAGCTGCCACCTGGCAGAAAGGCAATAGGAACTCTGGCATTGCTGCACCACCCGATGCCGAAAAATTCTTGATTCCCGACAAGTACTTGCGTGCCCGAATTCGCAATCTGCCGCGCTGGCACGGATGTTGGATTGATGCAGGTCATACCACCCACCAGGAGATGGCCATGACCGCAGATCGAGCTTGCATGCAGATCGAGCATTTCTTCGACGACGACACTTCGACCTTCAGTTATCTGGTGATCGACACCGTCACGCGCCGCTGTGTCATCGTCGACAGCGTACTGAACTACGACCCCAAGTCCGGCAGGACATCGCACGCCGGCGCCGACGCCATCGCCGAACGGGTGGCAGCGCTGGACGGCAAGGTCGAGTGGATCCTGGAGACGCACGTCCACGCCGATCACCTGAGCGCGGCGCCGTATCTAAAGGCGAAACTGGGTGGACGCATCGGAATCGGGGCACACATCCAGACCGTTCAGGATGTATTCGGCCGGCTATTCAACGCGGGCGAGGACTTCGCTCGCGACGGGCGGCAGTTCGACCACCTGTTCCAGGACGGCGAAACCTTCACCGCCGGTGACCTGCATTTCGAGGCCCTGCACACACCCGGCCACACGCCTGCCTGCATGACCTACGTGGCGCACGACCACGCATCGGCCGAAGCGCCCGCCACAGCCTTCGTGGGCGACACCCTGTTCATGCCCGACTACGGCACGGCCCGGTGCGATTTCCCGGGCGGCGACGCGCGAACGCTGTATCGATCCGTGCGCAAAGTGCTTTCGCTGCCACCGGACACGGTGCTGTACATGTGCCACGACTACCGCCCCGCCGGCCGGGAGCTGCGCTGGCAGACCACGGTGGCCGATGAGCGCCGCGACAACATCCATGTGCACGATGGCATCTCAGAGGACGAGTTCGTGGCGATGCGCCAGGCACGCGACGCCACGCTCGCCATGCCGGTGCTGATCCTTCCCTCGGTGCAGGTCAACATGCGCGCAGGCGAGTTGCCTCCGGCCGAGGCCAACGGGGTGCGCTATCTCAAGATTCCGGTCGACGCGATCTGAGCGGGCTGCATGCCTTCACCCGAGGAATCACAGGAGACACCCATGGACATTCGCAAGCTGAACGAAGACATCGCCGTCGGCCCCCAGATCGGTGCGCAGGACGTGTTGACCATCGCCGCCGCCGGCTATCGCTCGGTGGTGTGCAACCGCCCCGATGGCGAGGGTGCGGACCAACCCGGCTTCGCCGAGATCGAGCAAGCTGCCTCGGCGGCCGGCATGCAGGCACGCTACCTGCCCGTCGAGTCCGGCAAGGTCGCCGATGCGCAGGCACAGGGCTTCGGCGAACTCATGCGGGAGCTTCCCGGCCCCGTCTTTGCCTACTGCCGCACCGGCACACGGTCGGCCACGCTGTGGGCGTTGAGCCAGGCCGCCAGCCAGCCACTGCCGTCGATCCTCGATGCAGCGCGCGGCGCCGGCTACGACCTGTCGGGCGTCACCCGCCGCATCGCCAACGGCGGCCGCACACCAGCCGACGCGGTGGACGCCAACCACGAGGTGGTGATCGTCGGCGGCGGCGCGGCGGGCATCGCAGTCGCGGCGAGCCTGCTGGCGCGGCAGCCCCGGCTCGACATCGCGGTCATCGATCCGGCGGACATCCACTACTACCAGCCCGGCTGGACGCTCGTGGGCGCTGGGGTCTTCAGGCCGGCGACAACGGCGCGGACGATGGCCGAGGTCCTTCCGGCCGGCGTGAAGTGGATCAAAGCCGCGGTCGCCGCCTTCGAACCCGAGCGCAATGCTGTGGTGCTCGATGGCTGCCGCGTGGTGAAGTACGGCCACCTGGTCGTATGCCCGGGGCTCAAGCTGGACTGGAACGCCATCCCCGGACTGGCCGAGACGCTCGGACGCAATGGCGTCACCTCCAATTACCGCTACGACCTCGCACCATACACCTGGGAGCTGGTCCAAAGCCTCAAGGGCGGCAAGGCGGTCTTCACCCAGCCGCCGATGCCGATCAAATGTGCGGGCGCGCCGCAGAAGGCGATGTACCTGTCTGCCGACCACTGGCGGCGCCAGGGTGTGCTCAAGGACATCGACATCCGCTTCTGCAATGCCGGAGCGGTCCTGTTCGGCGTGTCCGACTATGTGCCGGCGCTCATGGAATACGTGAACGCCTACGGCATCCAGCTGCAGTTCGGACACCGGCTCGCGTCGGTGGACGGGCCGGCGCATCGAGCCACCTTCGTCAAAGCCGGGCCGGACGGCGCGCAGGAAGAACTGGTTCTGCCCTTCGACATGCTGCACGTCGTGCCACCGCAAAAGGCACCCGACTTCGTGCGCGTGAGTCCGCTGGCCGACGCCGCGGGCTGGGTGGATGTCGATCCCGCAACGCTGCGGCACAAGGTCCACGCCAACGTCTTCGCCCTGGGCGATTGCAGCAATACCAGCAACGCCAAAACGGCGGCCGCGGCGCGCAAGCAGGCGCCGGTGGTGGCTCATAACCTGCTTGCCGCACGCGGCGAAGCACGTGGCGCGGCACACTACGACGGATACGGCTCCTGCCCGCTGACCGTCGAGCGCGGCAAGATCGTGCTAGCGGAGTTTCTCTACGGCGGCAAGGTGGCCCCGTCTTTCCCCAAGTGGCTGATCGACGGCACGCGGCCCTCGTCACTGGCGTGGATGCTGAAGGAGCGCATCCTGCCGCCCGTGTACTGGGACGCCATGCTGAAGGGCCGCGAATGGCTGGCGCAGCCCGAGCTGGCTGAAGGTACACGCTGATGTGCTGCGCAGGAACGGCCTCCTGGAGGCCACTGTGATCGGCGGCGTGCCCCTCAGCCTTTTGATGGGAGCGACAGTCGGCGTCGTCCTCGCGCTCACCGGTGCGGGCGGCGGCATCCTCGCGGTGCCGCTGCTGGTCTTCGGGCTGCACATGAGCATGGTGCAGGCGGCACCGGTGGGCCTGATCGCCGTCGGCCTGGCATCCGCCGTCGGCGCCCTTCTGGGCCTGCGCGAAGGCTTGGTGCGCTACCGGGCTGCCGCCATCATCGGCGTCACCGGCATGGTGTTCGCGCCACTCGGGGTGCAGCTTGCCCAGGTTGTCCCCAACACCCCGCTCACCCTCGCCTTCTCCGCCGTGCTCGCGTGGGTAGCGCTGCGCAGCTTCCGCCAGGCCCGAACGAACGGAACGTCCCCGTCAGAAGCGACGGCCTCGACGATCTGCCGCCTCGATCCGGTGCGCGGACGTCTGGTCCTGGTGTCGCCCTGTGTGCTCGCGCTGGCTGGCACGGGGGCTCTCTCCGGGCTGCTCAGCGGGCTGCTCGGGGTCGGCGGCGGGTTCGTGATCGTGCCGATGATGGTCGCCATCAGCAATGTGCCCATGCGTGGCATCGTCGCCACTTCGCTCGCGGTCATAGCGCTGGTGTCGATCGGCGGCGTAGGGGCGGCCGCATCGCACGGCATCGTCGATTGGGGTGTGGCCCTGCCCTTTGCCGCGGGTGCGGCAGTGGCCCTGCTCGCAGGCCGCCGGCTGGGCGCTCGAGTGGCCGGTTCGCGGCTGCAGCAGGCCTTCGGCGCCACAGCGGCGGCGGTTGCGGTCATGCTCTTCCTGCGCGGCCTCGGCATCCTGCATCTGTAGCGCCTGCCGTACGGACCGCCGTCCGGCGGGCCCGTACTCAGGGGCTGCCCAGAACGTGCCCCGCCACTTTGCGACCGTACATCGAGTCGTCGCTGTCGTGGTACCTCTTGCGGGTCTCTTCGACCGACCCGGTGAAACGCGGATCCTGCGGCCTCTCGTGACTGTTCATGAACATCGCCACGTCCCAGGCGTCCTGCTCGCTCAACGTTCCACCCTGGCCGAGCGGCATGTTCGCGTGGATGAAGCCGGCTGCATTGCCCATCTGATGCATGCCGGCGCCCCAATTGAACGAACGCGCGCCCCAGAGCGGTGGGAAGACCTGTTGCCCTCCCGCCTGCTGGCCCTGGCCGTCCGCGCCATGGCACAGCGCACAGTTCTGCGCAAACACCTTCTCGCCGCGCGCGTAGTCGGCCGGCTGCGCCGGCTTCTTCAGCTTGGGGTACCCGCTGCCAGGGATCGGCATACCCACAGGAGCGCCCTTCGCCATCCAGGCCGCATAGGTCTGCAGCGCGGTGATGACTTCACTGTCAGCCGGCGGTGCTTTCCCATTCATGCTGTACGTGAAGCAACCCTGCAAGCGCGAGGCCAGTGTGTCGACCTGGCCCGTCTTGCTGCGGAAGGCCGGGTAGTGCACGAAGGCGGCCCACAGCGGTGCCGAGTCCCCCTTGCGACCTGCGTCGAGATGGCAGTTCACGCAATTGAGATCATTGCCCACATAAGCCTTCGCGTACTGGCCGGTCTGCGTGAAAATCTGCTCGCCGAGGCGGATCACCTTGCCGTACTCCCCGCCGGGCATGCTCGCTTCGCCCTGTGGAGAGAAAGACTCGGCAACCTGCCGCTGCAAGACCGCCGGGGACGGCGCCGAAGCAGGCTGCGCGGCAGGGACCGCTGCACCCTTTGCGACCTCTCCCGCGCTTGGCGCCGGAGCACGCGCAGGGCGGTCATGGATCGAACGGTTGAACATCACGTTCATGCCCACCGCCACGCCGATGGCAATAGCGACACTCGAGCCGGCGAAAAGCGCCAGGCCATTCACGCGCGATGTGTTCATGGCTTGCCTCCCGACGACGCAGTAGTTGACGCGACAGCTGCCAGACCTGCGTAGTACTTGGATACCGCGTCGATTTGAGCATCGGACAGCTTGCGCGCGACCCCGGCCATCAGTGCCATCGGCCCAGGCGGCCGCGTACCGGCTTTCCAAGCCTGCAATTGCTCGGCAATGTAGGCGGCCGGCAGCCCGGCCAAGGGCGGAAAGTGCGACCCCACGCCCACGCCGTTGGGACCGTGGCACTGGGCGCATGCCGGCACGTTGTCGGGCCAGCGTCCACGCTGCGCGAGCCAGCCACCCGCGTCGTCCGCAGATGCGACTGCCACCTGCGCCGGGATCTGCGGTGGCGTCAGCCCGCTGTAGTACAGCGCCACCGAGGCACGCTCCTGCGCGGAAAGCTTCTGCGCAAACGGCTGCATCACGCCATTCTTCCGGCTGCCTTCAGCAAAGGCATCGAGTTGGGCCCGCAAGTAGTCGGCGCCCGTGCCGGCGAGGCGGGGAAACGCCGCATTCCCCTCGCCCTGCGCACCGTGACACCCCGCACAGGCGGCCACGCCAGCCGGCGTGCCCTGGCTCGCAATCTTCTGACCTTCGACCGGGTCGGCCGGCGGAGTCTGTGCGTGCCCGGCTAAGCTGTAGGCCATCAGCGCGGGCAACGCCACGACCGACCGCAACGCATGCCATGCCGGCCGTACCGGCAGCCGAATCACCGAATCAGGCGCGGACATAGCACCAGCCCTTCATCTGCATTTCAGCGATCTCGAGCACCGCACCCATCGCCAGCACGGTAAGTGGCCGTGGCGCCTCGCGACCGAGGCGTGCCAGGGTGTTGGGACAGACCAGCGTCAGCGCGTCGAACGCTGCGTCGGGCTGATCGAGCGCTGCGGCCACCGCCTCAGCGTTCACCACAATGCGCACGCTGACGTGAGGCGCGCTGCGCACGATGTTGGCGGCATTGCTGCGAGCGCGAGCAAGGGAGGGCGCCGTAGGCGCATGCAAGAGGATCTGCAGCGCCTCCTGGGAGTGGGTGGTCGTCATCATCGTGGCATGTCTCCGGATGTCATTGTTGGAGTTGGCGCGCCGCATCCGTCAGCGCGCCTTGAACCAGCTCTTCGATGCTCGGGTGATAGTAGGGCATGGACAGCAGGCTCTGCACACTTTCCCCGCGCTGTATGGCCCACGCGAGCAGGTGCGCCAGGTGCTCACCCCGGCTTGCCATGAGGCTTGCGCCCATGAGCTGGCCGGTGGACCGGTGGGCATAGACGCGCACCAGATTCGACTCGGCGCCCAGGATGCGCGACCGTCCGTTGGCCAAGCCGCTCGCCGAACCGACGACCCGATCGGCCTCGCCCAACTCGTCCAGCCGGGCACCGACGGTCACGACGTCCGGGTCGCTGAAGACCACAGCGAGGGCTGTCCGACGCCGCAGCGGTGTGGCCGGGCGGCCCGCCAAGACATCCAGCGCGGCCCGCGCCGCCGCAGCGCCTTCGTCCGCTGCCTCGTGCATGAGCGGCCGCTCGGGGTTGGCGTCGCCGGCAATGAAGATCGGGCTCTCTGCGGCGCGCAAGGTGTCGCCGTCGATCGCCGGAAGGCCCTGCGTGTCCAACGCCACGCCTGCGCGCTCCAGATCGAGCCCGGCCAGCCGGGGCCGCCGCCCCAGCGCCACCAGCACCTGATCGACCGTCTGCTCCCGTCCGTCGCTGCGCAAGCGCAGTGTGTCGCCATCGGAAAGCACTTCGGCGCGCGAACCCAGCCACAGCGCCATCTCGCTGCCGAACTGAGCGACCGCTGCCGCGCCGACTACCGGATCGTTGATGCCGGCTGGCCACTCCCGCAGGTCCGCACCCACCACCTCGACGCCGAGCCGGGCCAGTGCCAGCCCCATCTCCAGGCCGATCGCCCCCAGACCCAGGACTCCCAGCCGCGCCGGCAGCACACCGAGGGAAAACAGGGTGTCGGTGGTCAGGATCTTCGGTCCGATGGTCTCCAGCCCAGACGGCAGCACCGGCTCCGAGCCGGTGGCCACGACAAACACTTGCGCACGGATGCGCCGACCATCGACGTCAACGGTGGCGGGGTCGACGAAACGCGCATGCCCTACACGCAGCCGGTCGCCGGCCGCCGTGCGGGTGCGCTGGGCAGCACCGGCGGCGAGCATGTCACGCGTCTTGAGGGCGTGGTGCCAGAGCTCGAGAGGGCTGGCGGCGCCTGCCGGCACTGCCGTGTCGCCCAACAGCGACCGCAGGCTTGCCCACTGGCGGCCAGCATGCAGCGCCGCCTTGGAGGGCATGCAGCCGACGCGCGCGCAGGTCGTGCCCAGTGGACCCTGGTCCACCAGCAGCACAGAGCGACCTGCGCGCGCCAGGGTGTTGAAAGCATGCATGCCGGCCGTGCCTGCGCCGATGACCACGACGTCGACCGATTCGAAAGAAGGCATTTGGGATGTCAAGACGAAGTGCTCCTTGGCAAGACGGGGTGGTGGTTACCGGGGGCCCAGCACCTCGGACAGCGCCGAACTGGGTGCACCGGTACGGGTCTTCAGCGCGCCGGCCGCATCGCGCCATGCCATCGCCGGCGTAGCCTGCAATCCGAGATTCGCCATCAAGGCGGCGTTGGCATCCAGTTGCGCCTGCGTTGTCGGAGGAATGGCAGCCAGGGGTTTGAGGCCCGCATCGTCCAGTGGCCGCGGCCGCCCGGCCTCCATCGCCTTTGCCGTTGGTCCGACCTGATTGCGCTCATAGGTGGCTAACGCAGCGGCTGGATCGGAGGATTTCAGCAGCGCTGCAGCCTTTCCCGCGCTCGTGGGCGTCAGGATGCCGACCATCACATGGCGCAGTTGCACTTTGCCCGCGTCGACCCACGGGCGCGCATCGGCCCAAAAGCGGTTGCAGTAGGGGCAGTTGGGATCCGTGAAAACATACACCGTGCGCGGCGCCTTGGGGGTACCGTCGGCAATCCAGTGACTTTGCTGCAAGCGACTCCACGCGGAAGCACCCATGGCGCCGCCGACCGCGTGATCGAGCGCGGCACCGTCCGCGTCGTCGCCCTTTGCATCCAGCAGCGTGCCCACGATCAGGTGCTTGCCATCGGGCGCTGCGTAAAGGGCAACCGGGCGCTGGCCGACATGGGCGGCCCAGGCCGGGAGCCCGCTGGCCGAGGGAAGCGGACCGACCACGGTAACCCCTTTTTTGGCCAAGGTGTCGAGGACGGCCGGACGATCCTGTGCCCAGACGGCGGGGGCGATGCAGGCAGATAGCAGAGGCGTGGCCAGCGCGACAACGCGCGTGTGGCGCAGCAAGGTTCGTGGAAGATGACGCAGGGAATTCATGGCTCGTGCGAGGAAGCAGTGGAGGATGGGGGAAGGAGCGAGGCCAGGCGTTCGGCCAGCGTCGCGCGAGAGAGTTCTCCGGTGCGCACTGCCTCCACACGGCCGTGGGCGTCGACGAAGAGCGTGGTCGGGAGCGCGGCCTGCCGCAGCTGCGCGCCGAGCGTCAAACCCGGATCCAGAAGGACGCGCTCCAGTTGCCAACCGCGGCGAGACAGGTGCTGTCGCACCTTTTCGAGCGACTCCCCCTGGTTGACGAACACGAAACGCACCTGCTGATAGCGCGCCTGCGCCTCCTGCAACACTGGCATCTCGCGCAGGCAGGGCGGACACCAACCGGCCCAAAGGTTGACGACTGCTGGGCGACCGGCAACGAATTGGTCCAACTGAACCGCTTCGCCCTGCAGCGTCGAAAGCGTCAACCCAGGCACACGTTGATCGTTGCTGTTTCCCAGCCAAGGTGCGCCGAAGGCCGCAGCTGCCCAGATCGCACTGGCAAGCGCCGTGCCCGCGGCCAATGGCACTCGGGCGACCGGCGCGCGCCATGACCAGGCCAGCGCAGTCACCCAGGCCGCGGCGAGGCCGGCCATCGGCATCCAGCCGCCGTCGCGGATGTCGATGGCGGACAGCGGCTGCTGAATATAGGAATCGTGAAAGCGCAAGACAAAGGCCAGCCGTGCGATCACGAAGGCAGCGATGGGAATCACCAGGGTGGGGGTGTCGAGTGCGATGCCGCGTCGGCGGCCCAGCAGACCAGCCAAGGCCGTGCCGGCCAAGATCGCCAGAATGGTTGCGGCCACCGTCCACGGCAGCGCAAATGGACCGACCTGCAGCGTCTGACTCACAACTTCGCCCCGCTGTCGTTCGTCGACTGCAGGCGTGAAAGCAGGTCTTGCCGACCGAACTCGCCGACCAGCCGGGCTGCACGCAGCTCGGCGCCCTGCGAGTCGAACAGCAGCAACGTCGGCGGGCCTTGCACCTGCCACTCCTGCATCAGTGCCTTCATTGCTTCGTCGGCAGAGGTCACATCCGCTCGCAGGCGGACCACACCTTGCAGCGCCGATTGCACCGACGTGTCTGAGAACACTTCGCGGTCGATAGTCTTGCAGGAAACGCACCAGTCGGCCGAGAAATCGAGCAGGGCCGCCTTGCCCTCCCGGGCAGCCTGCGCCAGAGCAGCGCGCAGTTCGTCCTGCCCGCGGATGCCGGCAAACGTAGTTGGAGTCGACATTGCCTGCGCGCTGGCGGCAGGACGCGCTTCACTCCCGCGCCACCCCGCCAACGGCTGCCAGGGATCGCCGGCACCCGAGGCAGCGCCCACCAGCATGGCGACACCCCACACGCCGCCGGCCCAGGCAGCCGCACGGCCCGCAATGCGGACCCTTTCAGACGCCACACTCGCCGCCTGCATCACTGCAAGCGCCGCGCCGAGCAGCAGAACGCCCCACAGCGCGAGCAGCAGCGACGCTTGCGCCACCGGGCGCAACGTCCAGACCGCCATGGCCAACAACCCAAAGCCGAGGGCGGACTTGACGCGGTCCATCCAGGGCCCGGGACCTGGCATCCAGCGGCCGCCCAACGTGGCCGCCACGATCAACGGCAAGCCCATGCCGAGACCGAGGGCGAGCAGTGCGAGCCCGCCCTTCACCCGATCGCCTGACTGGGCCACGTAGATCAGCGCACCTGCCAGAGGCGCCGTCATGCATGGACCGACAAACAGTGCCGAGAGGATGCCGAGCACCGCGACGCCGGCGAGGCTGCCGCCACGACGGCGCGCGCTGGCCTGCCCCAGGCGGTCGCGCACAGCGGCAGGCAACTGCAAGGTGAACAGGCCGAACATTGCAGCCGCCAGCACGACGAAGGCAGCGGACAGCGCGGCATTCGTCCAGCTGCTCTGCAGCCAGGCCTGGACGCTCGTCCCCGCCTGGGCCGCAAGCACGCCCAACAACGCGTAAGTCGACGCCATCGGCAGCACAAAGCCCACGGAGAGACCCAGTGCCCGCCGCGATGAGGCGCCCTCGCCGACCACGATGGTCGACAGGATGGGCAGCATCGGCAGCATGCATGGCGTGAACGCCAGCGCGATCCCCAGTCCGGCGAAGACGAGCAGGACCCAAGCGAACGTGCGCTCCTGCAGAAGCCGGGCAAAAGCGCCGTCGCTTGCGCTGCCGAACTCGAGCCCGGCAAAGTCCGCCGATGCCGGCTCGGCAGCAGGTGCCGCGGGTGGAGCAGCACCCGTTGCCACACGCTGTTGCTGCGGCATGTAGCACAGTCCCGCCTCGGCGCACCCCTGCCAGCCGACCTGGACATGGCGGGCGCCCGAGACCTGGGCGAGCACGGTCACTTCACCGTGATAGACGTCGACGGCGCCGAACTGAGGGTCGTCCTTACGCTCGCCCGACGGCTTTCGAATCGACTCGACCGTTCCCGCGCCGTCCGGCCTCACGTCGATGCGGTCGCGATAAAGGTAGTACCCGGGGGCAATGGTCCAGTGCAGGGTCAGCCCCTGCGGTGTGGGGCGCGCCTCCAGTCTGAAGGCCTGGTCCGCGGCGAGAAAGTCGCCCGAAGCATGGACCGCAGGGGCGATCGCCATGAAGGCGACCAGCGCGCGCAGCACACACAACGACATGCGTCGCCAGAGCGCAGGCCAACGTAGGGGGCGGGCAGGCCCGGACGAGTGGCGATGGGTGACGATCTCCGACATGAGCGACATGCTGCGTCTCTCCGGTTAAGTCGGGGTTAAGTCCCTGCGTGACGGCCCTGGCTTGCCGATGATGAGGTGTTTGCGGGCAAGATCGCGCCCATGCACATTCTGGTGGTCGAGGACGATCCACTCGTTGCCCGCGGGGTAGCCGCCGGGCTGCGCATGCATGGCTTGACGGTCTACGTGGCTGCCAATGCGGCGCAGGCCGACGCTGCCCGCGCCACGGCGGACTTCGACGTCTGTGTACTGGACCTGGCCCTGCCGGATCGCGATGGCATGACCTTGCTGCAGGACTGGCGGCGCACCGGCATCGACATGCCGGTCCTGGTGCTGACGGCACGCGATGCCGTGGAGCACCGCGTGAATGGCCTGCAGGCCGGCGCCGACGACTACCTGCTCAAACCTTTCGATCTATCGGAGCTTGTCGCCCGTTTGCACGCGCTCACACGTCGAGCAAGGGGTCGTAGCACAGACCAAATGGTGCATGGCGCTGTGCGCTTGTCGCCCTCCACGGGCGAGGTGTCGCTGCACGGCGCCCGTGTCGAACTGCCGCGCCGCGAACTTGCGCTATTGCGCGCGCTAATGGAACGCCCGGGCCACATCCTATCCGCGGCACAATTGAACGATAGCCTCTACGGCCTTGACGGCGATGTCGAAAGCAATGCTCTCAAAGTGCATGTCCATCACCTGCGAAGAAAGCTCGGCGCTGATGTGATCGAAACCGTCCGGGGGATCGGGTATCGGCTGGGATCAGCCAGCGGCAAAGGGCAGGCATGAGCCTACGTCTGCGGCTTTTGCTGGCGATCGGCATATCGCTGACTTTGTTGTGGAGCACGGCAGTGGGATGGGTCCTGCTCGACCTTCGCCGAGGGCTGCGCGTCGCACTGGACGATCGCCTGGCGGCGTCGGCGCGAATGGTCGCAGGGCTCGCATCGCAGTTGTCGCACGACGAGGCCTCGAGTCGCAATACTGCCGCCCCCCCACCACTGGATGTCATCGGACGGGACGGGCTTGCGTGCGAGGTCAGTCTACTGCGCGGAGAACTTTTGGCGTTGCCAGTCGCGCGCACAGCGGGCAGCCCCAGTCTTGCCAACGCGGCGCCGGGATACGGGACTCATGTGTTCGGCGGCAAGCCATGGCGAACCTATGTGTTGGTCGATGGCGGGTTGCGGATCGCGACCGCCGACCGGCTGGACTTGCGTGACGCCCTGCTTCGCGACGTCGCTGTCAGCATGCTGGTGCCCTTTATTGCGGCGCTGATCGCCGGCATGGCACTGCTATGGTTGAGCATTGGGCACGGGTTAGCACCACTGGTCCGTTTGCGGGAAGCGTTGGAGCACCGCCGTACAGACGACAGCGCCCCAATGCCAGAAATCCATACCCCAGCCGAACTGCAGCCCCTGGTGAACACAATGCAGTCTCTCCTCAGCCGACTGCACCGCACAATCGATCGTGAGCGCAGTTTCGCTGACGATGCCGCCCACGAATTGCGCACTCCCCTGACGGCAATCAAAACTCATCTTCAAGTGATGCGTCTTGCGCTAGTGCGACCCGGACACGCCGATACGGTCTGGCGCGCGTTGACAGACGCAGAGACCGGAGTTCAGGCACTACAGGCCACACTCGAACAGCTGCTCATCTTGGCGCGGTTGGAGGGTCCTTCTACTGACACCTGCACGGAGCCGGCCGACGCCGAGGAAACAGCACGCCAAGCTATCTCAGACCTGATCAACTTGCAAAATGGCTGCGATCAATTGCTTCACGGCATTCGTGCAGGTATTCAGCTGGACGCCCCAAAATTAAACCTTGCCGTTGCTGTTCCCGCGCCACTTCTTCGTATTGCGCTGCGCAATCTGTTGGACAACGCCCTCCGTCATGGCGGCAGTAATAAGGCGGTTAAGTTGTGCATTAGTCAGCCCACCCGAGTCCAAGTGCTCTTTAGCGTGAACGATCAAGGCCGTGGCTTGAACGAACAGGAACGCGCTCAAGCCCTACAACGGTTTTGGCGTCGCAGCCCCGGCACTGTTGGTAGCGGTCTGGGTTTGCCAATCGTGCAAGCCATCGCGGAGCGCCACAGCGGGACGCTGGAACTTTGCCCCATTGCCACAGGCGGGCTATCGGCGAATCTAACTCTGCCAGTTTGCACTTCGCGTGTCGAAAAAGCAGCGTCGCTTCAAAGTTGATCCTACTGGTCATGAGAGCAGAACAGCGCTTGCATTCCAGCAGCAGGGGAACCGTCCCATACGGCGATCAGGCGGTAGCTGGGCCGAGGGCGCGCATGTCCTGGTGCAATTGCCCGACGTCCGCCGCGAGTGTGTTGTGCGCGACATGCATCGCAAAGGCTGGATCGCAGGTGTGCTTCCGTGGTCGGGAAAGTCGGTCGATCTGGCGAGGTTCCGCTGCTGGATTGACTGGGCACTCGGCCCGGTCGTGGCAGGCTGCATGCACCTCCTTCCGAAGCTGTTCGTGCCGCCCACCGAACAGGGAGAGCCGGACCGCTTAGCCATCCTCGACTTGCCCTGACCCAGTTAGCGAAGGTCTGAACAAGTCCACCGATCGTGCTCTTGGCCGTTGATCGTGGAGATGAGGACACACACGATGAGCCAGATGAGCTTTTCGGACGCGGAGTACGCAGGCAAGAGGAAGAAGACGCGGCGCGAGG